>NZ_BAACAN010000069.1:0-503 GCF_054687055.1 Segatella asaccharophila | reverse complement strand
CAAGTTTCCTTCTTCCGGAAGGTATACTTGACTGGTTTGACCTTGTAAAGGTAGAAGAAGAGAAGTTGAAGATCTCTAAAAAGAATGTGTACACCGGTATCCTGCATGTATATCTTGATGAGCGGGACAACCGGAAGTCCGGTGAAGAGTCCCTGCAGGAACTTCGTCCCAATGGTTTCACGGAGCCGGCTCTAGTCAACGACTTTCCAATCCGTGACAAGAAGGTAGTCCTTCATATCCGTCGCCGGAGATGGACTTCTCCCGACGGGCATAACGTCGTCATGAATGTCTATCCGCTGGCTGTGACAGGGACCCGCTACTCGAAGGAGTTTGCGGATTTTTTAAAAGAACGTCTTGGATACATCCCCGGTGACGGCACGTTCGCTGGAACCTTACTACAAGATTAACGGGGATCGCCTTGAACGGTCATACAAGGATTATCTGAGCGACTTCCGGCAATGGGAGCAGAAGCCTCATGCATCCGACTGGATATTACTGGAGAA
>NZ_BAACAN010000068.1:0-544 GCF_054687055.1 Segatella asaccharophila | reverse complement strand
AACAAGTATGATGTGTTGATCAATGCTAATTCCTATTTTGTGGGTAACGGGCATGATTCGGGCATTGTGCAGGATGATGCTGGTCAGGACTGGATGTTTTATCATGGTTATGTCAGAAGTACAGGAGATGGAAGGGACTTGATGCTTAGTCAAGTGAAATGGGATAAAAACGGATGGCCTTATGTTTCAGGTGGAAGCCCTGAGAAAATGTCACAAATTCCTTTTATAAAGAAATAAAAACTTTAATATTAACCAAAATCGAAGACAAGAATTCATATCAATTAGTCATTCTATTTTGATATTTAAGAGTGAACGAGTGTACTTATATTATCTAAATCTTATAACATGAATAGAAAAACATTTCTTTTAATGTATCTGTTCGGCCTTTTGTTTTATGGCTGTTCAGATACCAACACTGTTACAGGCTATAATCCCAAGGAGGCTGTGACATTTACGGATTTTACCCCTAGTGGAGGCGGGTCCCGAACCCGTTTCTTTATTAATGGGAGTAATTTTGAGACTAATCCTGATAATATTGCTGTAA
>NZ_BAACAN010000067.1:0-547 GCF_054687055.1 Segatella asaccharophila | reverse complement strand
CCGGTAGCTTATGAGGATGTTCCGTCATCGAAAAACTTCCCTCAGAATGATAATGGAGGGGTTTTTGACAAGAACAAGTCAACGATAGGCTATACTAAGTATGATGAGGGGATATGGGTTGGATACCGTTATTTTGACACATTTGGCAAACCGGTCTCTTATCCTTTTGGCTATGGTTTGTCCTATACGACCTTCTCGTTGAGCGGCTTGAAAGTACGCTATGGGAAATCAGTTTGTAAGGCAGTCGTAACGGTGACGAATACCGGTAAGGTAGCGGGCAGGGAAGTGGCCCAGCTTTATGTCTCGGCTCCCAAGGGGACGCTGGAGAAACCAAAGAAGGAATTGAAGGCATTTGCCAAGACCCGTAATCTTCAGCCTGGAGAGTCGCAGACCCTGACGCTGACCTTCCGTCCTATGGACCTGGCCTCTTTTGATGCAGTCACCAACAGCTGGGTACTGGATCCTGGAGTCTATGAGGTGATGATCGGCCAGTCCGTCGAGAATATCAAGTTGACGGCACCGATGAAAATTTCCAAGGGTGTTCAGA
>NZ_BAACAN010000066.1:0-569 GCF_054687055.1 Segatella asaccharophila | reverse complement strand
GTGATATTAATCTGTTTAAATCTGGACTGGATCCGGATTTGTATGCGAATACCGACTGGATGAAGTTGCTTCTTAAGAAGGGTGCTCCTACTTATCGTGCAAATATGAGTGTCAGTGGGGGTGGTTCTCTTGCCCGTTATTTCTTATCTGGAAGTTATGTGGATGAATCGGGTATCTATAGGGTGGATAAGGATCTTAAGAAGGAGCATAATACTAATGCGGACTATCATCGTTGGAATTACCGGATGAATACAGATGTCAATATTACAAAAACAACCTTGTTAAGCTTGGGCGTTTCTGGGTCTCTGGATGCCCAGAATAGGCCGGCAGCAGGTGATATTTGGACATCATTGTTAGGGCAGATTCCTATTGTTCCGGTAAAATTTTCAAATGGTTATTACCAGGCTCAAGGGACTGGTTTCCGGACAAATCCGTGGGTTTATGCCACTCAGGAGGGATATGCAGAAACTTGGAAAAACAAGATTCAGTTGACTTTAAACCTTAATCAGGATTTAGGTTTTATTACCAAGGGACTTAGTTTCTTTGGTCGTTTTGGATACGATACAAAT
>NZ_BAACAN010000065.1:0-587 GCF_054687055.1 Segatella asaccharophila | reverse complement strand
ACTGGAGCTCCCGTTTTCTTAGCTGCCGTGGCCCAGGAATGACGCAGCGTATAGGATGAAACGTCTTCCTTGATTCCCAGTTTCCTGCCCAGTTTCTTGAGATGGGCATTATAACGGCGAAGAGCGGCCTGATATTCCATATAGCCTTTACTGCTCCGAAAACTATGAGAACAACTGAACAGGTGCAACAAGCCGGAATCTTTCCGCCCGTCTGTCCTCCCAGTATTCCTTCGCAGCCAGGACAAAGTCTGGAGAGCAGGCCTGAGGAGGCGGACCCTTACCGTGGTGCCCGTCTTCATCCGGTGATATTCGAGCGTTCCATCAGAAATGTCAGACTTGCGGATATGTGTAAGGTCCACAAAGGGCATTCCGCACAACTCATAAGAAAGGCGGGCGGTGTACTGCGTCCGCCGTAAGTCCTCCGTGCCCGGGTCCTTGAACAGTAAGGTCCGGAGATCCACTCTTGGCAATGCTTTCTTATGCCTGATGTCTACACCGGTATAGACATCGTGAAAGAGGCCACGGACATACCGAGCATAGCCATGATCCACACCCTTGTTGTAGAGGCTCCGGAGCATACGGAGGTA
>NZ_BAACAN010000064.1:0-632 GCF_054687055.1 Segatella asaccharophila | reverse complement strand
TTAGTTTAGTTAACCGCCTTCAAATCTGACAACGCTTCTCTGGGATAGTCACGTTATTCTATGAAAGGGGTTTTCTGATATCTGAAAAATGAAATGTATTTGAATTTTCAAGAGAAAATGTGACTTTTTTATAATGTGTTTGAATTTGTTGTTGTATATTTGTGAAAAATAAAAAGAAATATGGACAATAGATTAGAGAAAATCGCGAAGTTAAACTACTGGAGTGGTACTCAATTTGACAATGGCGTAATACGTTCATACTATTTAAAGAAAATATTGCCCTTTACCGGTAATCGGGTTATTAAAGTGATTACGGGGCAGCGACGGTCAGGAAAGAGTTATGTGATGCGGCAGATGATCTCAGCCTTAATGCGTGATCATATCATAGAGCCTAGGCAAATATTATACATTAACAAGGAATTCTATTGCTATCAGTTTCTTCAAACTCCAGGTGATTTAATGGATCTGTTTGAAATCTATTGCAAGGAAATTAATCCGAATAAAAAAACCTGGTTGTTTCTAGATGAGATTCAGAACTTAAAGGGATGGGAGAAGATAGTTGATTCTTTGTCACAGGATCCGAGTCTGGACTGCGAGGTGTTTTTGACAGGTAGTAACAGTAAACTGTTGTC
>NZ_BAACAN010000062.1:0-750 GCF_054687055.1 Segatella asaccharophila | reverse complement strand
GGGGACGCCCTTTTCGTGGAGAATAACGGATTCGAACCGTTGACCCCCTGCTTGCAAAGCAGGTGCTCTAGCCAGCTGAGCTAATCCCCCTTCGTCCCGCCATGCCCGGCGGGGGAGGCTCTTTCTCTTTCAGGTAGTCCCAGGCAGACTTGAACTGCCGACCTCCACATTATCAGTGTGGCGCTCTAACCAACTGAGCTATAGGACTCGGTCGGCCGTCCGGCTTCTCTTTCACCAGCTGTCCCGGGGGACTTCTGTGCGCCCGGCTTCCTTCCTTCTCTCGAAATATCTAAAAAAACAGACAGGACTTTCTTCGCGTAACGAAATTGAACGGATGAGGGACGGGGTGAACCGGCTCCTGAAAAAATAAACTTCCGCGGCACCTCTCCAGAAAGGAGGTGTTCCAGCCGCACCTTCCGGTACGGCTACCTTGTTACGACTTAGCCCCAATTACCGATTTTGCCCTAGGCCGATCCTCGCGGTCACGGACTTCAGGCACTCCCGGCTTTCATGGCTTGACGGGCGGTGTGTACAAGGCCCGGGAACGTATTCACCGCGTCATGGCTGATGCGCGATTACTAGCGAATCCAGCTTCGTGGGGTCGGGTTGCAGACCCCAGTCCGAACTGGGACCGGTTTTTCAGGTTCGATGCACCTTGCGGGGCACCATCCTTCTGTACCGGCCATTGTAACACGTGTGTAGCCCCGGACGTAAGGGCCGTGCTGATTTGACGTCATCCCCACCTTCCTC
>NZ_BAACAN010000061.1:0-772 GCF_054687055.1 Segatella asaccharophila | reverse complement strand
CTGAAGTTTCCCACCCCATAAAATAGGCTAAAAACAGTACTGTAAAAATAAAAGTTTCTCGCAAAAAAGTTGTAAATTTGTAGTATCAATCAAACAAATAACGCTTTTTATTAAGAAACTTTTATGCATACAAAAATAACCAATTTCCATGAGTTGAGCAAACTTCTGAGTGTTAAAAATAACGTAGAAGAGGATATCATGACATATTTTGTCCATTTTGGTCTGGGGCATCTTCTGCATCGCCTGTCTTTGGAGAAACAAGGTGGCATATCGGCGGTTCAGCTGATCTTGTCACTGTGCCTGTTCCGTATCAACGGCGAAAGCATTCATTCCATCTACAAGAAGAGCTTCTATGATCTGCTCGATACCGGCAAGAACTGCTATTATCGCATGATGTCCCGCAGCTCGATGGACTGGCGTCGTCTATTGCTGGGCATAGGCATGCGCTTTGAGTCAATAGTCCGTCGTGAAAAGGCGTAAGCAGAGCATTCGTCAACCTGTTTTATCATCGACGATACAACACTGGAGAAACTTGGTATGGCTATGGAGCGCATCAGTAAGGTGTTTGATCATGTTGCCGGTCGTTGTGTACTTGGTTACAAGCTTCTGCTGCTGGCCTATTTTGACGGAAAGAGTACATTGCCCATAGACTTTTCCCTTCATCGTGAGAAAGGCAGGAAAGGTGACTATGGCCTGAAGGCGTCAGACCGCAGGAAACAGTTCTGCAAATGCAGGGACAAGGATGCTCCTGACTGCAGGCGGCTGCAGGAGA
>NZ_BAACAN010000060.1:0-777 GCF_054687055.1 Segatella asaccharophila | reverse complement strand
CACGTTCGCTGGAACCTTACTACAAGATTAACGGGGATCGCCTTGAACGGTCATACAAGGATTATCTGAGCGACTTCCGGCAATGGGAGCAGAAGCCTCATGCATCCGACTGGATATTACTGGAGAAAAACATGGGTCCCAGGCTAAGCATAGACGAGACATCCCTGCAGGAAGACCTGTTCACGATCCTGTCCAACAAGGATGGCCATGGGAGACGCGGAACAGTGATTGCAGCCGTACGGGGGACGAAGGCGTCGGAGGTAATCCGTATCCTCATGCAGATACCACAGGAGAAGCGTATTGAGGTCAGGGAAGTGACCATGGATTTCTCCGACAGTATGTATTCCATCGTGAGTGCAGTCTTTCCTAATGCGACAATAGTGATCGACTGTTTCCATATCATCAAGCGATGCGGTGACGCGGTGGAGGAAATCCGTCTCCGCAGCAAGCGTGAGGCAATAAAGGATCAGCGTAAAAAACAGGCGGAGTTCAGAAACAAACTTGAGCAAAGGGTGAAGCAGCGTAAATACTATCGCAAAAAACATCCCAGGAGGTATAAAGGCAGAAAGCGTGGCAGGAAGCCAATTAGACTCAATGAGCGCTTTAAGCCGGAGATACTTGACAACGGCGATACAGGAGTCGAGCTGCTTACAAGAAGCCGGGGACTACTGAGGGTAAGCAGAAACAACTGGAGCGATACACAGAAGATCAGGGCCGGATTGCTCTTCTCTTTATACCCAAAGATAAAAGAAGCGTATAACCTTGTCGACAGCCTCA
>NZ_BAACAN010000059.1:0-777 GCF_054687055.1 Segatella asaccharophila | reverse complement strand
TGAGGCTGTCGACAAGGTTATACGCTTCTTTTATCTTTGGGTATAAAGAGAAGAGCAATCCGGCCCTGATCTTCTGTGTATCGCTCCAGTTGTTTCTGCTTACCCTCAGTAGTCCCCGGCTTCTTGTGAGCAGCTCGACTCCGGTATCGCCGTTGTCAAGTATCTCCGGCTTAAAGCGCCCATTGAGTCTCACAGGCTTCCTGCCACGCTTTCTGCCTTTATACCTCCTGGGATGTTTTTTGCGATAGTATTTACGCTGCTTCACCCTTTGCTCAAGTTTGTTTCTGAACTCCGCCTGTCTTTTACGCTGATCCTTTATTGCCTCACGCTTGCTGCGGAGACGGATTTCTTCCACCGCGTCACCGCATCGCTTGATGATATGGAAACAGTCGATCACTATTGTCGCATTAGGAAAGACTGCACTCACGATGGAATACATGCTGTCGGAGAAGTCCATGGTCACTTCCCTGACCTCAATACGCTTCTCCTGTGGTATCTGCATGAGGATACGGATTACCTCCGATGCCTTCGTCCCCCGTACGGCTGCAATCACTGTTCCGCGTCTCCCATGGCCATCCTTGTTGGACAGGATCGTGAACAGGTCTTCCTGCAGGGATGTCTCGTCTATGCTTAGCCTGGGACCCATATTCTTCTCCAGTAATATCCAGTCGGATGCATGAGGCTTCTGCTCCCATTGCCGGAAGTCGCTCAGATAATCCTTGTATGACCGTTCAAGGCGATCCCCGTTAATCTTGTAGTAAGGTTCCAGCGAACGTG
>NZ_BAACAN010000058.1:0-886 GCF_054687055.1 Segatella asaccharophila | reverse complement strand
GGATGGCTTCACCCACGGGACACTACTGTCGTAACATTAAGGTGGCCTGGAAATAGAGCACGTAAGTATCAGATTGTCCTATCGGATGTTTTTAATGCGAAAACGGTTTCTCTGACACTCGGGAGCATCGTGGATCATGATGTTCATACCCTTTCTATCAGCGAGAGGGCCATGGTGAAAGCTCTTAAGACACTGGGCTTTACGGATTCAACAGGTTATGACCTTCTTTTCAAAGTCGTTGGAACGAATAAGAAGGATGTACTTTCGGGCCATATTTCATTAAAATCAGCGACAATGGTCTGTAATCCGGTGTATTCTTCTGCATGGCCTGATCCTTCCTGGATGCGTGACGGGAATGGTCGGTTCTATGTGGTTTCCGGATCGGGTATCCTTTCGACGGCTGATTTTAAAAAATGGACCTATCAAGGGCAGATGTTGTCCGCATCTCCATCCTGGCTTCCTGGCGGAGCTGTATGGGCAGGGGAATTGGATAACGTCAAGGGAAAGTATTATCTATACTATGCGGGGTCAAATAATGTAGGGGATGGCTGGAAAACGGGCATAGGCGTCGCTACGGCTGATCGGATCACGGGACCTTATAGGGACCATGATGAATTGGTCAATGCTCGTAAGGCAAATGTAATGAACAGTATTGATCCCTGCTTTTATAATGATGGTCGGCATAAATATATATTCTGGGGAAGCGCTTTTGGAATATGGGCTTATGAACTGACGGATGACGGACTGAGTATAAAACCGGGTACCGGGATCCATCAGATCACCGTGGATACGTATGATTATAATCATTCTTTGCTGGAAGGTACGATGATCCATAAACATGGGGAGTACTATTATTTGTTTGCATCAATAGGGGCGACCTCTCTGA
>NZ_BAACAN010000057.1:0-917 GCF_054687055.1 Segatella asaccharophila | reverse complement strand
CCCTTTCCCTCCGTGCTCCGGCAGTCGATGCGGCCATGGTGGAGCAGTACCAGGTCATGGGTCAGCGAGAGGCCTATGCCCGTCCCGAAGGTCCCCATCCTGCGGTAATCACCGTCAAGGAACCGTGTATAGAGATGCCTGAGCTTGTCCCCTGACATCCCGATACCGTCATCGCTGACCTGCAGCCTCGCCTGTCCGTTGCTGATTTCCAGGGAGACGGTCACCTGGCCGCCTTCATGGTCATATTTGATGGCATTGGATACCAGGTTATACAGGATCTTGTCTATTTTGTCAGCATCAAACCATGCCGGCACTCCCTCCTCCGGGAGTTGAAGGGTCAGCCGGATATGGTCCTTCAGAGCCATCGGCCGGATGTTCTCGCAGATCTTCCTGACCGTCAAAGCCAGGTCTCCCCTGGACACCAGCAGTTTCAGTTGCCCGGACTGCGATTTCCTCACTTCCAGGATCTGCCGCAGGAGGTAGGTCAGCCGGAAGATGTTACTCTGGATGTTCTCATAATGCTTCTTGAACTGCGGGGCCCTGTCCTGCAGGTCTTCGACCGTGGCAGAGATGACCGTGAGCGGGGTAAGGAGCTCATGGGTGATATTGGTGAAGACAACCGCCATCTGCAGCCGGTTTTTCGTGTTGAGGTGCCTCTTGTACCAGTCGATGCCTCCATAGACGGCGAGGGCGAGGAGGACGAGGTAGAACAGGAAGGCCCACCAGGTGGCATACCACGGCGGGAGGATCTTCACTTCTATATCGTATGGCAGGTTTTGCCACTGGCCATAGTGGTCAGCCGCACGCAGCCTCAGATGATAGGTGCCCCATGGCAGGTTCTGATAGATCGCCCGGTGGGCACCGTCACGGCAGTATTTCCAGTCTTTGTCATACCCTACCAGTTGATAGGCATATTT
>NZ_BAACAN010000056.1:0-1032 GCF_054687055.1 Segatella asaccharophila | reverse complement strand
TTACCCGTTGGCGGAATTAAATTTCAAGAATAAACATGTCTAAAAAGTTGCACATATCGCTGATTTTTAGTAACTTAGAGTGTTCAAAAATCTTTAAGCTATTTAATCATTGTATGTGCAACCTGTATGTAAAGTTCGTCAAATTTCTCGAGATATGCAAACAATTCTCAGGAAATCTTGTAAATGAGAGAGGAAATATCCGCCGTCCGGGACCGTTACCCCGATTCTCAGATCTGGAAGTTATTGCTCTGAGCCTTGCGGCAGAATCGGAAGGAATAGACAGTGAGAGCTGGCTTTTTTCCCATAAACTGAAGGACTGCAAGTCAGAAATACCGAATTTGATCTCCCGTCGTCAGTTCAATGACCGAAGGAAGACAACCGGCAGTCTGTGTGAGGAAATCCGCAAACTGATAGCCGGCAGAATAGATGGAGGAGAGGATTATTTCTGTATAGACTCCAGGCCTGTTGAAGTTTGTCGGCCGGCACGTGGCAGACGCTGTAAAATGGGAAGGACCAGCTTTGAAAAAGCTCCTGACTTCGGCTACTGTGCCTCTCAGAAAGTTTATTATTATGGATACAAGCTCCATGCCTTGTGTGGACTGAGCGGTGTTATTCACTCCTACGACCTTTCGAAAGCCAGCGTCCATGACATCAACTATCTCCAGGATGTCAGACAGGTCTATCACGATTGTAATATTATAGGTGACAAGGGGTATCTTTCTGCAGATATACAGCTTGACCTCTTCGAGACGGCACACATCAGGCTGGAATGTCCCTATCGCAAAAACCAGAAGGACAGAAAACCGATATTTGTTCCGTTTGCCAAGGCCAGAAAACGAATCGAAACTATATTTTCGCAACTTACAGACCAGTTTATGATTATAAGGAACTATGCCAAGGAAACAGATGGATTGTTTACAAGAATCATCGGAAAAATCAGTGCACAGACTTTCCTTCAATACATCAATTATGTCAACGGGAAGCCCATTGGGAAAATCAAGTATGCTCTAAATTAATTCCGCCAACGGGTAT
>NZ_BAACAN010000055.1:0-1209 GCF_054687055.1 Segatella asaccharophila | reverse complement strand
CCCCGTGTCCTGTAAGGGATGCGGAGGAGAACCATTATACAATGGAGAGTTTGATCCTGGCTCAGGATGAACGCTAGCTACAGGCTTAACACATGCAAGTCGAGGGGAAACGGGCGCCAAGCTTGCTTGGCGCAGTCGTCGACCGGCGAATGGGTGAGTAACGCGTATCCAACCTGGCTTCAAGCAGGGAACAGGCTTTCGAAAGAAAGATTAATACCCTATGTGGTCCTCGGAAGACATCAGAGGAGGACGAAAGATTCATCGCTTGAAGATGGGGATGCGTCTGATTAGGCAGTTGGCGGGACAAGGGCCCACCAAACCGACGATCAGTAGGGGTTCTGAGAGGAAGGTCCCCCACATTGGAACTGAGACACGGTCCAAACTCCTACGGGAGGCAGCAGTGAGGAATATTGGTCAATGGGCGGAAGCCTGAACCAGCCAAGTAGCGTGCAGGATGACGGCCCTATGGGTTGTAAACTGCTTTTGAAGGGGAGTAAAGTGAGTGACTTGTCATTCATTGCAAGTACCCTTGGAATAAGGACCGGCTAATTCCGTGCCAGCAGCCGCGGTAATACGGAAGGTCCGGGCGTTATCCGGATTTATTGGGTTTAAAGGGAGCGTAGGCTGCCCGGCAAGCGTGCTGTGAAATACAGTGGCCCAACCACTGGACTGCAGCGCGAACTGTCGGGCTTGAGGGCGCACGACGCAGGCGGAATTTGTGGTGTAGCGGTGAAATGCTTAGATATCACGAAGAACCCCGATTGCGAAGGCAGCTTGCGGGAGCGCGACTGACGCTGAAGCTCGAAAGTGCGGGTATCAAACAGGATTAGATACCCTGGTAGTCCGCACGGTAAACGATGGATGCCCGTTCTGCGGCCTTCGGGCCGCGGGACCAAGCGAAAGCATTAAGCATCCCACCTGGGGAGTACGCCGGCAACGGTGAAACTCAAAGGAATTGACGGGGGCCCGCACAAGCGGAGGAACATGTGGTTTAATTCGATGATACGCGAGGAACCTTACCCGGGCTTGAATTGCAGACTAATGCGGCGGAGACGCCGCAGTCCTTCGGGAAGTCTGTGAAGGTGCTGCATGGTTGTCGTCAGCTCGTGCCGTGAGGTGTCGGCTCAAGTGCCATAACGAGCGCAACCCCTGTCTCCTGTTGCCATCAGGTAAAGCTGGGCACACTGGAGAGACTGCCGCCGTAAGGTG
>NZ_BAACAN010000054.1:0-1212 GCF_054687055.1 Segatella asaccharophila | reverse complement strand
AACCTGAAGAAAATAGGGGACCGGATCGGACTGAGGATCCCGCTTACTACTTACGTGGCCCGTCATTCCTGGGCCAGCATCGCTCGCAACATGGACGTTTCCATTGCCGTGATCAGCGAGGGCATGGGACATAACTCTTATAGGACCACGCAGATTTATTTGAACTCTATTGATACCTCTCAGATCAATCGGGCCAACTGGAAGATTATCAGAAGCGTGAGAAGGAAGTGCTGAAACCAACTGCTTTTTTCATCCGTAGTCGGATAGGCTGTAAGAATCGGGGAGGATGTGTTCAAATGCACATCCTTTTTTGATGAAGTTACGTCAATGATTTTGGTTTCCCGGTTTGAAATCGATAACCGGGCAGTGCGCCTCTTTTCCTTTTTTCTGTATTCATCTTCTATAATAGTCTGGAATGGAAAGAAACCGGAAAACGAGTCGGATTGTGGGAAATAACGGTAAAATGAAGGGAATAGGGCAGACTGTTGCTCTTGATTGATAAAATGTTTTACAAATGTGTCTCTATTCTCTTTGTAAAAGTATCATTACATTGCAAAGATACATTTTTTCCATGATTTCGGGTAGTTTTTCATCCATTTTCTTTCAAAAACAGAAAAATTCTTCACTGATGTTTGCCAAATCCGTTAATCTTTGATTTTATAAGTTATTGATTGATAAGAACAAACAGAATATACCCTGTTTTACAAAGAGTAAAGGCGTTGTTACGTACAGGCTATGAGCCTGAAAGATAGTTGATTACGAGTATAAAAGATACGAGTATGGCAAATAAAACTTTGGTATTTTCGAATACGCTGGCACCATCGGAGATGGCAGCCGGCAAGGACATAAAATAATCAGGGAAGCTGTGAAACTGGATGGTACTGTAACCCCGACTATAGCCGACGAAAACAGTTGTTTTCCAAAGGGCAAACACGTTACTTGGTCTGACGGACAGTCGGGTCAAGGTATAAAAAGAATGTCTTCAGAAGAAGAAAACATCAGTCAGGAATGGGCAGAGGATTCCACTTCGTGGGGCTATCTGTCGATCCATAATAAGAAAGTAGAAAAGTTTGAGGCCGAAGTGAACAAAGATGGGAGTTGCCGCTGCTTTGTCCATCGGTCCGTTTTTTATGAGAAAGCCAGACATGGCGTCAAAAAGATAGAGAAACCCTCAATCAGTGGTTTTGTCTTCCTGCAGGGCAGTACGAAATA
>NZ_BAACAN010000053.1:0-1545 GCF_054687055.1 Segatella asaccharophila | reverse complement strand
CAGTATAAATCCTTTAATCCTTTAGATATGGCGAATCAGAAGCAAGAAGTCTCCTTTTCAGAAGTGGTCTCCCGCGGCTGTGGGCTTGATGTCCACAAGAAGGAGATAGTGGCAACAGTCAGCGGAACGGACATCAAAAAAGAGACCCGTACGTTTCAGTCGACAACGAGATCTTTGACACAGTTGAAAGAATGGCTATTGGAACTTGGCGTTACTCATGTAGCAATGGAAAGTACCGGCGTATACTGGAAGCCTGTAATGAACATTCTGGAACCTGGTGGTTTTACGGTAATGGTCGTCAATGCCCGTCACATCAAGTACGTTCCGGGGCACAAGACCGACAAGAAAGACTCGGCATGGATCTGCAAGCTCCTGCGTGCAGGCTTACTCAAAGGCAGTTTTATTCCATGCCGTGATCAGCGTGACTTGCGCGACCTTACCAGGTACCGCCGCAAACTGGTACAGCAGCAGTCCGCCGAACACAACCGCATGATACGGATATTCGAGGATGCTAACCTCAAGTTGTCAAGCGTTTTCAGCAACATCCGTGGCAAGACCTGTACGGCGGTGATAGATGCAGTTATTGATGGCGAGACAGACCCGTCAAGACTCTCAGAACTGTGCACGCATTGGAGGCTCAAGCACTCACAGGAGGAAATTGCCGAAGCGGTGGAAGGTCATTTCACGGAGCATCACAAGTTCATGATAAGGACAATCCGGAAGAGTATCAGGAACATCGAGGATGAGATAGAAGTCCTCGACAAGGAGATAGACAGGCGGATGCAGCCCTTGCAGGGACGTATAGAACAACTTTGCGAAGTGCCCGGCATGCAACAGTCCTCCATAAAGGAACTCCTGGCGGAGATTGGCGTAGACATGGAAGTGTTCCCAACGGCAGAACATTTAACCTCATGGGCAGGGCTCGCGCCGGGCAATAACGAGAGCGCAGGTAAAAAAAAAGCTCACACACCAACCACGGCAATAAGGCCACGAAGGCAATAATGACAGAATGTGCGTGGTGTGCGACACGAACAAAGAATACCTTCTTCTCTGCCCGTTACGGGCGTCTGGCCGCCAGGCGGGGGAAGAAACGCGCACTTGTCGCAATTGCCGCCGAAATGCTCAAGGTCGTATACCACATGCTCAAGGACGGTACAGCCTACCGGGAACCAGGTGCAAATTACATGGATGACAGACGCAGACAGAATCAGATTGATTATTATAAAAAAAGACTGAAAGAACTCGGAGAGGATTCGCCCGAGAAGGAAAGTGCATAAGAAGCACACGAACCCTAAGGCCGATTTTTACTGGGACTTCTGAACCTGAATATGAAACTGGTCTAAACGACTGAGAGGCAAAGATTGTTGCTAAGAGCACGCGAATGAAATTTCCAAATTCCAGTCGTTTTAAAATTTAAATGCCTAAGCCAATAGCCGCAGACAGCATACCGCAGCCTGCTTATTCTTTTATTGTGTCAAAACAAATAAGTTAAACCTGAATAGCCGATTTATAGGCTGTTCGCAATAAAAACATTTTCGAATGAAA
>NZ_BAACAN010000052.1:0-1659 GCF_054687055.1 Segatella asaccharophila | reverse complement strand
GTAACTATTCAGCCATTCATTTTATGCCACAACAGTTTCATCGCAAAGGCTCGCTGGCAGAGACTCCCTGTCATAATCACAAAGCAGGGGCCATTTCATCCAACTGATTGAAAATCAATGAAAAATCTTCAAAAACAGATGCCAGTTTTCTTGCATATCTCAGATATTTTCATTACCTTTGTATCTATGAATCAGCAGGTTACAGACATATCAGAGTCACTGCGCAAAATGGCAGGAGAGATGCAGTTGATGCGTAAGACCATCGACTCGCAGCATGCCCGGATATGTCAGCTGAACCGGAATATTGAAAAACTCAACAAGGAATTACACCAGAAGGACAGGGAGATAGAGGATCTGAGGAAACGTCTGTCCCGCTATGAGAATCCGGACAAGAACTCCACGAACAGCAGTACTCCGCCAACGAAAGAGAAGATGAAGGATGAAATCATCCGCCGTACAAAATCCCTCCGTAAGCGGAGCGGCCTGAAGCCCGGTGGCCAGAAGGACCATGACGGACATCGCAGGGATATGGTGGAGTCTCCCGATTTTATAGAGGAACACTCCAGCCGTTACTGTAAGGAATGCGGGCGCAGTCTTGACGACATCAAGGGACACCTGATCTATACAACACAGGAAATAGACCTTCCTGCCGTAATTACCCCGACAGTGACGGAACACCGCCACTATGAGAAAGTGTGTCCCTGCGGCTGCCATAACCACGGCTATGCACCGCGTAAACGCGGAGGCAGCCCGGTAACCTTCGGCAAGACCATACGTTCCATCGTAACCTATCTGAACGTTGTGCAGTGTATCCCCTACGAGCGCCTCCAGACTATTATGAAAGAACTGTTCTCCCTGTCGATGAGCCAGGGTACGATAAAGAATATCGTTGATGATGCCATGGAAAAGTCACGACCCGCCATCAGGCTGCTGGAGGATACGATCAGGAAGTCCCGTGTGGTGGGCTTCGACGAGTCGGGCTGTTACAACCAGAAGCGTCTTGACTGGGCATGGATAGCACAGACGGCATACGTAACGCTCTGTTTCCGTGCCGGAGGACGTTCTGCCAGGGTACTGGAGGACAGGTTCGGAGACTCATTGAAAAACATGGTCGCCGTTACCGACCGCCATAACGCATACTTTGCAATAGACTTCCTCGGACACCAGATATGCCTGGCACACATCCTGAGGGAACTCGAATACCTCTCGGAACTTGACAAGAACCAGAAATGGTCAGGACAGATACAACAGCTCCTGCGCGATGCCATACACCAGAGGAACACCAGACCCGGGGAGATTATCCCCAAAGGAGCGTGGCTTACACGCCTTGACAGGCTGCTCGCTCAAAGCCTTACACACCTGAATGACAACTTTGAAAAACTGAGGAAAGGACTCGTCAGGGCCAGGAACTACATCTTCAACTTTCTTGAAGACCCTGCAATACCGCCGAATAACAATGCATCCGAGAGAGGAATAAGAAAGTTGAAGGTCAAACAGAAAATATCAGGTACCTTCAGATCCGATTCCGGGGCAGATGACTTCTTCGCTATACATTCCATCGCCGATACGGCATGGAAGAACAATCAATCTCAATACAATGCCATTGCTACCATCCTATCTTTATAGGATGGCACACCTTGGGTATGGCTGAATAGTTAC
>NZ_BAACAN010000051.1:0-1858 GCF_054687055.1 Segatella asaccharophila | reverse complement strand
GTTACAGGCTATAATCCCAAGGAGGCTGTGACATTTACGGATTTTACCCCTAGTGGAGGCGGGTCCCGAACCCGTTTCTTTATTAATGGGAGTAATTTTGAGACTAATCCTGATAATATTGCTGTAACTATCGGAGGTGTAAGTGCGAAGGTGATCGGTTCTAATGGCAAAACCATCTATTGTATGGTACCGAAAAGAGCATTTGAAAAAACCGTTAAGGTTTGTTTCCTGAATGAAAAGGGTGATACTTTGGTACGATATACCTTTGCAAAACCGTTTGACTATCAGGCAGCGACGCGTGTAGCAACTTTGATCCGCCAGGTTGATGATAATGGCAATTCTTTAGGTGATATTTCTGGTCCTTTTAAGGATGCGAGTGTGAATTCTGTGGATTTTATGGTCTATCAGGATCATGATGCCAATGGGCACAGGTGTATCTATCTTTCCGGATGGGATACAGGTATCCATAAATTGGATCTTATAGATCAGACTTATAGTCTGGTGCTTCCTATGAAATATAATGAGATGCGTAGTTTTTGTTTTACAGAGGAAGGTGATACGTTGCTTATGCCGGATGATAATGGGAATGCAACAGATAATACACGCCCAAATATTTATTATGCTCTTCGAAATGAAAACTTCCAGCGTGTCCGTCCGTATCATTATGGTCCGTGTGCTTATACCGTATGCTCCCATCCGGGGGATCATACGGTTTTTTACCAGTCTTGGGCGAATGGCGGCGTTTACAAGGTAAACGGAACTTACGATCCTTCAACTGGACAATACAAAGATAAATTATTGTTTAATTTATCGGGCTTTTTAAATGCTTCAGGAGGTTTAAAGGAGAATTTCATCATGCACCCGAGTGGAAAATATATGTATATTGTCGGCCCGGATATACATGCCATCCTGCGCTCAAACTATAATGAAACGACTAAGGAATTTGAATATCCGACCGTTGTATGCGGAAGTTGTAGTAGTAGGGGTTATGTGGAAGGTGTAGGGAGCGCAGCCCGTCTTGCCTATCTTTTTGTCGAAGGTTGTTTTGTCAAGAATTCTGAATATGTAAAGGAAGGTAAGGATGACCAGTATGATTTTTATTGGGCAGATTCCCATAATGACTGCATACGCAAACTTACTCCTGAAGGTGCAACTTCTCTGGTTGCAGGTCGTGCCCATATCAATAAGGATAATCATACATATGGCTATGTCAATGGTGATCCGATCCAGGAAGCGCGTTTATGGCAGCCTCGTGCAATTGCCTATGATCCTGTGACGAATACATTATATTTTGCAGAGACAAATCTGCATGACGTCCGTTATCTTTCTACTGAATAACACCTAATAATATAATCTATGAAAAAGATACTATCACTTTTATTGTTCACTGTGGTAAGCCTTGCCACTTTTGCCCAGGGCAAGATGGAAATTACGGGAACGGTGACCGATGAAAAGAATGAACCGATGATTGGGGTTACAATTTCTGTGAAGGATAGCCCCGGTATGGGTACGGTGACTGGACTGGACTTGACGGACATTATAAAATAAGTGTAAATCAATATTCCTACTTGATCTTTACTTATCTTGGATATGAAAAACAGGAAATCTTTATTAAAGATAAGAAAGTTATCAATGTTTCCATGAAGCCGAGTAAAGCGAATGTGCTGAATGACGTAATCGTGACAGGATTAGGAACTCGCAAAAAGATTACTGTCACGGGTGCTGTGACTACTGTTGATGTCGATCAGCTGAAGACTCCGACGGCAAGTCTTTCCAATGCTTTGGCGGGAAATGTCCCGGGAATTTTTGCACAGATGTCGTCTGGACAGCCTGGTAGCAATGTGTCGGAATTCTGGAT
>NZ_BAACAN010000050.1:0-1945 GCF_054687055.1 Segatella asaccharophila | reverse complement strand
CCTAAGCCAATAGCCGCAGACAGCATACCGCAGCCTGCTTATTCTTTTATTGTGTCAAAACAAATAAGTTAAACCTGAATAGCCGATTTATAGGCTGTTCGCAATAAAAACATTTTCGAATGAAACCGTTAAAAATCAACTCCAATATGGAGTTATCTAGTGATGTCATCAATATGGAACCTCAACAGGCAATTTATATCTCTCTGATAGGTGACTATAAGAAACTGGATTATTGTATGGCATGGAAGAAACTGTGGAACCATGTCCGTATGTCTGGTAAGTTCTCTGAAGAGATGGGGAATGGAAAAGGTATCGATTCAGATAAGGTGCATCAGATGCTGGCGGATGGCAGAATTGCCCATGCTGTGATCTATCATGATGATCCTAAATTGACTGATTGCGACAAGAGAAGAGCTGATATCTGTCTTGTGCTGCCGTTTAAGATTGAGCCGAAGGGTGAGATTGGCATTAAGGAAATTGCTGGTGGCCGATATGTGGTATATCATTATCAGGGATCCTACAACCAACTGGATAAGGTCTATGATACCATTTTCGGTAAATATATTCCTGATGGAAATTACAAGTTAGACGAGAGACCTTTGTTTGAGGTCTATCCCAATGATCCGGAATGTACTCCTCCTGATAAACTTCTGACTGAAATTCATATACCTATTATTTAATTACACTTGGGATTGCGATCTTTATGGTAGCAATCCCATAAGATTCTTGTTGGGAGTTTGATATGTTTCACTGGCCAGTCTGAGAATAGACACAACAGGAGTAAAACTTCAGGCACTGGAATATTAATTGTTTTCTTTCTGTATGCGGAATCGGAAAGAGAAAAATAAATCCGTCAAGTGAGTCGGCTCTTCTTAATTGAAGAAGAACTACGGAATTAAGTCACAATCATAATCACTTGGTTTTCTCTTTACCGATAATAACATATAGGTTTACCGAAATAACAGATAGGTTTACCGAAATAGGGTTGTAAAGTTGGTCTTGAATTACTAACTTTGTACAGTTCTTAGTAGAACACAGATTCGATTTACTGTGATTGTTTCTTAATTAATGAATGAAATAAAATGAGAAAAAATGGTTTGAAAGGTCTCTTCTGGGACCATAGTTCATCGTGACCAAAATGGTGCATTTCGCCCCACCAAAATGGTGCATTTTGCTCCCCCAAAATTGTGCATTTTGGTCACGATTATTTACTGCAAATTAATCAATCTGAGGATTGACTTTGATCTGATGACTATTTGATTATGGAAACAGATACATGGCCATGGTAATGAACCGGTTCTTGATAATCTCCAAGGTGACTGCATCCCTTTTATCTGGTTAACTAATTGGTAAATTGGTCATTTTGCGAGTATTTGAGGTCGGAATTTGTTCTGTGCCCCTCCTGCGGGTCACGGATGAACTGGTTTTAGAAATAAAGTTTGTTAAAAGTGTAATTGAGGAGTTACGATGTTAAGGATTATTTCCTACCTTTGCGGATAGAAAACTTGATTACACTGAAAAGTTTTCTCTACCGCCGACTATTTAGGGAGACTGGTATAAGCGGTGTTTTTATCTAAGATGAATATTTAATGTAGAATAGTTATGAAAATGAAAGATTGTTTATTCGTTGTAGTTCTCGCTGCCACCCTCGTCGCCTGCGGTGGAAAGAAGAAGGGCCTGCAGTTTGGCAACAACGAGTATCCCGTATGTACAATAGAGGCTTCCAGTGCTTCTTTGCAAACCACCTATCCGGCCACGATCAAGGGGATCAAGGATGTGGAAATCCGCCCTATGGCCTCAGGTTTCATCACGGGTGTTTTTGGGGGCACCAGCATAGTTCCGTGTTAGTTTACCCAAAGATTAAGGAAACTCTATACATGAAGAAGGGAAGATCAGAGACTCCATGTAGTTGCGCTCTGAATCTCTTGAGTTTGGAGTTGAGTGA
>NZ_BAACAN010000049.1:0-1967 GCF_054687055.1 Segatella asaccharophila | reverse complement strand
TTCATCGGGGAAGCGCTTTGAAAATTCTATCAGTTTCATTTTGACGAGATTTTGATAATTGATGTAAAGATAATGAATATCGGGGAATACTCAAAATTATTAATCACCCAATTGAGGATAATCATATAATTTTAAATTCCTCCACTTTTTAAAGTGGACTCATCATATAGAATGAGAAGTCTTCAAAGATTCGGTAGTCTCTATCCTGATTGGCTTTTGCAAAGGTAGTCCTCGCTATTGGCTTTCTACCTAATCCAAGGTGGTAACACTTTGATTGATGAGCTTCTAATGCGACTATCAAATCCCGAAGACTTTCTCTGTTGCAGAGTTGGCCGAACATGAGCGCAAGCAATTGGTTCCAACTTGTGAAGTGTTTCGCATAGTGATTGCCGTGATATTTATCCACGAGATGACGGAACTTGTCGTTGTCTAAAAACTCGATCAGTTGAGCGAAAACATACTTTTCTTTGTACATAGCCACATCGTATTTTGTGGCAAAGGTACGAATTCAAATCGTCGCACATCGAAAACTAATCGTAAAAGACTGTATTTCAACTATTTCAAAGAACTCTTAGTCCACTTTAACGGGACAGTAGTGATATATGTTCTAAATTAATTCCGCCAACGGGTTTATTATAATATTTGAAGGTACGGGATTCAATAAACCCTATCTTGCTTGGATCTGTCGTTGCACGCATAGTAGGATCTGTAGATCCCTTTGTAGGACTATCATTAAGAGTACCAATAATATTAGTCAAGTTACCGTTAAGAACCTGTTCCGCTAACATCTTACCGTCAGAAGTTTTTCAACGGATGATATCAAAGTGGCGCTGACCTTCACCAGCAAACTCAGCGCTCCGTTCACGATGGATTAACTCACGCAAGTTATCCTTTGTATTATAATCACTTAACATCAGGCAAGGCCTCAAATTGATGGAAGACTGAACCTACCATTCCTAAATACATGTAAGATTTATGATCATAGTCAGGCATGGGGCGTATATATTTCCCGTTATCTGTTATACTGTATTCCCGGGAAGAAAAAGGCAGATAAACTTTTGCCTTCATATTCGCAGGAAGGGTAAGTTGCAATCGATAATGTTCCTTTTTATTTTCAATATACATACGGATACCACCCCTTATCGTCGGGACTAAAGCATCAACCCAATCCAACCTGTCTATTTGAGGTTTTATACTTACTATACTAAAACTAGGTTCCAAAGGTTCTACTCCCAGCAATTTCATTGGAATGACATTGGCGGGAGCACTGCCCCATGCATGATTCCAGTCCTGATTGGGTTTACATTTATTATCCCATGCCTCCATCGTCATAGTAGATCCAGCCCTCAGCATATTATACCAACTACGATCATCTGTCTTCGTTAGAAGATGCAGAGCATAATTGGCATCACAGGCATTATACAAAGCATCTAGCAAAAACTGTGCGCCATAAACACTGCATGTCATCCCCCGAGATTCAATGAAATGAACAACTGAACGTTGCCTATCCTCCGGCACCATCCCAAAAGCCAACAGAAAGATATTGGAATGGAGTGAAACATGTAAAGTAGAAAGTCCATCTTGATAACAGTTTTTTCCTTATTCCAGAACGAATGATTAAAGAGAGATTTAAAACTTTCAGATTGGCGAAAATACTGCTCTGATTCATTATCTTTGCCTATTGCCCGTGCAATAGATGGCATAACCTTCAACACCTCATAATAATAAGCATTGACTACTGCATTATAATCCGTAAATACAAATCCGTCTGTTTATCCCCCTCGGTCTTCTTTCAGTCCTTTTCCGGTGCTTCGCCAGTCTACAATATCTCTGATTTTCCGGGGCACATGTATAAATCCGTGTTGACTATAAGAAGATAAAGGTTGAAGTTATAAGTTGTAGAATGCAAGAAAGAGCGTATCTTTGCATCCATGAACAACAATAACAATAAATCCTATGAGTTCTTT
>NZ_BAACAN010000048.1:0-2241 GCF_054687055.1 Segatella asaccharophila | reverse complement strand
GAAGAGGCAAGGCGGGAAGCGCAGTCAGAAGTATGAACTATGAATCTCCCCGGCGGACCCGTAAGGGAAGCGCGGGGGAGACCAAGCAGAGGAAAGTAGGAAAGGGCGCATGGCGGATGCCTTGGCTCACACTGGCGATGAAGGACGTGATAAGCTGCGAAAAGCTCCGGGGAGATGCAAATGATCTGTGATCCGGAGATGTCCGAATGGGACAACCCAGGTAACTGAAGGTTACCTATCCCGTCAAGAACGGGAGGCCAACCCGGGGAACTGAAACATCTTAGTACCCGGAGGAAGAGAAAATAAACAATGATTCCCCCAGTAGTGGCGAGCGAACGGGGAGGAGCCCAAACCCGTGAGGTAGCAATGCCCCGCGGGGGTAGTAGGACCACGGTGTCATATCCCGCACGGGAGCCGAACCTGCCGGAAAGCAGGACAACAGAGGGTGAAAGTCCCGTAGGCGAACCGCAGGGGAGTGTAGTGGAATCCTGAGTAGCGCGGAGCACGAGAAATTCTGCGTGAACCGGCCGGGACCATCCGGTAAGGCTGAATACGGTGTGAGACCGATAGTGAACGAGTACTGTGAAGGAAAGGTGAAAAGCACCCCGATCAAGGGGAGTGAAAGAGTTCCTGAAACCATGCGCCTACAAGCGGTCGGAGCCGAGCGATCGGTGACGGCGTGCCTTTTGCATAATGAACCTACGAGTTGCCGTCTCCGGCAAGGTTAACCGGCATAATCCGGGGAGCCGCAGTGAAAGCGAGCCTGAAGAGGGCGCAGAGTCGGAGGAGGCAGACGCGAAACCAAGTGATCTACACTTGTCCAGGATGAAGTCCCGGTAACACGGGATGGAGGTCCGGACGAATAAGCGTTGAAAAGCTTCTCGATGAGATGAGTGTAGGAGTGAAAGGCCAATCAAACTTGGAGATAGCTCGTACTCCCCGAAAGGCATTTAGGTGCCGCGTGTAACGATCCCCGCATGAGGTAGAGCGACCGATAGGACAAGAGGGCTTCACCGCCTGTCGCGTCCTGACGAACTCCGAATGCGTGCGGGCCGCAGTTATGCAGTAAGGGGGCGGGTGCTAAGGTCCGTCCCCGAGAGGAGAAGAATCCGGACCGTCGTCTAAGGTCCCGGAATTCCGGCTAAGTTAGTCTAACGAAGTGTGGTCCCTATGACAGCTAGGATGTTGGCTTGGAAGCAGCCATTCATTCAAAGAGTGCGTAACAGCTCACTAGTCGAGGGTCCGTGCATGGATAATAATCGGGTATAAGCCGGATACCGAAGACACGGGATAGAATTAAAGAAAGTATCGGTAGGGGAGCATTCCAGATGCGTTGAATACGTTCCGGAAGGAACGTTGGAGCGTGTGGAAAAGCAAATGTAGGTATAAGTAACGATTAGAAGGGTGAGAACCCCTTCCGCCAGAAGTCTAAGGTTTCCCGGGCAATGTCAGTCATCCCGGGGTAAGTCAGGTCCTAAGCCTCATCCGAAAGGAGCAGGCGATGGCAGAAACGGTCAATATTCCGTTACTGCCCCAAGGAGCGATGTGGAGACGGAGGAGTGAAACGGCCGCGGAGTTACGGAATACTCCGTTGAAGGGCGTAGGCGCGGAACGGTCCAGGCAAATCCGGACCGCGAGCCGACCCTGACAGTATGGAAGCCCTTTCGGGGGCGTCCAATAGCGCCGGTAATCAGACTCCCTGGAAAATCCGCTAAGCATATTTTTGGGGCACCTGTACCGCAAACCGACACAGGTAGACAGGTAGAAAATACTAAGGCGTTGAGCGATTCATGGTTAAGGAACTAGGCAAATTGACCCTGTAACTTCGGGAAAAAGGGTCCTCTCCTCCGGGAGAGGCGCAGTGGATAGGTCCAGGCAACTGTTTAACAAAAACACAGGGCTGTGCGAAATCGAAAGAAGAAGTATACAGCCTGACACCTGCCCGGTGCCGGAAGGTTAAGAGGAGGGGTCACTCCGCAAGGAGGAAGCCCAGAATTGAAGCCCCGGTAAACGGCGGCCGTAACTATAACGGTCCTAAGGTAGCGAAATTCCTTGTCGGGTAAGTTCCGACCTGCACGAATGGTGTAATGATCCGGACGCTGTCTCGACCATGAAGTCAGTGAAATTGTAGTATCGGTGAAGATGCCGATTACCCGCGATGGGACGAAAAGACCCCGTGAACCTTTACTATAGCTTAGCATTGATCCCGGTCATCCGATGTGTAGGATAGGCCGGAGGCTT
>NZ_BAACAN010000047.1:0-3946 GCF_054687055.1 Segatella asaccharophila | reverse complement strand
AGCTGTAATTAAGCCTTAGAATGACATAATAATGTTCCAGATACGGACTCTGCTGATCCATGATTTTTTGGATTTCATACGTACAGTTACCCGTTGTAGTCAGATTAAACTTATTATCAGGATCACCCGGACTTAAGGTAACATTACCGGTAACCGTACTGTCAGCCTGCATCGTACCTGGTTCAAACTTGATATTGATCTTGTACAGGTTTCTGTCCGGATCTTCCTCCCATACTGTCCCTGCATAAACAAAGATCGTATTCTCATCCACTACCTTAGCAGTACGGGTGTCCACAACAGCCGGATTATTAGTCTCTCCATGAAAATAGATATTCATGGCCGTTGCAGAATAAACGCCCGAATAATCATTAAACAGGTTGATATTCAGCAGAGCCTTATCCCGTCCGTTATAGCGGTTCTGTTGATAAGCCGAATTTGCCTCAACAGTCAGAGGAAGCACCCAGTTATTTACAAGATCCAAACCGGTAAAATCAAAGGCAATCGGAAATGTCCGCACTGCAGTACCCGCAGGAATATGACAGATATTCGAGGGGAACTTAAAATACTGTTGAGGAAGCTGATGGTAATACAAGTCTGTCCGATCATTATACTGTTCAGTATTCAGGATGGCCAGCGTATCATTATCCACCCCGATATTTACATCAAGACCGTGCTTGCTATTTTCTGTACCGCTGACAATGACCGGAAGGTTAAAAGTATCTTTCCCGTTTGTTTTATAACGGAGATAGACATCATAAACTCCATTACTATTAACAGGCGCTTTAAAGGAAATCATCTGGCCATACAGCTCTCCTTGGAAGTTGTCGGTACAGGATGCTACAAATAGTCCCAAACCCAACAGACAACCTAATAAATATGTTTTCTTCATAATCTGATTCTTCTAATTGAATTATTCATAACTCTTCCAGCCTGGAGCTTGTGTCAATTTATTATCACGCTTCAGTTCTTCTTTCAAAATAGGCCAGAAATACATTTTATGAGAGAAGGCGCACTGCAGATCCGGTACACGAACCGGCACATAGTACAGCGCAGCATGATCAGCCGTCATCAGTGTATTACAGCCATAGACCTGCTCACCCTCTTCCTTCGGAGCATCTTTCCAGCGTCTTAAATCATAGTAGCGTTGATTTTCGCCCATAAATTCCACCTGACGTTCATGTTTTAGTTTTACACGAAACGCACTCTGGCTTGCATAGGTAGCGTCATCATAATCCGGAACGCCTGCACGCATACGGACCGGCTTGACCCCTCTGCGCATCTCCTCAACATCCCTCTTAATCGAGTAAGTTGCGGAGCCGTCCCAGGACGAAATTTGATAATTCTGCGTCAATTCATTCAACGCCTCTGCATACATCAGGAGGATATCCGCATAGCGAATGGTCGGCTCAGCTTTCGGAGTCACACTTCCATTATCCGTATTGCAATCATTCGGATTAACGAACTTCATCATTCCGATACCTGTTGGTATCCACCGCTCACTGGAATTAGAACGACCGTCAGCCTGCCCACGATAATACCATAATTGACGATCCTTAAAATTTTCGTCCTTAGCGCTTGCACAAGGCCACACACATCCATTAAAAGCAACAGAGGCATAGAAACGAGGCTCCCGGTTAGCATATTCCATCCATACGCCATTTCCTAAATGATCATAAGGATGTTCTGCAAGATTACTACTACTAGTAAACTCTTTCGGAGCTTTATCACGGTCAAACGAAGTCCCGTCTGCCATATCGTATGCATCACACTGCTTCTGGGTCAGTCCGTGACAATTATATCCTCCTGCAGAACTTGGCAGAGCATGCAAGACTAAAGCTGTTATTCCATTTCCACTATTTCCATCATTATCTGCATCATTGACACCACGAGTAAAGATCAATTCAGGATCCTGTGCAGCCAGAACATCCCCATCAAAAATCGCACGATAGGATTCAAATGGATCAATATCGGCCCATCCATCCGGGAAATTCTTATTTGAATATTCCGCATTATAGGGAGGTGTTATCGTGCTCGGATAAGCATAATCTGAGCTAATCTTCTTGTAAGCAACATACAGGCTGTACTGTTTCAGATTGATCACATCCAAGGCAGCCGCCGCAGCCCTTGCCCATTTACTCTCGTCATAAATCTGATTGATTAAAGGATTACCCTTGTCATCCACAAAATCAGCCTCATCTTTATTCCCATTAGCAAGTGGACTGGCATCATACAGATAGACTTTTGCCCTGACAGCAAGTGCAGCTCCCTTAGTCGGACGTGCTATCTGAGTGGTTGACCGGGTAGCAGGTAATTCCTTAGCTGCCTGAACCATCTGATTAGCAATATAATCTGTAACCTGATCATACGTACTACGCGAGAGACTCAGTTCATCATAGGATTTCGTATAGTCAGCT
This sequence comes from Segatella asaccharophila, assembly GCF_054687055.1. Lineage (NCBI taxonomy): Bacteria > Pseudomonadati > Bacteroidota > Bacteroidia > Bacteroidales > Prevotellaceae > Segatella > Segatella asaccharophila. Next base: position 1,532 of record NZ_BAACAN010000047.1, on the reverse strand, counting down.
CCATTATCAGGCAGAATAGGACATGGACCGTAATGCCGCAAAAGCAACCAGTAAAAATAAGCTCTCAGAAAACGCGCCTGGCCTTTGATGTCTGTACGCTCTTCCTCCGTAAATTTCGTATTTTTATCAATATCCTGTATCAATACGGAGGCTTGTCTGATACCATCATACGAACGAGCCCAGGCCTGGGTGGTAATACTTTCATACTGCCCAAGTTTATACTGTTGGTAATAAACCCCATTATTTCCTTCATTGAAAACTATATCATCGGAGAAGTTCGTAACATTGTTGTTTGTATGTCCCATCTCCATATTGTCACCTAAAAGATTAGCATAACAATAGGACAACCACTGTTCCGTAAAATCTTTGTCCGTAAAAATTTTATCTTCTGTCTGCAGATTTTTGAAATTCTTCTCCTCATCCAGATAGTCAGAACAAGAAGTGAACAACATTCCGGCTCCTCCAATGAGCAAACCGAATAAGATAATTTTATTTATTTTCATAATACACATATTTTAGGTTATAAGCTGAGTGTAAGTCCAAGTGTCAAGACCCGTGAAAGTGGATAAGCCTCACCCGTTTCACTTGACAGCTCAGGATCCCAAAGCTTAAACTTTGAGAAAGTCAACAGATTGGTACCCATGAAATAAAACCTTGCATTGGTTACATGCAGATGAATCAAAAGTTGTTTAGGAATAGTATAGCCTATTTCCAAATTCTTCAGCCTTAAATACCGCCCATCACGCAGCCAGTAAGTTGAATTCTGGTAATTATTCGAATTCCATCCATAAGTCAGGCGAGGGTACTTGGCATTAGGATCTTCATTGACGCCCAGCTCCCAATACTTGCCAATAACATCCTGTAAAATATTCCCATATTGTTTATTGGCAAAAGCATAGGAAAGAAAACCTTTCTGGAAGAAGGATGATTTTCCAGCACCTTGGAACAAAACATTAAAGTCAAAGTTTTTCCAGGCTAATGACAAGCCAAAACCATACATCAGATTAGGAGTTTTTGCATTGCCAATCGGGACCATATCATTACTGTCAATGATCCCGTCACCATTGACATCCTTGTATTTGATGTCACCGGGAGCAACATCTCCGAAAGTCTGCTGCGGGCTATTCCGGATATCATCATAACTTTTGAACAATCCTTCTGCAATCAAGCCCCTTGCCTGATTGATACTATAGCCCGTCTGGCAAGTATAAGGATAACGGCTATATTCCTCATCATATTCCAGAATCTTGTTCTTGCTGTAAGTCATATTAGCCCTTAAAGTCAAATTCACCTCCCCTATTTTTTGTTTTAAAGCGATATTTCCGTCAACACCTTTATTAGATACCTTTCCTATATTTGCACCCGGAGACTGGGACAAAGTATTCAAGCCAATGTAGTAAGGCAGATAGGAACGCGACTGATAAATACCGCTACGTTGCTCGTCGTAATAATCCACCGTACCACTAATCTGATCATCAAAAAACGAGAAATCAACACCAATATCCTTCTTATGCGCCATCTCCCAAGTTATA
>NZ_BAACAN010000046.1:0-4109 GCF_054687055.1 Segatella asaccharophila | reverse complement strand
GATGGATTGTTTACAAGAATCATCGGAAAAATCAGTGCACAGACTTTCCTTCAATACATCAATTATGTCAACGGGAAGCCCATTGGGAAAATCAAGTATGCTCTAAATTAATTCCGCCAACGGGTATAACTTGTTTTTTACAACGCATGACGGAGAAATGGACGCTTACCGCCTGCCATAATAACAATTTGACAATCTCTTTGCATGATATATCAGAGTATTATAGGAATTCTCTATTAATGGCTTATCTTAAGAATTATTCTAAAACTCATCAATAGCATTGCCCTTCGGAAAGGTTTCTCTAAGATGGTCTTTACTAAGTACAACAAGACAATTAGAAAATATTCTATTCATTCTTTTCAATAATTCGATTTTTTCATGGACTTCCTTAAGCTGATCTTTCAATTCAGAGATATCCTGAAGTATCTGTACCGAGTTCGGATTGCCTCCAATACGAGCATATTTATTCTCAATATGGAAACATGTCTCTTCCGCAATTTCATTAAGGGTATACCGGATCATGTTTATCTGTTTATCCTTTTCTGGTGTCTGATTGAAAAATAACCGACAATACTCTCGAACCTCTGCTTCGGTCATATTATGAACGTAAGTGTCCAACTGATGTCCACGTTCTATAAACAGGGCACTTCAGAGTGTGCATGATTTTAAGTTCCGAATAAAACTGAAGAGATTTAATTGATGCGCAATTAGCATGGTAACCGATTCGTAAAATCACAGCAGTTATTAAAGTTTTCAGGCTATAGAACACAATGACCAAAATGGTGCATTGTATACCAAAATAGTTCATTTTGGTCACCGACAAATTGTGAAACTTATGCAATAGTCCTATTCATCTCTGCACTCTCCAAACGCGGCTCTATTCTCTTCACCTTCATCCATCAATCTTTGCATGGCGGCCATCATTCTCAATTGTTTGGGTGACGGGGGCTTGACTCCGCGCTGAGCCAGATCGAGATAGGCGGGGAAACTGACGGAAAGGGCATTACGGACACTTTCGGGCATGAGCATTTTCCACTCCTGCTTCTGCTCATCCTCGAAAGTCAAGACAAGGCTGAACTTTTGGAGTTTGTTAGGGGTCTTGCGCATCTTGCGGGTGACATAGGTATTGGGACCACCCTTCATGAACTCATCAACAATCAGGAGTTCCTGTTTGTTGAGTACACTGAGGATATTGATGGGATTGGTCATCATGGCAACGGCCACACGGTAAACAGTCTCGTCTTTCTTCAGGTTGGGACTGACATATAGGTCGAGTTTCTTGCAGATCTGCAGGAGCTCTGCCTTAGTCTGGACGGCTAAAATATCAGGAAATGAAATACCAGAAGTAAATGCCGTATTATCTATAATAATCATAATGGAGAAATTGTGAGTATTTCGGACCGCTAGGCGGTCCATCGAAATCAAGACTGACCAAAATGGTTCATTCTGGTCAATGTTCAGGCTTTCTGACAGATCCCTGAATACTCTTCATAGAGCCGATCCGATGATAAAGAAGATTATATCCAACGACCATACTATTGTTATCGGCTGATCAGCCATCTTAAGAACGAACACACCGTTTCAGATTCAATACTACTATTCTCTTTCATCTCCGGACATTTAACGAATGCACTACACGATATCAGCATGAACAGGACCTCAGATGAAGAAGTATTAATCGCAGTTGAATTCATTTAAGACATGACAAATAACCGTGCTTTTATCATTTCGTGTAAGTATATGGCAGTAACCCTTTATTGTTTTACACTTGACATCGTAGAAAAACAATCATAAACCTTTTCAAATAATTTTGTAATTTCGTTCTCCTCAATGATTTTCTTATTTGTCTGATTCATAAAAATAAATGTCCTTGTAATATCAACAACATCAGAAAATTCAAGCTTAGGGTTGGGAAAATGAGAGTCATCAAAGGACCTGTTAAGATGATGGAATATGATAGCATCAAGAATCAATATTTTCCAAACACGCTGGTTGATTACCTGATCTAAACCACATTGGTGTATGATATTTTCCCATTTAATATCACCTTTAGCTATTTTTTCTTCATCCGCAGTTATATTATCAAAAAAATAAATGTAAAAGCATAATATTACCTTTCCATTATTTTCATTATAACGAGCAACTCTTAAATCTTTAAAATGTACGTTAAATGTGTAATCTTTATTAAAATTATCAATCTTTAAATCTTTAAAGGTAATTCCAAGGCAACAACAATTATGGATTTTTTTAGCCAAATATACAATACAAGAAATACTTGAAGAAGTAATAAACTTTTTAAACTCTTCCCGTAAAGATACATCCCATTTATATTGAGTTAATTCTTGTCCGTTTCCAATCACAAAAATACATTTTTTCAGACATTCTCCTATAATAAACAGCCTTTCAACTATATCTTCACACATTTTTTGAACCCCGTCATGAATCTTATCATGAATCTTATCATGATCGGATTTAGCCTTCCTTCTTGCCATACTCATATTATTTCTTTTTTTAATGTTTCACAAAAGTCAAATCTGATTACTAAGCGCTAATTTCAAGGTCAACGCTTTCAAATATTGATGTCTAAACCTATTAATAAAAATATGACAGTCGGCTGGCTGATCGTGATGAAAGGAATAATCTTGTAATATGGAAAACATATTATTTATCTTTTCATCTTTTATGGGGTCAACATAGTTTTTCAGTTTCTTCGAATCCACTATATCCCGGATGACATTTTCCGCATCTTCCAGTTCTTCTGAATAGGCTTCTTCAAGGTTATCCTTATCCATACATTTAAGCCATCTTATCAACAGATCCTTATCGATATAATCATACTGGGTTTTTATTATTATCCATGCAGTTAAAGCTGTCAGAAGGGATTCATCTTCGTCATAGACTTTATAAAGATAATATGGCCATGGCCTGATCCTCTCTTTAAAGAGATCCCTATTGCAACAATCGGTATACTGCCATTCCTTCTTCATTAACTTGATTGAAAGAGCTTCTGCTATAGGTTCTTCCTCAAGGCTGAAGATTCTATCAATACCACGATTTGCTGTCGTCTCATCATAGCAGTCCATTAATGCATGCATAAGCTCATGAAATACAACCTGGGCAAAAAGCAGATAAAAATCCTGAGGATTGCCATGTCCTTCTTTCCTGGAAATTTCTTTATAGATATTATCAATCCAGATAAATATTTGAGGATGGAAATTGCTAATATCCCAATAATCAGATTTGTCCCCACTCTTCTTACACTGGTACATTCCCAAGAAATCAAAGATTTCATAGGATAATTTTCCATCTCTGGTTTTATGATAAGGAGGTAGATGCTCGAAGTCCTGTTTTATATCTATTTTTTCCTGTCGTTTAAAATCCTCAAACCTCTTAGGCAATAATGCCTCAGACAGATTCTTATCAAGATGAATCAACTCATGGCAATTCGGTATTTCTATATTCTCTGTCCTATCTGAAGGAAGAGAAATGATCTTTCCGGACATTTCTGTCGTGACAACATAAACAGGTATAGTCTGTAGTAATCGATAGAAACAGGATACATAGCTGCTCTTATCCGGATTGCCATCCTGACAATCTGATCCAGCAGATTCAGGAATACAATAAATTGCACTACGTCTGGACATTATACAGGCATCCTCTATTGATTTAATTGTATCCGAATGGGCTATACTTTCCATCTGCTGGAAGGCTGAATGCTGAAGGTTCTTATTTTGTGTTTTACATAAGCTGTCTTCATTTTCTGTTTTATGGGAAAGTAAAAAATAATTATCCGCATCCGGAAGATCAGAATAGATCAGATTAATAATATTCATCCTTTAATGTCTTTATGTTAATACACAGTATTTTAGCGTTTGAAATTGATTGCTGGTCCGTATCAGATTGATGTCCATATCCTTTCAAGTATGGTTCCCGTCGTTAAATCAGGTCACTGACACTCGCCTGCTGAACCAATTGTATATACAGATCTCTGGTCATCAAGAAAGTAGGAACGACGGACAGGTTACATCTTACGGCGATCTTCTTCAGATTACACTTAATGTTCTGACGCTGCTGAATGACTTTCCGGAGGGCCTCCTTCCGACTGCGGG
>NZ_BAACAN010000045.1:0-4159 GCF_054687055.1 Segatella asaccharophila | reverse complement strand
TGAATCACTCAACTCCAAACTCAAGAGATTCAGAGCGCAACTACATGGAGTCTCTGATCTTCCCTTCTTCATGTATAGAGTTTCCTTAATCTTTGGGTAAACTAACACGGAACTATGCTGGTGCCCCTATCGAGTGGCAGAAATTCATCTTCACGACCTTCGTCCGCAAAGGCCGCTTCACACGTGAACAACTTGACAAGAATCCCGAATTCGTGATCAGTATTCCATACGGCGAGTATGACAAGAAGATCCTGGGATTCTGCGGCACACATTCAGGAAGAGACGTTGACAAGATCAAGGCCATGAACCTGACGCTGGAAGAAGGTGACAAAGTGTCGGTCCCCGCCATCAAGGAACTACGACTGACACTGGAATGCAAGGTGGTCTACCATCAGTTACAGGATCTGAACGCACTGAACAACCAGGAATGGCGCCAGTCCTTTTATCCGGCAGATAAACCCGGGACATTTTCCGGTTCAAACCAGGATGCTCACATTGCCTACTCTGGTGAGATCGTAAAGGCTTACATCATCGAGGGATAGACTTTTGCTGAGGATCAGGCTTCTATGTATCACATACAGAGGGAGCCTTAAGATGCCTAAAGCAGTATGCCAAGTTAACAAGAACCTGTGGAAATACGAACAGACAGCCAAGAATCAATGCTTTTGGATTTCTTTCTTTTTGTCCGTATTCCACAGGAATTTTGCATATTTCAACCCATAAGCATCATAAAGGTTCCGCATCTTTACAGAACGTGTCCGGAAATCCTCAAAGTCCTTGGCTTCCAGCTGTATCCATTGATAGTCCTTATATGAACTTTACCAAATCTGCAAGTTGAAGAAAATAAGCATTTGACCAAATATCAAGATCTTTTGGATTCTTAATAAATGGCAACACATCCTTTTTCACCTTCTTGACATCAGTTGACGCCAATCTCTCCTCTAAAAGGGACTTGAAATCCTCCTGGCTTATATCTTTCCCATTAAACTGGCGTATTCTTTCGTGCAGGTATGTCCAATCCAATGATACATTATGGCGCACATACCATTCAAAGTCATACCAGTCCCTTCCTTTTACCCTATTCTTCCAAGTTCTGAATACAAGCGCATGCATCTTTCCGGCGAAAAGATCCGGAAGAGTAAAGCATCTGGTCATAAAGGATATAGGCTGAAGCAATAGTTTCTGTTCTGTATTAAATTTCAAAGGAGGCTGAGTATCCACTTCTATCTTGATGCGAACAGATTTCTCCGTTCTGAATTTTACATCATACACCTCTGTATTGTCCTTTAGAAATGCCGACTCTACTTTTCCAAAGTTCCCTTTTTCCTTTTTTGTTATATCAACCTTCCTTCCCAGATAATTGAATTGTTCAATGATTGGTTGAAAGAATCTAGTGAAATCAAAATTCTCTTCAGGGGACATCAATGAGAAATCCATATCCTCACTGAAACGCGGTAATCCATGAAAAAGCCGGAGACAAGTACCTCCATAAAATGCAGCATCTTCAAAAAAACCTCCTTGGTACAGCCCTGCAAGGATTACCTGTTGACTCACTTCAAATACAGCATTACGTCTGCCCTGATCTGTAGAGGTATCATAGGCTGAAAGCATATTCTGATAGATGTCATTCATTACTTCAATAATAATTTTAATACCGTTTGTATAGACTGTGCCTTTTTGCCAACTTGAATATAGGCTTCAAATACTTCCCTGTGCATTTTCTGAAAGGCATCCATATCCATTCGAATATCTTCCTCAAGATATTCACGAGCTTCTTTTATATATCTCAAATTTAATTGTGGGGTATTGGCAATCAGATCGCAAAGTGCTTTCTCAGGCGAAGCCATGACATAGACATCATCGCCTTCTTGTATCTGACACAGGCCTACAGAAAAAGTCTCTCTGTCAATATGGGTATATTCAAACCGTCCGACTTTATTTTCAAACGAGACAGAATGTTTAATGGTCATTGACTCAACAGCGTATACCATTTCCGGGATCAACCCATAATGGCGGAGAGCAGAAGACATTGATACATACGAAGGATTATAAATATGATTGGCTATCAGTCCAACAGACAAGAGTTTTCCACTTTCTTCAGGACTTACTACAAAGAGCCCTTTCTTCAGACGGATGATTTCACCTGAACTCTCCAGTGATGCAATCTTCTTATTCTTCATCCTTATATCAGGATAGAGCGAAGCTATTACAGAAGACTTCACCGGTATATTCCCTAAAGCCAATAATGGTCTTTTCACAATACAAAAATAGTAATTTTATGAACACAAAACAACCTTTTAGGGAGTTTTCTATCTGAAAATTAACTATTTTACATATTAAGACCTTCTTTATCAAACTATGACGAGCGCAAAAAATCTCCAAAATTGGTACCGCAGGAAGTACAATCATAATAAGAATCAAGGTTACTGAACTTCCTACTTCTTACCTCCATTCCACAGGAATTTTGCGTATTTCAACCCATAAGCATCATAAAGGTTCCGCATCTTTACAGAACGTGTCCGGAAATCCTCAAAGTCCTTGGCTTCCGGCTGCATCCATTGGACTTCAGACAAGGCTGTCATCCGGGGGAGAATCTGATATTCTGCCAGATTGGGACAAGTGATATACTCTGTCCAAAGGTTAGCCTGAACACCGATGATATGCTTGTTAGTCTCCTTGTCAGCAGGATCGGCGAAAGGTTCAAAACTATATACTTTTTCGACGGGCAAATAACCACCAATAAGCAGCGGTTCCCTCTCCGTATCCGATGTCTGATAATGATCAAAATAGTCATAACTGCCTGGAGACATAATGACGTCATACCCTGCTTTTGCTGCCTGCGCGCCAGGAGCGGCACCACGCCACGACATTACTACGGCAGCCTTATTCGGATTACCCGCAAGGATCTCGTCCCATCCGATCATCACCCTCCCCTTAGATCTGACATAACTTTCTACACGATTCGTAAAATAACCCTGAAGGGTCTTTACCGTCAGGTGATTATCTTCCATCACTTTCTGGCATCTTGGGCAAGAAGCCCAATGGTCCGTATGTGCCTCATCACCACCTAAATGAATATATTTTGACGGAAACAGGCCCATTATTTCATCAATCACTCCCTTTACAAACGTGTAAACGGTATCATTGCCTAGACACAGAGGATCTCCTCCACTCCACTTGGTCAAGACTTGATAAGGGCCACCTGTACATCCCAGTTCGGGATAGGCCGTAAGAGCAGCCAGCACATGCCCAGGCATATCAATTTCCGGAATTATCGTAATATAACGGTCAGCCGCATACTTCACAATCTCTCTCGCTTCATCCTGCGTGTAGAAGCCTCCGTAGGGTGTACCATCATATACCTCACTATTCCGTCCGATCACCGTCTCACTCCGGACTGATCCCACAAGGGTAAGCCTGGGATATTTCTTGATCTCTATCCGCCAGCCCTGATCATCCGTCAAGTGCCAGTGGAAGACATTCATATTGTGAAGGGCAAGTAAATCAATGAATTTCTTAATGAAAGAAACAGGAAAGAAATGGCGGACACAGTCCAGCATCATTCCCCGATAGGCAAAGCGAGGCGCATCGACGATTTTCACAGCCGGAAGTTCAACTGACATCAGGTTTTGGTCTACCGGCAATGACTTACGTAAAGTCTGAATGCCATAGAATACTCCTGCGGGAGTTTGTCCGCAGATAGTTACCTCCCGATGGCTGACTTTAATCGTATAACCTTCCTTATTGCTGATTCTTTTATTAAGATTCAGATGGATGGCATTTTTATGTTTGCTGTTGGTAACGACCTGAAGTTTCATGCCTGTAGTTTCCCCAATATATTCAACCAAGAACTGGCCATCCCGAAGTAGTCTTTCATCACCAGCCGGTACCACAATAACGGTTTCTGAATTCAACAGGAAAGGCTTTTTATCACTCATTATAATAGATTCCGGCAACGGAACCACCCGGTAATTTACCCTGTCTTGAGCAAAGGCAGCAGTTATCAGCAACAGGCCAGTCATTACTAAGAATAATTTTTTCATTCGAAAATGTTTTTATTGCGAACAGCCTATAAATCGGCTATTCAGGTTTAACTTATTTGTTTTGACACAATAAAAGAATAAGCAGGCTGCGGTATGCTGTCTGCGGCTATTGGCTT
>NZ_BAACAN010000044.1:0-4461 GCF_054687055.1 Segatella asaccharophila | reverse complement strand
TACAGGTTGCACATACAATGATTAAATAGCTTAAAGATTTTTGAACACTCTAAGTTACTAAAAATCAGCGATATGTGCAACTTTTTAGACATGTTTATTCTTGAAATTTAATTCCGCCAACGGGTAAAATAATATTGGTTATCCTCAATTGAGTGATTAATAATTTTGAGGTTTTTGCGATATTCATTATCTTTGCAACAATTATCAAAACCTCGTCAAGATGATGCTGATAGAATTTTCAAAACGTTTCCCCGATGAAGCTTTTTGCGAAGAGTATCTCAAGAATCATCGGGGGAAAGTTGGTGTTGTTTGTAAGCATTGTGGCGGTCATCAACAGATCTGGGATAAGTATAATAAATATTGGACTTGTAAGGGATGCCCCCAGGTCTCATACGAAACTCAAAGGTTGTTTTAAGGATGTATATCCATAAAGACCCTTCCTGAGCAAGCATCGAAAAAACTGCCATGATTCATACTGCCATATCGAATGCGAAGTCACTTTCGCTTGATATGTATCATGGCATCAAAGACGAGTTCCTTCAGAGTTATCTGGAGGAATTCTGCTGGAAGTTCAACCGCCAATCATTTGGTGATAGACTTTTTGACAGGCTAGTTGTTGTGGTTATGTCCTATAGACCGGTGTTTCAACACAGAACCTATGATTGAAGAAAATCACTCAATTGAGGATAATTATACTCATTTAAATAGTACTAGATTGTGTCAAAGAATATTTGGAAATTCTATGCTTGAGCACAATCTTAATCATATAATAATTTATTAATGGGACAAATGGTTTTTAAAAGAAGTAAAATACTTTTAGTGATTTTGATGCTTTTTTGTGTGGTATCTGCAAAGGCAGAGAAAGACTATTGGAATTTAAATAATAGTAATGGAATTACATGGAAATATGATGGAAGAGCACATTGTGATCATATTGAAATGTCAGGCAAAAGGATGTCGGTTGTCCTACAGTACGGAATACGGCAAGATGGAAGTTTTGCTTGTAATTTCGGAATGGTGTGGCCTCTCCTCAGGACCATTCCGAATGACACGCATGGTAGCTTGCAGCGCCATCTTTCCTGGAATGCTTTAGATGCAGTAACGATTAATCAACACAGCTTGAGTTGTGAGAAGACACAATCAGTAACTCTTGATGGCATGATGACCGTTGAGAGCAGCTTTGGTCAAATTCATGTTCGTAGGGTTTATACTCCATCTACTGAAAAACCTGCATTAGTAGAAAAGTTCACTTTAAGAAATGATGGCAAAAAGCCTTGTAAATTAGAGATAGATAATCGACATCCTGTATTGATAACGGCTAAAAAAGAAGGCGTTTATGGAGCTTATCGCATAGAACAGCAAATACAAGGCTCTGGTGTTTACCAGTTGTTGCCAGGTGATTCTGTGTCTTTTTCCGCATTACTATCTGCCGTCAGGGAAAATGAACCTTCTCTTAGATGGGATGTTGATGAAGAAATTAGGCGGCGTCGCTCATTGGTCAGTCAGTTGATGGCAACTCTGATACTTAAAACTCCTGATCCTATTATCAACAGAATGTTCGATTTTTCCAAGATACGTTCCTGTGAAAGTATTTTTCAAACTAAGGCAGGCCCAATGCATAGTCCAGGAGGGGAAGCTTATTATGCAGCAATTTGGGCAAATGATGAGGCTGAATATGCTGATCCTTTTTTCCCTTTTACAGGGTATTCGTATGCTATGCAGTCAGTTATGACATCTTTTAGTCTTTTTGCGAAATATATGAATCTGGATTGGAAACCTATTCCTAGTTCTATTATTGCGGAGGGAGATGACTATTGGAATGGGGCGGGTGACCGAGGTGATGCTGCTATGATCGCCTATGGTGCTTCCCGTTGTGCCTTGGAATTTGGAAAAGAGAATACGGCAAAGCAATTATGGCCTCTTATCAAATGGTGCCTGGAATATTGCCATCGTAAATTAAATGCCGATGGAGTAGTTACTTCTGATGCCGATGAATTAGAACATCGTTTCCCTTCTGGCAGTGCTAATTTATGTACTTCCTGTTTATATTATGATGCATTAATATCATCATCTTATTTAGCGCGGGATTTAAACGAAAAAGAATTGGAAAGGACGTATTCTCATAGAGCTAAGATAATGGAAAGAAATATTGATAATTATTTCCATGAGAATATAGAAGGCTATGATACTTACCGATATTATAAGGGGAACAAGGTACTTCGATCATGGATTTGCATTCCACTTGCTATGGGTATTAATAAAAGGGCAAAGGGAACAATAGATGCATTGTTCTCTACTCGCTTATGGACAGAAAATGGGTTACTGACTCAGGAGGGTGATCATACGTTTTGGGATAGATCAACTCTATATGCGTTGAGGGGAGTATTTATGGCAGGTGAAACTGGCCGGGCGATGAAATTTCTGTCGTTTTATTCCCATAAGCGTCTTTTAGGTGATCATGTTCCTTATGCTATTGAAGCGTGGCCGGAAGGTGGTCAACGACAACTTTCTGCAGAGAGCGCTCTCTATGCACGTGTCATTATCGAAGGTATGTTTGGTATCCGTCCTGTCGGATTACATTCCTTTACGGTCTCTCCGAGACTTCCTAAAGAATGGAATGGTATGTCATTGCGCCATATTCATATTTGTAACAGTGATTTTGACTTGAGGGTAGTACGTTTGGGTAATCACCCGAAAGTACAATTGGAGAGGAACGGAAAAATCATTTCAAGTCAAAAAGGAAAAGATACTTATTATTTTAACTTGAATAACTGAGCTATTAATTCTTGTTTCTAGAAGAACTCTCCTACAGGCAGGAAATGTCGTTCAACTTATTGGTGATGGCAATCAACTGGTTGTCTAAGGTCTTTTCTACATGCTTGATCTCTCCGCCATGGATAATGAGGTTCCTCATTTTGTTGAGGGTGAGAATCCTGTTCACTTCTTGCCGGGTCAATATTCCAGCACTGAAAAGTACGTTCACCATCTGATAAATGTTCATCGTCTTCTCTTGGATGGCCAGACTCTTTTCTGTAACACGTCTTACTTCTTTTTCAAAATCCATGAAGTGTTTGATGAAGTCTGATATATCCACACTGCCCCCGTGATATTCATTGGAAAGCTTTTCAATGGTACTGCTCAGAAACTTTGGACTTAATATTTTTACAACGTATAGGATGGTGTAGCCGAATATGCAGACATTAATGAGAACCAGTAGACTACAGATGATGAACACGAAAGGGTTATGAATGACATTTATGATATAGCCGTTGAGATACAGGCAGAAGAAATCGATAGGGAGAATGCATAGTGATGCATAAAGAATCTTTTTCAGTCCTGAATGTATGTATTTCTTTACATCTTCATAGATTTCTGTATATGTGCTGTCTGTCTCAACAATATCGTCTATCCGTTGTTGAATGAAAGATACTCCGGCGATAACGAGTCCGACAAAAGCTGCTAACGTCTGGGGCATAGTTGAGAACACCCAATATAAGGTATCTGAATTGATGTTGTTTATCATATCAGTTACTGATCTTTTTCCCGTAAAAGTAGGTATTAAAGCTGTCTCTGGCATACCCTTTCCCTTTATATTGAAAACTGCTGGGAGAGGCGTCTTCGACTTTTTTCCCACGGTAATAGACATTAAAGGCATCCTTGGCATAACCACCACCGATCTCCTGGAATGAACTTGGGGTAGCATCTTCAATCTTCCGCCCGTTATAGAACACATCGAATGTGGATTTGAAATATCCGCCCCTTTCTCTGTTCTCTTCCCGCCCTTGCTGGTGGCCTCCATACCTTGGATCAATGCGGAATGGCTCGGGATCAACATACTCAAGGATTTCTCCGTCCTTGTATACATGGTAACGGTCCTTTCCGTAACCGAATCCCAAGTTGTGGAAAGAATCGGCATCAGCATCTTTAATGCGTTCTTGGTGATAATAAACTTCTGTGTCGCGTACCTGATAGTCTGGTCTGGAATTCTGGGCGCTGGCAAATGAGGGCATCAGTATCAGTGATGTTGCCAAAAAGATTTTTAAAATGTTTTTCCGTAAGCGATTGGTCATCATGTCTTGTCTTTAGATGGTTTATGATTTCAAAGGTACACAATTCGCTGTAATGTTGCAAGGATAAATCCCTATTTTAAATTAGGGTAATCCCGAGGAAGGTGATGAACAGATATTTCTTTGGGTAATTTCTTGCGTATTCTGAAGAAATTCGCTTACTTTGCAAGTAAATTGTGTATTGAGTGAGACTTGTAGCTATAATGATGGGGAGTCATTAAGTTATTGAAAATTATCGAAATAACCATTTCTTATATATCTGTTTTCTATATGAAACGTACATGATTGTCTTTCGCCAAAGGGAATGAAAAGGGATTTTTTGTATCTTTGCCACAGTATAAATCCTTTAATCCTTTAGATATGGCGAATCAGAAGCAAGAAGTCTCCTTTTCAG
>NZ_BAACAN010000043.1:0-6192 GCF_054687055.1 Segatella asaccharophila | reverse complement strand
CTGTTGATGTCGATCAGCTGAAGACTCCGACGGCAAGTCTTTCCAATGCTTTGGCGGGAAATGTCCCGGGAATTTTTGCACAGATGTCGTCTGGACAGCCTGGTAGCAATGTGTCGGAATTCTGGATCAGAGGTCTTTCTACATTCGGAGGAGGTTCAAACCCTTTGGTCTTGGTAGATGGCTTTGAGCGTGATTTGAATGATGTGAATGTGGAAGATGTTCAGTCAATTACGGTCCTGAAGGATGCTTCTGCTACGGCTATTTATGGCTCCCGTGGTGCAAATGGTGTGATTTTGATTACGACCAAGCATGGCAAGGAGGGCAAGGTAAATATCAATGCGAAGGTAGAAACTTCATATAGTGCCCGTACGATGACACCAAAACCAATTGATGGCGTAACCTATGCGCAATTGGAAAATCAGGCTTTAATTGCAAGAAATCAAGAACCAGCATGGACTCAAAGTGATATTAATCTGTTTAAATCTGGACTGGATCCGGATTTGTATGCGAATACCGACTGGATGAAGTTGCTTCTTAAGAAGGGTGCTCCTACTTATCGTGCAAATATGAGTGTCAGTGGGGGTGGTTCCCTTGCCCGTTATTTCTTATCCGGAAGTTATGTGGATGAATCGGGTATCTATAAGGTGGATAAGGACCTTAAGAAGGAGCATAATACTAATGCGGACTATCATCGTTGGAATTACCGGATGAATACAGATGTCAATATTACAAAAACAACCTTGCTGAGCCTGGGCGTTTCAGGGTCTCTGGATGCCCAGAATAGTCCGGCAACAGGTAATAATATTTGGACATCATTGTTAGGGCAGATTCCTATTGTTCCGGTAAAATTTTCAAATGGTTATTACCAGGCTCAAGGGACTGATTTCCGGACAAATCCGTGGGTTTTTGCCACTCAGGAGGGATATGCAGAAACTTGGAAAAACAAGATTCAGTTGACTTTAAACCTTAATCAGGATTTAGGTTTTATTACCAAGGGACTTAGTTTCTTTGGTCGTTTTGGATACGATACAAATGACAGCGAATATAATCGGCATGCCCAATGGCCGGAACAGTGGACTGCTGACAATAATCGTGATGATAATGGAAATATAGTCTTTACCAAAGTTTGTGATCAACATTTGATGACTTTGACATCACATTCCTACGGGCAACGTATGGAGACGTTAGAGGCTGAACTGCATTATAACCGTATATTTGGCTCTCATACGGTAGGGGCTGTAGCTAAATATACAATTGACCGGACGGTTAATACTTCAGAAAACACGAGTGGTGACTATATTCAGAATATAGATTACCGCCACCAGGGAATGGCCGGTCAGATTACATACGGATTCAAAGAGCGATATTTTGCAGATTTTAATTTTGGTTATAACGGATCGGAGAATTTTGCCAGACATCACCAATATGGCTTTTTCCCTGCTTTCTCAGTTGCCTGGAATATTGGAGAGGAACCATGGATTCAGAAAAATCTGCCTTGGATGAATATGCTGAAGGTCCGTTTCTCTGATGGTAAGGTCGGAAATGATAATCTTGGGACTACCCGTTTTCCGTATCAGTCTACATTCCAGTCATTAAAAAATTACAGCTATCAGTATCAGGATATCATGCAGGGTTCTACAAGCAGTACGTCTTATCAGGGACTTACCTACGCCAGGATTTCGTCTCCTTATATAACTTGGGAGATGGCGCATAAGAAGGATATTGGTGTTGATTTCTCGTTTTTTGATGATCAGATTAGTGGTACGGTGGATTATTACGACGAGCAACGTAGCGGTATTTATCAGTCGCGTTCCTATTTGCCTTACTACATTGGCTTGAATACATTGACTCAGTCTCCTGCTGCGAATATAGGAAAGGTATCTAATAAAGGAGTTGATGGAAATATTGCTTTAAAACAAAAAATAGGAGAGGTCAATTTGACTTTAAGGGCTAATATGACTTACAGTAAGAATAAGATTCTGGAATATGATGAGGAATATAGCCGTTATCCTTATACCTGCCAGACCGGCTACAGTATCAATCAGGCAAGGGGGTATATCGCCTTGGGCCTTTTCAAGAGTTATGACGATATCCGGAATAGCCCGAAGCAGACGTTCGGTGATGTTGCTCCCGGTGACATCAAGTACAAGGATGTCAATGGTGACGGAATCATAGATAGTAATGATATGGGTCCGATTGGCGATGCAAAAACTCCTAATCTGATGTATGGTTTTGGCTTGTCATTAGCCTGGAAAAACTTTGACTTTAATGTTTTGTTCCAAGGTGCTGGAAAATCATCCTTCTTCCAGAAAGGTTATCTTTCCTATGCTTTTGCCAATAAACAATATGGGAATATTCTACAGGATGTCATTGGCAAGTATTGGGAGCTGGGCGTCAATGAAGATCCTAATGCCAAGTACCCTCGCCTGACTTATGGATGGAATTCGAATAATTACCAGAATTCAACTTACTGGCTGCGTGATGGGCGGTATTTAAGGCTGAAGAATCTGGAAATAGGCTATACTATTCCTAAACAACTTTTGATCCATCTGCATATAACCAATGCAAGGTTTTATTTCATGGGTACCAATCTGTTGACTTTCTCAAAGTTTAAGCTTTGGGATCCTGAGCTGTCAAGTGAAACGGGTGAGGCTTATCCACTTTCACGGGTCTTGACACTTGGACTTACACTCAGCTTATAACCTAAAATATGTGTATTATGAAAATAAATAAAATTATCTTATTCGGTTTGCTCATTGGAGGAGCCGGAATGTTGTTCACTTCTTGTTCTGACTATCTGGATGAGGAGAAGAATTTCAAAAATCTGCAGACAGAAGATAAAATTTTTACGGACAAAGATTTTACGGAACAGTGGTTGTCCTATTGTTATGCCAATCTTTTAGGCGACAATATGGAGATGGGACATACAAATAACAATGTTACGAACTTCTCCGATGATATAGTTTTCAATGAAGGAAATAATGGGGTTTATTACCAACAGTATAAACTTGGGCAGTATGAAAGTATTACCACCCAGGCCTGGGCTCGTTCGTATGATGGTATCAGACAAGCATCCGTATTGATACAGGATATTGATAAAAATACGAAATTTACGGAGGAAGAGCGTACAGACATCAAAGGCCAGGCGCGTTTTCTGAGAGCTTATTTTTACTGGTTGCTTTTGCGGCATTACGGTCCATGTCCTATTCTGCCTGATAATGGAGCTGACTATACGAAATCCTATGATGAACTGAGTCTCCCGCGTAGTACGTATGATCAGGTTACAGATTATATTGCTAATCAGATGGTTCAGGCAGCTAAGGAATTACCTGCTACTCGGTCAACCACTCAGATAGCACGTCCGACTAAGGGAGCAGCACTTGCTGTCAGGGCAAAAGTCTATCTGTATGATGCCAGTCCACTTGCTAATGGGAATAAAGATGAGGCTGATTTTGTGGATGACAAGGGTAATCCTTTAATCAATCAGATTTATGACGAGAGTAAATGGGCAAGGGCTGCGGCGGCTGCCTTGGATGTGATCAATCTGAAACAGTACAGCCTGTATGTTGCTTACAAGAAGATTAGTTCAGATTATGCTTATCCGAGCACGATAACACCTCCCTATAATGCGGAATATTCAAATAAGAATTTCCCGGATGGATGGGGCGATATTGATCCATTTGAATCCTATCGTGCCATTTTTGATGGGGATGTTCTGGCTGCACAGGATCCTGAATTGATCTTTACTCGTGGTGTCAATGATGCAGATAATGATGGAAATAGTGGAAATGGAATAACAGCTTTAGTCTTGCATGCTCTGCCAAGTTCTGCAGGAGGATATAATTGTCACGGACTGACCCAGAAGCAGTGTGATGCATACGATATGGCAGACGGGACTTCGTTTGACCGTGATGAGGCTCCGAAAGAGTTTACTAGTAATAGTAATCTTGCAGAACATCCTTATGATCATTTAGGAAATGGCGTATGGATGGAATATGCTAACCGGGAGCCTCGTTTCTATGCCTCTGTTGCTTTTAATGGATGTGTGTGGCCTTGTGCAAGTGCACGTGATGCGAATTTTAGGAATCGTCAATTATGGTATTATCGTGGACAGGCTGACGGTCGTTCTAATTCCAGTGAGCGGTGGATACCAACAGGTATCGGAATGATGAAGTTCGTTAATCCGAATGATTGCAATACGGATAATGGAAGTGTGACTCCGAAAGCTGAGCCGACCATTCGCTATGCGGATATCCTCCTGATGTATGCAGAGGCGTTGAATGAATTGACGCAGAATTATCAGATTTCATCCTGGGACGGCTCCGCAACTTACTCGATTAAGAGGGATGTTGAGGAGATGCGCAGAGGGATCAAGCCGGTCCGTATGCGTGCAGGCGTTCCGGATTATGATGACGCTACCTATGCAAGCCAGAGTGCGTTTCGTATAAAACTAAAACATGAACGTCAGGTGGAATTTATGGGCGAAAATCAACGCTACTATGATTTAAGACGCTGGAAAGATGCTCCGAAGGAAGAGGGTGAGCAGGTCTATGGCTGTAATACGCTGATGACGGCTGATCATGCTGCGCTGTACTATGTGCCGGTTCGTGTGCCGGATCTGCAGTGTGCCTTCTCTCATAAAATGTATTTCTGGCCTATTTTGAAAGAAGAACTGAAGCGTGATAATAAATTGACACAAGCTCCAGGCTGGAAGAGTTATGAATAATTCAATTAGAAGAATCAGATTATGAAGAAAACATATTTATTAGGTTGTCTGTTGGGTTTGGGACTATTTGTAGCATCCTGTACCGACAACTTCCAAGGTGAGCTGTATGACCAGATGATTTCCTTTAAAGCGCCTGTTAATAGTAATGGAGTTTATGATGTCTATCTCCGTTATAAAACAAACGGGAAAGATACTTTTAACCTTCCGGTCATTGTCAGCGGTACAGAAAATAGCAAGCACGGTCTTGATGTAAATATCGGGGTGGATAATGATACGCTGGCCATCCTGAATACTGAACAGTATAATGACCGGACAGATTTGTATTACCATCAGCTTCCTCAACAGTATTTTAAGTTCCCCTCGAATATCTGCCATATTCCTGCGGGTACTGCAGTGCAGACATTCCCGATTGCCTTTGATTTTACCGGTTTGGATCTTGTAAATAACTGGGTGCTTCCTCTGACTGTTGAGGCAAATTCGGCTTATAAACAAAACCGCTATAACGGACGGGATAAGGCTCTGCTGAATATCAACCTGTTTAATGATTATTCGGGCGTTTATTCTGCAACGGCCATGAATATCTATTTTCATGGAGAGACAAATAATCCGGCTGTTGTGGATACTCGTACTGCTAAGGTAGTGGATGAGAATACGATCTTTGTTTATGCAGGGACAGTATGGGAGGAAGATCCGGACAGAAACCTGTACAAGATCAATATCAAGTTTGAACCAGGTACAATGCAGGCTGACAGTACGATTACCGGTAATATTACTTTAAATCCAGGTGATCCTGATAATAAGTTTAATCTGACTACAACGGGTAACTGTACGTATGAAATCCAAAAAATCATGGATCAGCAGAGTCCGTATCTGGAACATTATTATGTCATTCTAAGGCTTAATTACAGCTATTCGGATATAACGTCGGATCCAAATAATCCGGTTCGTTATGATGCAACAGGGATGTATACCTTGGAACGTAAGATCAATACTTTGATACCTGACCAGGATCAGGCTATTGAATGGTAGAGGTTAAGGTGTTGTCTGGTGATTGTTAATTGCTTGAAGAGTAGCATCGTATGAGAATATTTATATGGTGCTGCTCTTTTATGTTTGTTTTCTAAAGTAAAATAGCATTTGGATATAATATATGATGGATTAAACTTTAATCATGAATACCAAAATAAATAAGTGTATCGTTAATCAATATGCCGGGGGATTCTTCTTGTTTCTTATGGCTGTGTTGCTTTCTGCTTCCTGTAATGCGAAAAATAGTTGTAAGACAAACCAGAAATGGGGGAGGTTATCCTTGCCCGTGACTCGTTATACTGGAAAGGTCGGATGGCTTCACCCACGGGACACTACTGTCGTAACATTAAGGTGGCCTGGAAATAGAGCACGTAAGTATCAGATTGTCCTATCGGATGTTTTTAATGCGAAAACGGTTTCTCTGACACTCGGGAGCA
>NZ_BAACAN010000042.1:0-6361 GCF_054687055.1 Segatella asaccharophila | reverse complement strand
GATGACTTCTTCGCTATACATTCCATCGCCGATACGGCATGGAAGAACAATCAATCTCAATACAATGCCATTGCTACCATCCTATCTTTATAGGATGGCACACCTTGGGTATGGCTGAATAGTTACCTGGATGAATGTCCCGGATCATTTCCCTTCTTTTTTTGTTTCTTGATAAACCTTTCTTCTTTTCTCTGTTTTTTGTAATTTTTTATAACAAAAAATAGAGTAAGACTTGCAATTCTTGAAAACATTCATTATTTTTGTCACGTAATGTCTGATCTTAATGTTCTTGTACATGAAAATATTAATTGCCGGAGGTACCGGATTTATAGGAACAGCCTTGTGCTCTTTTCTGGCAGGGAAGAAAGATGAAATCAATGTCTTGACCCGAAGACAGATGAGTGATACGGAAAATATACATTATTATCAATGGGATGTAGAAAAAGGTTTCATTGATCCTCGGGCTTTTGACGGGGTGAGTGCAATCATTAATATGACGGGTGCCAATATTGGTGAGAAGCGCTGGACCAAGGCAAGAAAACAGGAGCTCGTAAGCAGCAGGATAAAGCCTCTTAATCTGCTTCTTAGATATGTGATGGATGTCGGAAGCCATATAGATGTGTTTATCTCCTCTTCTGCCGTAGGCTATTATGGAGCGGTGACTACCAACCGGATCTTTACGGAAGAGGATCGCAACGGTACGGACTTTCCTGCACATCTTTGTAAGTTGTGGGAAGACAATGCCCGGAAATTCGAGAGGGTGGCTGACCGGGTCGTGATTTTACGCAAAGGTGTGGTGATTGGCAGAACCGGAGGAATGTACCGGAAACTGAAACCGCTGGCGCGGCGGGGGATCAATGTGTCTCTGGGAAGCGGAAGGCAGTATCTTCCATGGATATGTATCGGTGACCTTGTCAGAATCTATGATTATGTCCTGGAAAACAAGAAGATGAGGGGCGTTTTCAATGCCGTCACCAGTGAGCATATCACCATGAATGATTTCTCGGAAAAGATGCTGCATTCGTTTGGCAGGAGAAATCTCATGCCAAATGCTCCTGCGTGGGTCATCAAACTCCTGTTTGGTGAACTGTCTGAGATATTGTTGCTAGGATCCAGGGTCAGTAATGAAAAGATCAAGCGTATGGGCTTTGGATTCTGGTATCAGTCTATTCATCAGTGTCTGTAAAAAGGTGGTGACTAAAAAAATAGAGGATGAAAATTCTGATAGGATTTCGAAATCATGTCTATGCGGACTATATCGGGTATTGCCTGAGAACGTCAGGACATGAGGTGACAGTGGTCGATGGCGGCATGGATATAGTCCATCTGCTGTTCACCCAGGAATGGGACATCGCAATGATAGGCATTCATGTCAACTACTATAACGGGCTTGAGATTCTGGATAAGTACCGGAAGTATTACCATGAGATGCAGATGAAAGCGCCGGGGAAGGTTCTTCCAAAGACGCAAATCTATATCGCGAGTGGTTTTTATGATCGCGGGAGCATGCAGCAGGCGAAGGACCTGGATGCCGCGGACTATTTCGTCGTGCCGCAGGATGCAGATGATTTTTTAAACCGGATACTCAAGAAAGATAGCTTATGAAATATTTTTTTCTTGTACTTTTCTTTTGGGCTGATTGTACTATGGCTTTTTGTCAGAAAAAGCAGGTTGAACTGCAATCCGTAGGGGTCAGCAATATGATGGAGTTCTATACCAGGCCTTCCAGGTTGAACTGGAACATCACGGCCTTTGAGGGTACGGTAAGGATCAACAGAGATAGCGTGCGTTCTATAACATTTGTGCCACGACTTAATCTGGCCCAAAAAGTTCCTGTGGGCGATGATTACTTTAAAAAGGTTGATGCCCAGGGACAGTTGGAAACTTATCTTGTCGCTTCGCGTAAACTCTCTTTATATGCCTTGTATGCTTACTCCGGATCCACTGTCTTTTCAAAGCATCTGGCTGTTGTAGAGGGTACATTTTCATGGCCTCATGGATGGAATCTCACGGGGGGAGGCAAGATGTATTATTGGACAAAGCCCATCTTCAGCTATACCCTTGGAGTAGAGAAATATGCGGGAAATTTCTGGATTACTCTGAAGCCTTATCTGACTTATCTGAATTCTAACTGCTATGGCTCCGTGAATTTAGGAGTCAGGAGATATTTCAGGGATCCGGTGAATTTTATTCATCTCGGCATTTTTGACGGTCATTCCGCAGAAGTCTTGCCTCATTTGGACAGTGAATACTTATTAGGTAACAAGACTTGGGGTGGTTATCTGCTATGGCAGCAGAAATTATGCCGGTCATTCTCATTGAAGACGGCAGTATCTTTTCGAAGAGAGCAGTATACGAATGGGCTGAACCGTAATATCCCTGGATTTACGATAGGAATTAATTATTTGTTCTGATATGCTGACATCTGTTTATAACTCTTTTAACGTCCTGCTATTGCATCTGATACAGATCGCAATAGTGTTCTTTATCCTGCTTGTCGTGGCCGTACCTTGTGTAACGCTGCTGTTGAGCTGGAGGAGAAAGCGGGGGAAACGCCGCCGGAAGATGCTCCATCAGAAATATGAAGAGGTCATCTTTCCCTTTCTGTATCATGGAAACATGAATCATATCCGTGACATCAGAAAGAAATTGGGAAGAGTGGATAAAGAGGTCTTCATCGGAATACTGAATGACCTGAGCCGCTATTTTACGTATAAAGATCAGAATAAAATCAGGCAGATAGCTGCTGTCTATGATCTGGAATCCTATATTTTGAAGAACATAAACTGGATCCTTCCTTCCCGAAAGATCCGGGCATTGAAAATACTTGTCAATATAGGATGCACGCGAAAATCTTATCCTATATTACAGAAACTTCAAAGAAGCAAAGATGTGATCCTCAGATTTTATGCCATCCAGAATCTGATCCTTTACGGCAGCTTTGGCGTGGAACAGGATTTTCCCGATTATAAGTATTCTCTTTCTCTCTGGGAGCAAATGGGGTATTTCTTCCTCTTCAGGTATAAACTGAAGGAGGAGCCTCATTTTTCCGCCTTGCTCTATTCGCCTAATGTTACGGTCATCCTGTTTGGATTGAGGATGATGAGATTATTCCATCAGTCTCTGGACATTACACGGAACTATGAAGGGGTCTTGATGAGCAAGGATGCTCAGGTACAGGTGGAACTCTATCGGTTGCTGGCTATGAATAAGGAAAGTGTGAATGATAGTGCGGTCATCAATGTTGGATTTTATCCTTTGGAGGATATGTTGTCCAATTATGCGCGACTGGACTATGTGACCACTGATACGATGCTTGACATTTATCACCGTACGGATAATCTTGCCATTAAAAGACATATTTTGATTTGTGTCTACGATTATGTGGCTGGCGGTAAGGCTGATATTGAATATTTCGCGGCCCATCATGAAGATGGGACTTTGAATGAGATGTGCAGGAATTTAATCATGGAGAAAAATGGGAAATAATTTTTTTACAGATGCGGGGGAAGTCATTAACATGCTTTTCTTGATCTACTCCATTTCCATTGTAGTAGTCTATACAAGTATGTCTGCCATATCCATCTACTATTTCTTCTATTATCGGAGAAGAAATATAGAAATCAACTATGATACTTTGCTTTCTGCTGGTGATGCAGCACCTAGCGTGAGTGTGATCGCATCGGCTTATAATGAGTCGGCAACAATCATTTCTTGCGTGCGCGCATTGCTTAACCTGAGGTATTTTAACTATGATGTGATTGTCGTCAATGATGGCAGTACGGATGATACCCTCGAAAAATTGCAGAAAGAGTTTCAATTGCAGAAACACAGTTATATCGTCAACTATAAGATTAAGACCAAGACCGTCCGCGGCGTTTACCGGTCTGAGAACCCGATTTTCAGAAAGTTGATTGTCGTGGATAAAGAAAATGGGGGCAAGGCAGATGCGATGAACTGTGGAATCAATATCTCTTATAAATTTTATGTCGTCTGTGTGGACGTAGACTCTATCCTGGACCGGGATGCCCTTCTCAAACTGGTTAAGGTGATCACCGAGAAGGAAGATGGAAAGGTGGTGGGGGTCGGCGCCTCAGTGCATGTGGCGAATGGATGTAAATTTGAAAATGGGGTCATTAAGGAACATGTTGTGCCAAAGAAGTATTTCACCTGCATGCAGGTAGTAGAGTACCTGAGAGCTTTTTTGATAGGGAGGATTTCCCTGGGACAGACAAGAAGTCTCTTGCTGATATCTGGGGCATTGGGGATCTTCAGAAAAGAGGCAATACTGAAAGTCGGTGGTTACCTGACCTCAACGATCGGCGAAGATATGGAGTTGGTTACGCGTATACAGGAATATCATTATAAGAAGAAAATACCTCATTTGATGTCCTATATTCCTGATCCTTTATTGTGGACGGAAGTCCCGGAATCGGTCAGGTTGCTGGGCCGCCAGAGAACACGCTGGACAAGAGGGTTGATCGATACCTTGAAATTACATAAGAAACTGTTTCTTAATCCGAAATACAGATCGGTGGGTCTGCTGGGGTATCCTTATTTTTTCTTCTTTGAATGGATGGCGGCTATTGTCGAACTGACAGGCTATGTCTATTTCTTTATTGCTCTGATCCTGGGTACAACGGTATGGAGCACCTTCTTCTTCCTGTTTGTTTTTATGTATCTGTTTGGTACTACTTTCTCTTTCCTGGGTATTTTCATGAATGAGATAGGTTTCCATGTTTACCATAAGACAAAAGATGTCATGAGATTGATCTGCTATTCCATGTTGGAGGCCTTTATTTACCATCCGTGCATCGTTTTCTGGTCTGTTAAGGGAAACTATATGTATCTGCGTCGTATCAAATCATGGGGTGTCATGACTCGGAAAGGATTTGGCCAGGAAAAGGCCTGATGGTTACGTCTTGTACTAGACTATTTTCTAATATTTTTAATACGGGCATTGATTCTTTAAAGATCGTTGAAGGGTCAATGCTCGCATTGTAATTAACTTGTAATCAATTGTAATTGGAAAGGCTGAAAGAGGCTTCAGATCCTCTATAGCCCATACGGTGCAGTTAATTATTATTAAATAGAATATATTCTATGAAATAATTTGTATATGTGTAGTATATTTTCTATCTTTGCAGAAGACAATTATTTTATTGCCTGCAAATAAATGAAATAATAATAACATAATCTATGATAAATACAAGAACAATGATGAATTTGACAGATGGATCGTCTTAGAAACTATCAATCGAAGGGACACGGAAAGATGATGAATAGTGTCTGAAAAGGAGAGGAATTTCAGTGCCATCATAACATGAACAGTATGAGTGGGACTATATCATGCCATTTATTATATTTTTATTGGAAGTTTTAGTTATTCATTTTAAGAGTTGTTTCAGTGAATTTTGTTATTGGAATTCTCCAAGAACTGCCTGGCAAGGTAGTTCGAGAACAATTAAAAGCTGAAGATGCAACTTCACATTAAATTTTGATTTATATAAAATTATAAATGGTTTAGGTATAATATAAGTGTAAAGTGAAAGTACGGGCTTGTGAAAGTCCGTGCTTTTTTGTGGATCATTTTATAAAGTTGGGTTTCAACCATCTTATTATGTTTCAGGAATAAAGTGATTCAAATAATAGGGTTGTTTTTTACAGTATACCTCTAATTTTACGGCCTTAAAGCCACCTTGGCACCTGCTTCCGGGCGGTATAGTCATGGAGGAGCAAAATGCACCATATCGGTCACAAGTGACTATCGTCGTGAAAATCAGTTGCTATGATCGTTAAAACGACAACAATGTTGTTTGAAACCTTTTTAGTTTTGGGAATGGAGGATCGTAGATCTATGGTTGGCCTTTAAATATCAGAAATGTCTTCAGAATATGCTGTCTGTCTCGACAATATCATCTATCTGTTGTTGCATGAAAGATACTCAGGCGATAAAGAGTCCGACAAAAAATGCTAATGTCTGGGATATAGTTGTAAACACTCAATGTAAGGTATCTCAATGGATGTTGTCTAACCTATCAGTTTTAAGTTACATGTAATGAGAACAGGTGAGTTGCTCAATATTTCTAATTGGTTATTCCCGAAGGCTGCCATAGGATCGAATGTCAGAATAAAACGTTAAATTTGCATCCTATTAATTCATTTAAGTTTTATTCTATGGAATCTACTATCACATTCTCATCATTTACTACTCAGTGTATTATCCATTCAGAGCAGAATGGCCGCTACGCTACGGCCCGCCTGTATAAGAATGCCCTCCATTCCTATACGATCTTCCTCAGTTCCCCATCGGTATCCTTCCCGGAGATCAACCGTGATAACCTTAAATCCTATGAGCAGT
>NZ_BAACAN010000041.1:0-6722 GCF_054687055.1 Segatella asaccharophila | reverse complement strand
CTTCATCGGGGAAACGTTTTGAAAATTCTATCAGTTTCATCTTGACGAGGTTTTGATAATTGATGCAAAGATAAGGAATATCGAGAAAACCTCAAAATTATTAATCACCTAATTGAGGATAATCATTTAAATCAATTATATTTACCTTTGTGAACACAACGTTTGATCTGGAAGAAGGCGGATATAATAAGTAATGGAAAAACCACTCTTGTGAAAGTTCCTTCTGATAGACTTTCTATGAATGGAAATAACTACAGAAAATCTTTCTGTGTGGTGATTGCGGTACTAACAAATATTAATAGCGTTGGCCATCTTCTCATAATCCCTCCATTTTATATCTGATGTGTATTGAGCTGATATTCTAATAAGGTGGTCAAACAAATCGAATTTCTCCTTCTTGCTGTCTCTGAAGAATCGACAACACAACTATCCTCGTCAGGAAATCTACTGAAAAAGTCTTTGAGCAACATCGGTCTGTATTTTTCCATAAAAGTAGTTGTATTTTAGCTATTTACAAAGATATATATTTTGAATTAACAAAAATTAGTACCGCAATCACCACACAGAAGAAAATCTTTAACGATGAAAGAAGTAAATCCAATGGAAACTCGCAGGGCCAGAAGCTGGGAATTGTATATCAATGCTCCTATGCCTATGGTCACCCTGTTCAAGACCTTTGATATATCAAACCTGATACAACTCAAATCCAGTGGTTATAAGTTGAACATGCTGATGTGTTATTGTATTGCCCGTGCTGCCAATGACACGAAAGAATTTCTGCTGCTTCCGGTGGGCAAGAAGATGTTCGAATATGATCAGATTGGAGTAAATGTCATTGTCGCAAACAGGAAGGGTGGTATCAATGCCTGTGACCTCCCGTTTGCCGCGGACATCAGAAGTTTCAATGACTCTTACCTGAAATTGACTGAAGAAGTGTATCAAACTTGCAAAGACTTCGAAATCGAGGATTCTATGATTATCGGAACTTCGAGTCTGGTAAAATATGATCTTGACGGAGTCGTCAACATGTACAGTGGCATTTTCAATAATCCTTTCCTGATCTGGGGCAGATACAGGAAAAAAGAGGACAAAGCCACCAAACTCCAGATCTCTTTTCAGTTTCATCATGTGCAGATGGATGGACAGGAGGCATGCGAGTTTCTGGAGAGAATACAGCGTTATATCTTCTCTTTGAAATAGCAATCACTTAGTGGGTGATAGTTCATCAAACGATAGACTACCGCTGTATAGACTTTTATTTATCTTTAGTAATTCAGGGATAAAATCTTCTTTATCCTATTATCGTGACAAGAAAACAGAAGATCGCAGAAGGAACTGATAAAAAGTATTAACGGAAAGCATGATTTTCCGGATTTTATGCTTACCTTTGTCATAACGCAGTTGATTTGCCCTTCTTATTAACAAAAGAACAGGTTTGGGCAATCAACAGATATCGGGAAGTTGGATCAGACCTTTCATGATCTGTACTTGAGAATATAATAAATTCACTACAAGACAAAGATATGAAGAACAAAAAATCAACGGTTAAATTACCGTCAGAATGCACAACGATCATCGTAGGTGACAAGATGACGAGTGACGGTTCGCGCATCGCAGCCCGTTCAGAGGACTGGGATGCCATGTACGCCAAGAACTTTGAAATTTTCGAGGATACAAATTGTGGCCCGAAAGAATTTGTGGCTAAGGACAGCACCTTCCGCTGCGAACTCCCTCAGAAGGCGTTGGGTTATCAGGCTCTATCCCCCTATCATCTCCATGGAGAATGGGGAAGTGCAGGATTTAATACAGCAGGTATTGGCATGAGCTCTACGGAAACGATCTTCAGCAGTGACAAGGCCTTGTCCTTCGACCCATACCTGGAAAACGGACTGGCAGAGAACTCCATCTATAATGTTGTCCTGCCCTATATCCGCACTGCCCGCGAGGGTGCAGAACGCCTGGGAGCAATGATCGAGAAATATGGTTCTGCTGAGGGATTCGGCATCAGTTTCATTGATGATAAGGAAATCTGGTATCTCGAGAATGCCTGCGGTCATCGCTGGCTGGCCTGCCGGATACCTGCTGATAAATATTTCGTCACCGGAAACCAAAGTCGGTTCCGAAAATATGACCCGAAAGACAAGAAAAACTACATGGCTGCTCCTGACCTTATCGACTTTGCTGTCAAGAATCAACTCTATGATCCTTCAAAAGGGGATTTCGATTTCCATGAAGCGTACTCCCGTGACGAAAAGGAGGACACAACTTATAATTACCCTCGTGTATGGGGACTGCAGAAAATGTTCAGCCCTTCCATCCAGAATGATGTGACAAAGAACACCTTCCCTGTATTTGCTAAAGCTGATCAGAAAATCAGTATCGCTGACATGCGCCGTGCCTTTCGCTTCCATTACGACAATACGGATCATGACCCTTATCTGCACAGCAACCCGAAGGAACCCTATCGCCCGGTATCTATCTTCCGTACGACACAGACCCATCTGCTTCAGGTTCGTCCGGAACTGCCTTCTGCTATCGGTTGCATCACTTATGTAGCTGAAGGTATGGCTGATCTCGGAGTGTTCCTTCCACTCTATGAAGGTGTGCGTTCTTTCCCGAAAGCTTACCGGATCGGAGACGGGCACTCCAGCAAGGACTCTGCTTACTGGATCTTCCGTAAGGTGATGACGCTCGGCATGGTCAACTATAATGAATATGCTCCACTCATCAAGGAGACTTATGCCAGATTTGAGGCAGAAACTGATCAGCGCCAGAAAGAAATGGAAGCTGAATATCTGAAACTCTACCAGCAACAGCCAATGAAAGCTCAGGATATGCTTCAAGACTTTTCTGATGGTATACTGAACAAAGCTCTGAAAGTAGCTGATCAACTGACGGAGGAACTATTTACCCGTATGGCTGCCAATACCCAGAAGACCTATCTCTTCCATGGCGCCTGATCTCCAAAATCGAATCTATTTATAGAAAATGCCGTATGTGATCATCAACATACGGCATTTTCTAATCAAGTTTTACATGAAAAAACTAAGTGTGAATTGAGAGGAAGTCCCCCATCCTTCACACTTAGCCATTTATCTTCTTACCTTCAAACTTTTATTTCTGATTTTCCTTCATTACAGGTTTCGATGGAACACCAGGATTAGAATTCTTCTGTTTCCTCATCCTCTTCATTGCAGACGGGTTACATTTTGCATTAGTACATTTCCGCCTCATCCGTTTAGAAGGTTTACAGGCCTTGCCTGATTTGCCCTTAGGCCAAGCCTTAGATTTCTTTGCCATCCGGCAATTATGCTTCTGATCGCTACGACATTCGGTGCGATGCTTCGACATTACTCCGGTCTGCGGTGTGTTAACCGTCTGGGCTGATACAAATAAACCAAACAGACAAAATGCTAAAACAAATAATGATTTTTTCATACTTTTCTTCATTTTAAATTGAACAACTGGCCGTCCCAAATGTAAAGAATTGCTTATTTCGATCAATTGCTTCTTTTCCGGTCTCAAAGCCACTCTCTCATCAGGTAACCAACCGAAAACTTTAATTTTAATATCTATGAACAAAGATAGTAAAAGTTCTGTTATGTAAAACTTTTAATCATTATTTTATATTTTATTTACCATTACTTATAATATTGTAACTATTCAACAATATATCCATTCTGTTGGAACCATATTCAAGTACTACCATCCCATTAAGAAGATGAAGACGCAAAAAAACAGAGTGAAATAGACAACAATCAGTTTTCTTTCACTATTAATACCATGATAAGTTACCATTTCATCAGAAGAGTATTTTTCTCCCAGAGAAACAACAATTATCAAATCATTTTATTTATCTACGAAACTATCCAAAGCCCGTTATTTCGAAACATTCCATAATTCTACACCTTTATTCTTAAAGAGGCTATACATCTAATGCTTTCCACGTAAGAACAAATATAACGAATTAATTTTATAATCCAAAATAATCACCGATTAATTTAAATATTTTTATTTCCATTTGGAAGTTTTTTATTAATCCTGGTCTTTTCATAAAAGGAAATCTGCCCAAAAGATAACAATAAACCAGTTGGTGCATGTAACAAACCATCTGTACCGCAACTATGGGAAAGAACACCCATTACTTATCTGTTAGGAGATCCCTTCCGTCTGCCTGTATTGACAGACAACAGGAAAAAGGCTTCTATAGCATATCCCACACATCTAGAAGTTCTCCAGGTTTCTATTAAGACAAACCTTATCAAGGTCAAGACTCCGTCCCGGAACAAGATGATACTGTCTTTGAGGAAGCACCTTCCCTTTAGGATTTTCAGTCAGATAGTCCGTCAACACCAAGTCAGCATCCTGACAGCAAAGATAATCCAGCAAGACCGTCAGTCCCTCCGTACAGAAACGATCATTCGCATTGAGGACCTAGTCATATTTCCCTTCAACCTCTTTCACGAATGACTCAATGCTGACCAAAATGGTGCATTTCGCCCCACCAAAATGGTGCATTTTGCTATACCGATATGGTGCATTTTGACCCCCCAAAATGGTGCATTATGGTCATATCCAAGCTACTCATTCAATGCTAAAATAATCACTCTATAAGGGAAGAAAAATATTAATAGAGTCCCTCAAGGAGGGAGAATTCAAAAGAAACATCCATTTTAACCATTTCCTCACTCCGCCGCATATTCAAGCAAACCGTAATATATCTTATTCCCGCCAGCGCAAGACACAAGAAGGAGAGTGCAATTACAAGTAAAAAGTAAACATCATAAAAAAGATTTTTTTATCCTTAGAAAAGGATAAAGAAGATTCTTTTCTATCGACGACAATATGCTATAGTTCAATAAACAAAGGTAATCAATTTCGGCGAATATTTCTCCCTTCAGAGATGCTTTTTGAGTTTTTCGCCATCCAACTATTGATTATCCCGATTTAAGTTTTATCTTTGCACGTAATCAATACAATCATTCAACTCATCATGGCAGAAATCATTATTACTCCTAAAAAACAAAAAATTGCGATCCCCCATTATCTGAGCATCAACGGACAGATTCTGGGCGTCATGAAGGACGCACCAATACATCTCCGTATTCCCACAGGAACTTACAATATCACTATTAAAAGTATGTTCAAATTTATTGAATCCTCTACTACTGTACCTATCGTTAATGACGAGGATGTTTGCGAAGTACAATTCTGTGACCGGGAGAGAATATGGAATATTCTGTTCAATATTGATATGGTACTATGGCTTATCAAACGAATTATCCATATCGGAGCCCCCTGGGATGCGATCTATGAATCTGTCAGCAACGGATTCTTTGCGATCTGGCTCATCAGAGTGTGGATCATCCGGAAAAAATACTTTAAGATGAAATTGACGAGACTGAACGGATGACAAGACATCCGTGGCAGAAAACTGCTCCTGGGTCTCCAAATCTTGGACAAGATGCTGGTGTTGACAAAAAGTAAACAAAATGAGGAGAGAGAGATAACAGATGAGGGATTTCTGAAAAAGTAATCATACTTGAAAAGGCAGATGATCTATCAAGTTGATAAATCTTCATTTACCTGAATAATATTGAGAAGATATGCCAAAATTATTTGATATTTGAATGGCTTTACCCTACCTTTATACCTGTCGAAACGATAAATTCGGCAATGATCAAGCACATCATTAAAAACAGGTATCATGAATAACACTAAAGAAAACGAGTTGCTAACCCCACACTTCAGCAAGTGGGAAATGAAAAGGTCCGAAACAGCTCTCCGGCACAATCTGATCAATGAACCAGATACAGAACAATGGAGAAGTCTATACATCTTATGTTCCTCTGTCCTGGAACCATTAAGACTCCGTTTCGGTGCCATTATTATCACAAGTGGATTTCGCAGCAAAGAGTTGAATGAACGGATCGGGGGTGTCATTAATTCACAGCACTGCTGTGGAGAAGCAGCCGATATTTATATTGGTTCATCCGAAAAAGCAGTTAAGTATTTTAATTTCATCCAGGAGAACACTGACTTTGACCAACTTATCTCCGAACCGTCAGGCAGACGACTTGCAAACGCAAGTTGGCTCCATGTCAGTTTTACGACACGCCATCCTAACCGTCATCAGATCATCATAAAACAGATCATTCCCAACAAAAATCCGCGAAGATGAACTACACAAATAGCCATCTTCGCGTGAAGAACAATAAACTTCCTCCAAAGAAGTCTATCTTATAAAAATCATATCTAAACCTTTCCCATCAAGTAAAGGGACGAGATTCTCACATCAGAGGATCACTCAGGGCTTACAGCAGATGTCTGGATAAAATTATCACGTATCACCTTTTTATCAATGTTTTTATAGTAAATAGATTAAAACAGGTGGATCTTAAAACAGAGAATTCCCTTTTCAGGGCCGGATTCTCCCCGCATTTTTCAAATGCTCCAGCAAACATCCACAAAGTCCCTTCCGATCAATGATGCCATGAAATCTCGTCCCAGTAATTCTGATTCACAGTTATCTTTGCATCCCCTTCTACAGGTTGGTCCGAATGAGTATCAGCCTGGGAAGGATCAAGAGTTATCGTGGGGCACATGTATAAATCCGTGTTGACTATAAGAAAATAAAGGTTGAAGTTATAAGTTGTAGAATGCAAGAAAGAGCGTATCTTTGCATCCATGAACAACAATAACAATAAATCCTATGAGTTCTT
>NZ_BAACAN010000040.1:0-8341 GCF_054687055.1 Segatella asaccharophila | reverse complement strand
ATGATGATGGAAATGACTGGGTACTTTATCATGCCTATGATTTGAATCGTTCTTCTCCTGTCCGTTCCTTGATACTCAGCCAGGTGAAGTGGGTTGGCGGGTGGCCTGTCATTCATAATGGCACTCCCCCGGCTATTACGGAAACGCCTTATTTCAAAAGCGCTTATCGTGCTCCAATGACTAAGTAAATATTTTACAAGACTTTGATAATAGTTTTAAGTTTTTTCATCATTCAATGAAGTGCGATCATTCTTGTTGATCCACTTCCATTAAGTCAGAGAGTTGCAAATTAACTGAACTTCTGTAAATGGTTGATGACCATATATCAAGAACACAAGTCTTTCGAATTAATTACTATCTAATCATTAGCAGTATCATGAATGTAGTGGAATATAAAAATTATACTCAATGAAAAAAATATTATTTGTTTGCCTTATTTTACTGATCTCAACCGGAAAGGTTTTAGCTCAGGAATCGTCCAATGTGGCCTATAAGGATAATTCTGTTAGATTTACTGTTATTTCTGATGGAACACTCCGTATGGAATATTCTCCGAATGGAAAATTTACGGACAACCGCTCTTTCGTAGCCGTAAACCGACTCTATCCGTCTGTTAATTACAAACTGAAACAGGATAGGAAGAAAGTGGTAATCCGGACTGATAGGTTGATTCTGACTTATAGGAAAAACAGTGGGAAGTTTACTTCGTCCAACTTATCTGTAGTTTCTGCCAAGAAAACTTATCGGTTTGCCTGGAAACCTGGTATGAAGAATACAGGCAACTTAAAAGGAACCTACCGTACTTTGGATGGCTGTGACGGAAATATTCATGACGGAAAGCCCATTTCCCTTGGAGACGGCCTGCTCTCGACGGATGGCTGGACGTTGATAGATGATTCCAAAAACTTCCTGTTTGACAATTCTGACTGGCCCTGGGTGGAAAAGCGTAAGGGGGGTGATGCTCAGGATTGGTATTTCATGGCATACGGTCATAACTACAAGGAAGCCTTGAAAGACTTTACCCTATTCGCAGGAAAGGTCCCCATGCCACCCAAATATGCTTTCGGTTACTGGTGGTCCCGTTACTGGAGTTATTCTGATGACGAACTGCGGGATATGATCCATAAATTCAATACTTATAATATTCCCCTGGATGTACTGGTCATTGACATGGACTGGCATTATACCGAACAGGGTAAAGGCGGATGGACCGGATGGACGTGGAACCGGAGGCTGTTCCCTGATCCTCCGAAACTGTTGAACTACCTCCATTCCAATCAATTGGATGTAACTCTTAACCTGCATCCTGCAGATGGCATTGCTCCATACGAAGAACCCTATCCGCAGATAGCCAGGGATATGGGTATAGATCCGGCATCCGGTCAGACTATCCCTTGGGTTGCTTCCGACAAAAAACTCATGACAAATGTTTTCAAGGATATTCTGGATCCGATGCACCGTCAGGGAGTGAGTTTCTGGTGGCTGGACTGGCAGCAGTGGCCCTACGACAAGAAAGTAGACAGTCTGAGTAATACATGGTGGCTGAATTATGTCTTCTTCACCCATAGTCAGCGTGAAGGCCAGGACCGTCCGATGCTTTATCACCGCTGGGGCGGACTGGGAAACCACCGCTATCAGATAGGATTCTCCGGAGATACCAGAATCTCATGGAGGTCACTTGATTACCAGCCTTATTTCAATTCCACGGCATCCAATGTCCTTTATGGCTACTGGAGCCATGACATAGGAGGACACATGGGAGCAGACCATATCAATCCGGAACTGTTTGCCCGCTGGATGCAGTTTGGTGCCGTGAGTGCTATCATGCGTACACATACGACAAAGAACGCCAACCTGCGTAAGGAGCCTTGGGTATTCAACGATACGATCTTCAATGTGCTGCGCAATACGATTATCCAGCGTTACAGGATGAATCCTTATATCTATACCATGGCGAGAAAGACCTACGATACGGGTATTTCTCTCTGTCGGCCGATGTATTATGATTATCCCGATAACCAGGAAGCATACAACTTCAAGGATGAATATATGTTTGGTGACGATATGCTGATTGCGCCTATCACAGCACCGATGAAGGATGGGTATGCTGAGCAGAAAGTATGGTTGCCTGCCGGTAATGACTGGTATGAATGGGAAACGGGAACCCTGTTGAAGGGCGGCCAGACCGTGACCCGTTATTTTAAGATTGATGAATATCCTATCTATATCAAGGCTGGATCCATATTGCCTTTCCTGGGGCATGTGAAGAATCTGAAGGGCCTGGATGACGATATTTACGTCAATATCTTCCCCGGAGCAAAAGAGGGATCATTCTCTCTTTATGAGGATAATGGTAATGATAAGAATTATGCTACAAATTATGCACGTATTCCGCTGAACTATCGTTATAATGGCAATCAACTCACCGTGACGATCGGGGCTCGCAAGGGGCAGTACAAGGATATGCCTTCGGAGAGACAGTTGTATGTGTGTGTCAATTGCAAGGAAGCACCTGAGAGTGTAATGTGTGATGGAGAAAAAGCAACTTATACTTACGATGGGAATAGTCTGATGCTGACGGTGAAGGTACCTGGGACCTCATGCTCGGCTGAGAAAAAGATCGTCATTACCTATCCGGAGGGAACTGTTCCTGACCTGAACGGTTTTATAGGGACATCCCGTAGACTGCGTGATGCGGTCGTAGGCCTGAAGTATAAGGATGCCGGTATTGTACTGAAGGATGGTTTGGGTACAATGGCGTCTACAGGGATGAGCATTACTTACTATCCAGAGAAGTTCAATGTTCTTATGCAGGCCTTCAATGACAACCTGAAGAACCTGCCGGCGATCCTGAAAGACCAGAAGTTGAGCGATGCAGACTGCCAGTGGTTCTTCCACGAGGTGCTGGGACCTAATATTAAATAGTGTATGAGCTTACTTTAGAAAATGATATTCCCCTAACAGGATTCTTGTTTATGTCAGGTAAGGAAGGTTCTGTTAGGGAATATCATTTTCTAAAGTGGACTCGTGTATAGGAGTGGAGACCATTTTTCTGAATTTGATTTTTTGAGATTTATATCATTTTTATAATCATGAAGTATGTGAGGTCATTGTTGCCTGTTTTGTTGTTGATCAGTTCCTGTATTCCTGTTTGTGCCCGTGGACAGTGGTCGGAGCACCAGGCTTGGAAGTGGGAAAAGAAGGTTGGCGTGATAAAGGGTTTTAATCAGCCCGTCGCGCCTTATCCGGATATGCCGTTGGCGGTGATGTTCAGGAAAGCTCATCGTATTGGACTCAATAATGTGAGAATGTTCTTTGGAGGAAATGCTGATGAGGTGATCCGGAAAATCAAGCAGTATGCGGATGCTGCCTGCAAATATGGGATAACGATGTCACCGGTGCTGGCCGCTCCTGTTCCAGATACTTATTTTAACAGTCAGGGTAAAGACACGGCTTGCCTGAAGGTGACACGGGAATATACCCAGAGGGTAGTAGGAGCGTTTGCCAAGGATCACCGTGTCATTCTATGGGATTTGTATAATGAGCCTGGTAATGTAAACTTTAATCCTGGTGACAATCAGGAGAAATTTATACTTCAATTAAAGGTTATAGAAAAGATTCTGAAGTGGGCAAGGGAAACCAATCCGGTTCAGGCCCTGAGCTCTTCCATATTCTGGCGTGGCGATATTCTTGATGAGAATAAAGATGATGCAAGCCGGCTGGCCTGGAAAGTTGAGGGGATGATGGATGTCCATAATTTCCACGATTATGTATGCGGGGACCGGAAGGGAGCCTATACCCAGCATCTGATTGAAGTGCTAAAAGAAATAAGCAACCGCCCTCTTGTATGTACGGAGTGCCTTACCCGGGTGAATAATTCCGGCCTTGACCGCACTTTTGCCTGCTTTGCAAAAAATAATGTGCACTGGTATCTGTGGGGACTCTATATGTGTGATGCTAACTGGGATGTAAAATGGTCCCGTTCGGCTTATGATCCTTATGAACCTGGATTCCATAATATTTTCCGTCCGGACGGTGATGCCATTGATTATCGCGATATAGAACTTATCCGTAACTATCACTTTACACAGGGCGTATCTACGGATATTGGTGCTGAGTATACTTGCCGGTGGACATCGGACAGGGCATGGCGCTGGATGTCTTGCGGACCGGTAAAAGGTGAGAATGTCCAGCATATCGCTTCTATTGATTCTTCTGTCGTGCATGAGGGAATAAATAGTGTCAATATAAGATTACACTATAAGGATTATGCGGGGAATAAAGACTTGTTCTTTAAAAATGCCGATAATATTTTACGCAGAGCCCATTCTCTCAATATGACGGTGCTTTTTACCCTCCTTACGGATAGGGAGATCAATACATCTGATCAGGAACATCTGAAGAGGTACGTTTCTGAAACTATTCGCAGATATTATCATGATCCTCGTGTTGAGGCCTGGGATCTCTGGTTCCATCCGGGGGAGACCATAGAAGATACCTCTCTGGTCTCTGATCTCGTGAAGCGACTGTTCCGTGAGGCCCGTTATGAATATCCGAATCAGCCGGTAATGATGACTCCCTATGTAAAGGTAAGAGATTTTCCTGCGGATTTCAATTATCGGGGGGTATTCGTACACGGGCATCATGGTGGATGGACAGGATTGGTTTATGGCAGTGGCAGTAGCGATGCTATCACTTACCTGATCTGGAAGTTGAGTGACGTGATTGCTTTTTCCGGTATGCAGAGTGCCGGGCAGATTGGCTATTTGAAGGCTGTGGCTTACCGTTATGGCCGTCCGGTGTTCTGTACGTCATGGTCGACGGGAAACAGAAAGGGGGATACTGAAGTGCTGGATAATTTCTCCAGAAGCCATGTCTTTTGGTATTATGCTAATGAAAGCATAGGAGCAGATCTGATCAGCAATTTTCACTTCCTGCCTGTTTGTACTGAACATTGAAAGGGGCATACTTTAAAGATCATCAGGTGACTTTCAAGTTGTCTGGATACCCTGACGGGGGAAGATCTTATAAGTTATGTTCGCAGGTATGGAAGGGGCGTGAATAACCTTGGAATTTGATAAATAGACTGCAATTTTTGTCAAAAAGAAAAGGGTTAAGTAATTCTCCTCTATATTTGCATTAGAATAATGTGCAGACATCTATCCTTGAGAATATCTAATATGGCATGATTTCATTTTGTATAATAACGTAAATAATCCTTTATGCTTGAAGCATATTGTTTTCATGCATAATAGCAAGATCCCAAGGTTGAATGTTAGGAAAGAGGAACGGCAGGCAGAAGCTGCCGCCAATGACAAAACAGTAGAAAAATAGAATACTTATTATCAAGGCTCACTATGAAAGGAGTGGGCTCATTAAATTATAAAGCAAGGAAATGAACAGCAGGCGATGCATCTTATTGTCTTTAGCATTGTGCGCCATAGTTGCGTTTGGTAAATCATCATGTGTCAGGTATTACTCTAATCCGTTAAGGACAGATGACCGGAAGGCCATAGGAGTAGGGGATCCTTATGTCTACCGCTATAAGGGTACTTATTACCTGACGGGTACCGCCGCCATCCCGGACGGTCAGGGATTCCCCTGTTATACGTCCAGGGACCTGGTCACGTGGACTTACCGGGGGGACCTTTATAAAAAACCTGACCGCCATATCGGAAGCTCTGCCTTCTGGGCCCCGGAGGTAAAATACTACCGCCATAAATTCTATATGACCTATAGCTGTTATGTTCCTGAACGTCATCAGGCTCTGACCTGCCTGGCCGTGAGCGACGCTCCGGATGGACCTTTCAAGGACTTGCACACGCCCTGGTTTGATTTCGGGTATTCAGCTATCGATACTGATATTTTCATAGATAGCGACGGGACCCCGTACGTTTACTTCAGCCGTAACGAGACGGTGAACCATGTCGGGATGGGAACGCTTTATGCCGTGAGGATGAAGAGGGATCTTTCCGGCCCGGACGGCAAACCGGTATATATCTCGACGGCATCACAGCAGTGGGAGAAAGTAAACTGGGACAGAAACAGGTGTAATGAAGGGCCTTTCGTGTTTAAGAGGAGAAACAAATATTATATGACTTATTCTGCCAATGATACGGGGTATGGGCATTATGGCATAGGGGTAGCTGTAGCGGATCATCCCTTGGGACCATGGGTCAAGGATGCTCATAATCCGTTGATGACTACGGATCTGGATAAGGGGATCTCCTCCCCCGGACATAACTCAATCGTACGGGCCCCTGATGGAGACTTGTATATCGTTTACCATCGCCATGCTGATGCCTTCTGCAAGAAACCTAACTGGGACCGTGTGGTCTGTATGGACCGTCTCTATTTTGACAGGAAAGGAAGGCTGAGGACGGACGGTCCTACCAGTGCTCCTCAGAAAATCAGATGGTAGTCATCACAAAAGAATGAATGAAAATCTTGTTGCCTTATGAATAGAAATTTGCTGCTGGCTGTCCTGCTTTCATGGGTGTCACTATCCGTCCCGGCGGAGGCAATGTCCAATGTGTATGGCCGTAACTGCCGCTCTCTGAATGGGAAATGGTCGGCGATCATAGACTGGTATGACGAGGGGGAGCCGATGCGTATTTTTGAAGACCGGAAACCGACGGGGGCAACGGGGCGTAATGAATATTCCTTCGAGGGTGCCCTCCACCTGGATGTGCCCGGTGACTGGAACTCGCAGGATCCCCGGCTGGAGTATTATGAGGGCACGGTATGGTATGCCCGTCACTTTAAGGCTTTTCCTGGGACTGGTAAACGCAGGTTCTTGTATTTCTGTGGCGTGAGCAACCGTTGCAGTGTCTATCTCAACGGGAAGAGGATCATGTCTCATGAGGGGGCTTTCACGCCGTTTCAGGTGGAAGTCACCCGAGCCTTGAAAAGGGGTGACAACTTCCTTGTCGTCAGGGTGAACAACCGCCGTGAGAAGGGCGCACTTCCGGCGATGTCGTTCGACTGGTGGGACTATGGGGGCATTACACGGGATGTGATGCTGGTGACCGTACCGGAAATCTATATCAGGGATTATTTCATACAACTGGATAAGCATGAGAAGGACTTGATCCATGCGCGGATCTCCCTTTCCGTCCATAAGGGCGGTGAACCTTTGAGACTGGATATACCGGAGTTGAAACGGAGCCTTTCCATGAGGACGGACTCGGATGGTACGGCCTCCGTATCCTTCCGTGTAAGGAACCTGGTCCGCTGGTGTCCGGACTGTCCCCGGCTGTACAGGGTAACACTGTCGTCATCCCTTGACCGTGTAAGTGAGGAGATCGGCTTTCGGAATATAGAGGTGCGGGGCACGAAGGTCCTGCTGAACGGTAAACCGGTATTCCTGAGGAGCGTGGCTTTCCACGAGGAGATTCCTCAGCGTAAGGGGAGGGCCTTCAGTGAGGATGATGCACGGATGCTGCTGGATGAAGCCAGGACCCTTGGAGTGAACATGGTTCGCCTGGCGCATTATCCCCAGAATGAGTATATCGTCCGTGATGCGGAGAGGATGGGGATCATGCTCTGGGAGGAAATCCCGGTGTGGCAGTCTATAGACTTCACGGACAGTTCCACCCTGTCAAAGGCGCGCCGGATGCTCTCGGAGATGATTGGCCGTGACAAGAACAGATGTGCGGTCTGTTTCTGGAGTATATCCAACGAGACACGGGATACGCCGGCGCGGAATGCCTTCCTCTCCTGCCTTCTGCGCACGGGGAAGAGCATCGATACGACCCGCCTGTATACGTCGGCCTTTGACCTGGCCTATTTTGACAAAAAGGCGGGTGAGTTCGTCATGCATGATGGCTTCTACCGGAACTTGGATATGGTCGGGATCAATAAGTACATGGGATGGTATGCCCCGTGGCCTGAAGCGCCTTCTGATTGCCGCTGGGATGTGGCCCCG
Organism: Segatella asaccharophila; assembly: GCF_054687055.1. Classification (NCBI taxonomy): domain Bacteria; kingdom Pseudomonadati; phylum Bacteroidota; class Bacteroidia; order Bacteroidales; family Prevotellaceae; genus Segatella; species Segatella asaccharophila. The sequence goes on along the minus strand of NZ_BAACAN010000040.1, from coordinate 414 downwards.
GGGAAACCGGTATTCATCTCGGAATTCGGGGGAGGAGCCTTGTACGGCCATGAGGGGAAGGATACGGTGGCGGATGATTGGAATGAGGATTATCAGGAGAAACTGTACCGTGATAATCTCCGTATGTTTGGAAATATCAGTAACCTGTGTGGAATATCACCATGGATATTGTTTGATTTCAGAAGCCCGAACCGCTTCCAGCCGGTCTACCAGGATGGATGGAACCGGAAGGGACTGGTCTCGGACCGTGGGCAGCGGAAAAAGGCGTGGTACGTGATACATGATTATTATATGAAACGTACATGATTGTCTTTCGCCAAAGGGAATGAAAAGGGATTTTTTGTATCTTTGCCACAGTATAAATCCTTTAATCCTTTAGATATGGCGAATCAGAAGCAAGAAGTCTCCTTTTCA
>NZ_BAACAN010000039.1:0-13606 GCF_054687055.1 Segatella asaccharophila | reverse complement strand
AGATGACTTCTTCGCTATACATTCCATCGCCGATACGGCATGGAAGAACAATCAATCTCAATACAATGCCATTGCTACCATCCTATCTTTATAGGATGGCACACCTTGGGTATGGCTGAATAGTTACGCAATACTCTATTTCCAACTTTTCACAGGAGGCTCAGGCTCCTCAACGGTCCCTATCTCCATTCAAGGCATACTTAAAGTTCCGCTTCCATTTTTCTCCCGAATTCTTCTGAGATATAATTAGAGATATATTTACAACTCTCCGCCGAATACAACTGGGCACAATGGAGTATCTGATCCCATTGCTTTTCCGTCAGTCCCTGTTCTATATCCTCACGGGTGATGCCATGCTTCAACAGGCCGAAAATAAATCCGGCATTGAAGTTATCCCCTGCGCCGATCGTGCTGACCGTTTCCGTAGCCAGTGCAGGATAGACCTTTCTGAAATGGTTCTCTGCCCTGACCACCACAGGATTACTCTCATTCGTGCAAATAAAGTTCTTGCAATAGAAACTGATCTCCGCATTGTACACCTTATCCGGATCAGGCATCTTATAGAGCACTTCGAAGTCGATTGAACTCCCCCTGACAATATCCGCATCACCCAGATTCTCCAACAGATTAGGAGTGACCCTCATGATATCATCCTTATGCGAGCTCCGGTAGTTGACGTCATAATAGATTATGGCGCCACGTTCTCTGGCGTAGTCCAGAAAACCAGCCACCTGTGGGCGGACAACAGGATTAACGGCAAAATAGCTGCCGAAGAGCACAATATCATCACGGTTGATCTCCGGATATGAAAACTCCAGCCGGTCATGGGGATGATCCTTATAGAACATATAGTCTGCGCTGTTATCCTGATCCAGGAAAGCCAAAGAGATAGGTGATTTACTTTCCGGGAAAGAGACCACATTATCTGCATTGACATGATTTTTCTTCAAAAAACTGACAATATGCTTTCCTATCCTGTCATTCCCCGCTTCGCTGATAAACATAGCAGGGATGCCTGACCGGCCTAAAGAGACGACCGCATTGAGTGTAGAACCGCCCGGAACAGCACTCACGGGCTGTCCGTCTTTGAATATAATGTCGAGAACCGTCTCGCCAATTCCAACAACCTTACGCATAATTGATATTTGTTTCTAGATGCAAATATAATAAAAAAACTAATAGCAGAGTCGAATATTCGGAGATTTTATTTCGTCCAAATCAATTAATGGAGCTCTGTAAGATCTTGTATTTATTGCATTCTATTCGCTACAAATTCCTTTACCTAATAAACAAATTCATGTTTCCAAATATACTTCCCTCTCCGGCAAAGGGAAGAGATTATCTGTTTTCCATAAAAACACCTTTCACACATTCATGTATAATAAGAAAAAGATGAATAAAGATATGATGACCAGAGATTTTTTGTAAATTTGTCTACAATTATGAAATATCAAACTTATACGTTGCCCAACGGACTCAGGGTCATCCTCCTGCCTTCAGCGTCACCAGTGGTCTACTGTGGATACCAGATTGATGCGGGAACCCGTGATGAACTCCCGGGGAAAGAAGGTCTCGCACATTTCTGCGAGCACGTATCTTTCAAGGGTACAAAACGCCGGAAGGCCTGCAACATCCTCAACGGACTTGACCGTGTCGGCGGCGACCTGAATGCCTACACGAACAAAGAAGACACGACTTATTATGCCACCATTCTGAAAGAAGACCTCCCCAAAGCTGTAGATCTTCTGACGGACATGGTCTTTCACAGTACGTTCCCCCAACGCGAAATAGACAAGGAAAAGGAAGTTATCTGTGAAGAGATAGAGAGTTATAATGACTCACCCGCAGAACTTATCTATGATGAATTTGAGAATACCATCTTTCATGGCCATCCTTTAGGGCATAACATTTTAGGGACGGAAGACCTTGTCCGGTCATTCAAGACGGCTGACGCATTAGCCTTTACCCTGAAATATTATCGTCCTGGCCATGCGATCTTCTTCGCTTCCGGCGACATCAGTATGAAAAAGCTCATCCGCCTGCTTGAAAAGTTTTTTACCACCTATCCTTTAGGAGCAGGGGGATCTCCTCTTTCTCCTGATACTTCCCAAGAGACAACTTCAGGGGAAAGGCAATTCTCCCAGGACGAGGCCACAGCTGCCAGCCGTAACACCTTAAACAGGACCCTCCAGGGTCCTGAATCAGGCCCTCATCCTCCGATTATCATCCATAAGAAGACCCATCAGGCCCATGTCATGGTCGGTTGCCGCGCTTACAGTATCTTAAACGCAAAGCGTATGCCCCTTTACCTGCTGAACAACATCCTAGGCGGCCCTGGCATGAATGCCCGTCTGAACGTCGCCCTGCGGGAACATCATGGCCTGGTATATACGGTAGAAAGTTCAATGACTTGTTACGGTGACACCGGTTTATGGTGTATCTATTTCGGTTGTGATCCTAAGGATATTGGTCATTGTCTCCGGTTGACGAGAAAAGAATTGGACCGGGTCATCCATGTCCCCCTCTCAGCCACCCAACTCAAGGCTGCGAAGAAACAGATCAAAGGCCAGATCGGCGTCTCCAGTGATAACCGGGAGAATTTCGCCCTTGATTTCGGCAAGAATTTTCTCCATCAGAATAAAGAGACCGACATCGCTGCACTGTTCAAGAAGATTGATGACATTACTGCCCGTCAGGTACAAGAAGTTGCTCAGGAACTCCTTCCTGAAGAAAAACTGACAACAATGATATTCAAATAAAACGGCAGGAATCAAAGGAACAGGACGGCTTCATTTCCTTCATTGAAGAGCAGATCCAGAATACTCAAGTTAGGCTGGAAACCAAACTTCCGGTCATAAACCTGATAGTAGGTCTCAGGATGAAAAGACGGGTCCTCTCCCGGATGCTTAGGCCGGATACATTCACGATAATCCGTGATCCCCTCATTTCCACCGGTCAGTTCCGCCTTGACATACTCCTTTGTAGGAAGGATCAACGGATGAATGTCTAGCAGCTCACACATCTTATCCGTAATTTCCATATTAAAATCATAGAGAAACTCCCAATGTCTTTCAAAGAAAGGCCGGAGCTCGTCCTCATAGAATTCAAAAAACGGACTCTCCCCATAAGCCGAAAGAAGTGCGTTCCAGTGCAGGTGCCTCCAATTGCCGTGATCACTGATCCGGACATCCTTCATCAGACATTTATTCCCCGGATATTTCTCTGTAGGCACTGTCAGCGTCTGAAGGCCATTCGTAGTGGCAATCACGCAGCGGTTGCGGTAAGTCTGCTTTATAAAATGATCAAAACCTTCAACACGGCACTCCTCATAGCGGTTCAACTTCTGATACCACTGTACGGGTCCAAAATAAGCCGAAGATAACAATGCAATATTTGACATATTAGAATCAAGCATTATAGAAGCCCCTTATGGCGGTTATCCCTGAGCCCTGAAGGCAAATGCAAGAACCCTAAAGGTCCAGATGGAATAACCGATAAGCTTTACCGATCAACTGGTACCTGCACACCAGCACTTTCCGTTTCCCGACCTGTAACATATAGTAATCACAGTAAGGGCAGTCGCAACAGTGAGGGAATGTCACCGGGATACGATAGCGCACGCCATGCCAGATCACGGTATCTCCCGGAAGAGCAACGAGCCGTCCCGGATAAGAGACAGAGTCCTGGCGGAAGACCAGGTCATCACCTTTATGAAGATTGGTGCAATCCAAGCGGTTCACAATCCAGCGATCTCCCTTCCGGAATTCCGGAGCATAACTGGAATCCGGAACGGAGAAGATTGTGAATGCCCAGGCACGTACTGCCAGCATCACCAGTATGGCAAACAGCAGCGCCAGAATGAACTTGACACCATCTTTCAGCATTTACTTGATATGGCTCACCAACTTGAACAGGCGGCTCCAGCGGATTCCTCCAAAGCCAGGATAGTCCGGATCATGTGACCACCAGATGAAGATCGGAGTACCCACGATATGATCCTCCGGAACGAATCCCCAATAGCGGCTGTCCGCAGAATTATGACGATTATCACCCATCATCCAGTAATAATCCATCTTAAAGGTATAATAATGGGTCTGCTTGCCATTGATATAGATCTTATTGTTCTTCACCACCAGGTCATTGCCTTCATACACACGGATTGGACGTTCATAGATAGCAATATTTTTCATCGTTAACTTTAAGGTCACCCCTTTCTTCGGAATCCAGACCGGGCCATAGTTGTCACGTGTCCAACCTGTCACAGCGTTCAAGGGATACAAATCCCCCGTTTCCGCGTCCGTATTCATCCGGATGCTGGTTACAAGGTCTTTCCGTGACCTCAGATAGGCAGCAGAACGATAAGTCAATGGCAGATAGCCGTTCTGGTTAAGGCAGGTCAGGTCCTCATTGGAGATCCCCAGCTTTCGCGTCAACTCACTTGGCAGGTCAGCCTTTAATTTGACATAGTACGTATACTGGACATTGTCCGGCTCCTTGTTCGGTTTACCATCAAGATAGACGATACGGTTTTTAACCTGAAGGAATTGTCCCGGCAAGCCGACACAGCGCTTGACGTAATTTTCCCGCCGGTCTACAGGACGATGAATCACATTCCCAAAGGTACTCGGGTTATTCTTGATATAACTCCGTCCCAGGGCGAAGACATACGCAAAATAGTTATACTGCTGCTGTGTCGTAAGCCTCGAAAGATCCGGGCGAGCACCCTTGGCCTGCTCATAGAGTTGTTCACCAAAAGAGTAACACATCTGATAATAATCAGCACTCTCATATTGCTCATTATCACAAAGCGTGTCCCCCGCAGGATAGTTGAAGACAACAATATCATTGAGTTGTACCTGTCCGAGACCTTTCACCCTGCGATACTTCCAGTGAGGCCATTCAAGATAACTCTTCACGTGGATCAAAGGCAGCGTATGCTGTGTCAGCGGCATGGTCAGAGGAGTCTCCGGAATACGGGGGCCATAGCTGATCTTACTGACAAAGAGATAATCACCCGTCAACAGGGATTTTTCCAGCGAAGAGGAGGGGATCACATAATTCTGAAAAGCAAACAGGTTGATGAAATAGACTGCCACCAAAGCGAAGACCAGCGCATCAACCCAACTCATGATGAAACGTACCGGACGCTCAGAGTATTTCCACCAGGTCCAATGAATCTTCTTGGTGATATAGACATCGAAAATAAAGGGAACAACGATCAATCCCCACCAACTCTTGACCCAAAAGAGGAAGAGCAGATAAAGGACGAGGACGATCAGAAATTTCGTCCATTGTTTCTTCATGTTGAGATTTTGTTTTTCCTTATCAATCATGTAACTTCTATTAATAAAGTTAAGAATTAAGTTTTAAGAACCGAGAACGTCTAAGGGATCCCGCTGGAACACCAGTGAGGAATATCCTTAGCATGAATCTGGTATCTCCCTGATTTTCAGGTCTTGAAAATTCGTATATCCGTAAATTAGAATCTGAACAAATCAGATGTTGTCAGTAGTCCGGTATGGTTCAAGGTATACTCAGCAGCAAGGACAGCCCCCATGGCAAACCCTTTACGAGAATGTGCATCATGAGTAATCGTAATACAATCTGCCTCGCTATCATAGATAACACTATGGATACCCGGCACCTCTCCCCGGCGGATGCTCGCTATCGGCAGCTCATCAGGAGCCACATCATTCGTCCCGCTTTCCTTTCCGTCAGCAGTATGCTGGAATCCTTTCACCCATTTGTCCTTGCGGTCAAGACGATTGATGATATCCTCAGCCAGAGTAATGGCCGTTCCCGACGGTGCATCCAGTTTATGTACATGATGTGTCTCTTCCATGCGCACATCATATTGAGGGAAGCCATTCATAATCTTTGCCAAATAGCGGTTGACCGCTGAGAAGATGGCTACGCCCACCGAAAAATTAGAAGCCCAGAAAAGAGTCTGCTTTCCATCTTTTGTCAAGGCTTCCACATCAGCCTTATGATCTTTCATCCATCCGGTAGAACCACTGACCACCTTCACATGGTGCTTAAAAGCTTTCAGGTAATTTCCATAAGCGGCAGTTGGATTCGTGAACTCTATAGCCACATCAGCACTAGCAAACTGTGGTGAGTCAAAATCCCCGGGATTATCAACATCAATTTTGCATACGATCTCATGGCCACGTTGTCTGGCGATCTCTTCGATCATGTGTCCCATCCTTCCGTAGCCAATTAAAGCGATTTTCATTTTTGTACAAAGAATTAAATAATATATTATTGCTACAAAGATAAAGAAAAACGAGGAGAATGCAAAAGATAGCCTTCCTTTTTACTTTTATTTAGCAGCAAATCATATCATTATATGCACGCTGAAAAGGCAAAAAGGCGAAACAGAGGTCAAAAGGGAGCAGAAGGATCACCTGCCAGTTGATTAATTCTTTTTTTCACCCTGCTTCCTGAACAGGATTTCAACATCTTGCAAGGTTACCAGGAAGCCCTTAGGAATTGCATCCAGTATCGGTGCCAGCTCCTTGACAAAGTCACGCAGGCGGTTTTCTTCATCAATGATCTCCACGATCACCGGTTGCTTGATATTAAATTCCCAGAATTTATCCGAACGGAGCTGGCTGGTCTTGCCAAATCCCATCGAGCACCGGTAGACAGTAGCTCCAGAGAGTCCGGATTTCTTTGCCGAGCGGGCGATAAACTCATAGACAGAACCGTGTTTATAGGTATCTGTATTACTCAAATAGAAACGAAGAACTTTTTCCATATCAAAACAATTTTGCTAATTGAATGCCCAATACCAAGGCCAGAAACCCGAAGAATAAACTTGCTGATACATAAACAGCCGTATAGAGGTAGTTGCTGTCCCTGAGAAGAGATCCACTTTCATTCATAAATGTCGAGAAAGTAGTAAACCCTCCGCAAAGGCCTGTCGTCAGGAAAAGTTTAACCGATGGGGACATCCACGTTCCGTTGACAAACAAGCCGGAAAAGAATCCGATGAGCAGGCATCCGACGACATTTACAATAAAAGTCCCTAACGGAAAAGTCAGGATGACACTCGCCTGTACAGCCCGTGAAACGAGGAAGCGAAGTCCGCCACCTATAAAACTCCCGAAGCCTACAATAAAAAAGTCTTTATACATAATCTCTCTTCTATTTTATTAGAAAAACACACTTCCGATGCTCAAAGACCCTATAAGTAAGGATCTGTCCCTTAAAGTTAGCCCCATCAGGTCCCCGCTCCCCAGCATTCCGATAACCGTCGAATATGCCCATTAGTTGAGGACAATGCACAGAACAGGACAAAGATAAACAGAAAATCTGAAAAGCCCGCCATTCCTGTCAGTTTTTTACCCCACAGGTTCCACATTACCTCCCCTCAATAAAAAGTCCCGCCAAAAGTTCTCTTTACCACCTTCCCATTATCTACGGTACCCTCAGCCATCCCATTCGCTACCCTCTCCATGATCGTGCCCGCCACCGCTCTCCCATCCCGTTTTATGCCAGAGGCATACTCATTGCCGGGCGCTATGACCATTGAGTTTATCCCAATGCACCATAGAGAGAATCTGTATGCACCATAGAGAAAGTCTGTATGCACCATTGAGGTCACGATTGACCGTAATCGTGAAAGTCCGTGACGATGGCTATGACTTTCATCCAGCAACCCTTCAAGCAAATCAGCAAAGAGCCCCATGGAGATTCAATTCATCCACAACATTTCAGGAACAGATGATCACATTACCGGATATTTTCGTATCTTTGTCTCATCAATCTCTCTTCCCAAGACGAGCACGTCCTCTGAGAGGGCAAGGATACTATAAACACACCATTTTATCTTTTACTATGGAGCAATTAATTCATTATGTCTGGAAGCACCGGCTGTTTCCACTCAAGCCACTGGAGACAACCGACGGACAAGCCGTTGAAGTGATCGACCCGGGGCTGCACAACATGAACGAAGGTCCGGACTTCTTTAATGCCAAAATCAAAATCGGCGGTACCCTGTGGGCAGGAAACGTGGAAATACACGAAAGAGCCAGTGACTGGTACCTCCATGGACATGATAAAGACCCACGCTATGATAACATCATCCTGCACGTATGCCATATCATTGACCGGGATGTCCGGGACAGCCGGGGCATCTACCTCAAACAGATGCAACTGGATATTCCCGAAAACATCCGCCAGCATTACCACGAGCTGCTGGACGCAGATGCCTACCCGCCCTGCTATCGGATCATCCCCCTCCTCACGCCGCTGATGGTCCATTCATGGATGAGTGCCCTGCAGACCGAAAGGCTGGAACAAAAGACAGAGGCAATCCTGAGAAGAGTCAAAGCCTGTGATGGATCCTGGGAAGCCGGATATTTCGTCACGCTTGCCCGCAATTACGGTTTCGGGAAAAACGGGGATGCCTTTGAACAATGGGCTCTCAGCATTCCCCTGGCTGATGTCGATCACCATCGTGACCACCTCTGCCAGATTGAAGCAATCTTTATGGGACAGGCTGGACTGCTCAATCCTGAGACCCTACTGAAACCTTATCAGGAAGATGCGCTCAATGACGGCTATTTTACAAAACTAAGAGACGAATACTTATACCTGGCGAAGAAATTTCATCTTCAGCCGATCGATTACCGGCTCTGGAATTTCTTCCATCTAAGACCGCAGAACTTCCCCTACATCCGGATCTCACAACTTGCCAATCTTTTTTACCAACGCAAGGCAACCCTCAGCCAACTTCTTGAGAAGGACTCCATCCAGGCCATGGAGGATGTCCTGGAGGTCTCCGTAACGCCCTATTGGGAAACACATTATACGTTCGGATCCACGAGCACAAGATGCGAAAAGCACCTCTCCCCCTTCTCTCTCAACCTGCTGCTGATCAATACTGCCGTCCCTATGCTCTTTGCCTACGGTCGGCACCGGGGAAACGAGGCCCTTTGCGAACGCGCTTTCGACCTCCTGGAAAAATTAAAAGCGGAAAAGAACAGTATTGTTACCATCTGGCAACAGGTGGGGCTGGACGTTCAGAATGCCGGTGATTCACAAGCACTGATCCAACTGAAAAAAGAATACTGTGATAAGAAAGATTGCCTGCGCTGCCGGATCGGGTATGAATATCTGAAAAAAAACTATTAAGGTATCTGATTTCCCGACTTGAAAAAATACTAAAATGATCATCTTTCCGTAATTATCTATAAGGATCCACAGTCGTCATACACAAGAAAAGACACGTCTTTTCTGATAAAAACCGGATCCCCTCATCTCATTATTATTAAGCAAACAGGGCATCGCCCTCTAACAGGAACAGGAATATGATTTATACATTTGAGACTAAAATGGAAGTTCGTGATTATGAATGCGATATTCAAGGCATCGTAAACAATGCAAACTATCTACACTATTTAGAGCATACACGCCATCGCCTTCTGACAAAGGCAGGACTCAGTTTCAAGGAGATGCACGAGAAAGGAGTAGACCCTGTGGTAGCCCGTGTTGAGCTCCGCTATAAGGCACCTCTACGCTGTGATGATATGATGATCTCAAAACTCTGGCTGGAGAAGAAGGGCCCATGCTTTGTCTTCCATCAGGATATCTACCGGGAAAGTGACCAGCAGCTTTGCCTGAGGGCCGTCACGGACCTGGTGGTCCTGGTAAATGGAAAAATCGGATACAGCAAAGAATATGACCGGGCCCTCAGCCCCTTCATACCTAAGAAAGATGCCTAATGGATAATGACCAGGAGAAACTGAATGCTATTGCCCTTACCCAACTCAACTATTTTTCCCTTGCCGGACTTCTGGAATTATATCGGAAACTTGGCTCCGCTACTGCAGTAGTAACACACCGGGATGCCATCCAGGAGGTGATCCCTGATGCCTCGCAACATCTGATAAGAGCTCTGCAGAATTTAGATGAACCTTTAAAACGGGCTGAAGCCGAACTGGAATATGACAAGAAACACGGTATTCAGGTTCTCACCTTGAATGATCCTCAGTACCCCCAGCGGCTGAAAGACGTAGATGACGCCCCTCTGGTCTTGTTCTATAAAGGCACTGCCGACTTCAACCAGGCCCGTGTCATCGCCATTGTCGGCACCCGCCACTGTACATCCTACGGTCAGGATCTCATCCATAAATTGATCACCGGCCTGAAGACGATGTGCCCCCGTCTTCTTGTCATCAGCGGACTGGCCTATGGAGTAGACATCACTGCACACCGGCAATCCCTGTCCTGCGGGTATGAAACCATCGGCGTCCTGGCTCATGGGTTGGACGAACTTTATCCTTCCTCTCATCGCGACACAGCCAACAGGATGGTCACACAAGGCGGATTAATTACCGAGTTTCTCACTCAGACACGAGCAGAAAAAATCAATTTTGTACGCCGGAACCGCATCATTGCCGGTATGTCCGACGCTACCATCCTCATAGAAAGTGCCGCAAAGGGAGGCGGACTGATCACCACAGGCATTGCCCAGAGTTATGGCCGGGATGTCTTCGCTTTCCCAGGCCCGGTAGGAGCCACCTATTCTGCCGGATGCAACTACCTCATACGGGACAACGGTGCAGGACTGATTACCTGCGCTGATGACCTCGTAAAAGCAATGGGATGGGAAATGGATGCCCGCCTCGTAAAAGCCCGGCATGAGGGCATAGAACGGCAGATCTTCCCCCATCTCTCCCCGGAGGAACAAACGATTGTCAAAGTTTTAAGGGGAACGAATGACCTTCAGATCAACCTTCTGACGGTACGCACAGGATTATCCATCAGTCAACTCACGGCACTGCTTTTTGAATTAGAGATGAAAGGGATTGTCAAAGAATTCGCCGGAGGAATATACCATCTCCTCCTCTGATGACTAATCCGGACCAACGAGGAAACAGGAAGGGGCTCACCCTTCGATTTATGCCGTTGCTATAGCCATGCCAAACACACCGAATACTAAATAAAAGTAAATATATCTCTCAATTTTAAAGTTTAATTTTCCAATTTGCGATACAGGTTTCAATATTTTTATATAACTTTGCGATGTTTTTCGAGCAAACTGCCACTGTCAGAGTTTACTGGCGACAGTCTACTCCATAATTCGTTGTCTAATTTATTAAATAATTTAATTATGGGTGCAGCAGGTAACAAAAAGCCGAAAAAGGCAAAAAAAGGAAAACATACTCCAGCATACGAAACTACTGACAGCATGGATACCACCTCTACCACATCAGGTAAAGGAAAGAAAAAGAAACTTCACTAACTCTATTTCTGTGAAGTGAGAAGATGGTGGACATTCTTTAACAGAACAAAGGATAGTCCACCATTTTTCATGCCTGCCCGTCTCTGTTCCGAGAGCCATCCTGCCAGAAGAATCTGACAGAAGTCCAACAAGGATTATCCATTCTATTCCCCTTCCATTTAGAGATAAGATTCAGTCAACTCACTGATGAACAGGTTGTTTAAGGGCCGGAACGAACCTTTATATAGCAGACCAACCGGAACGATAAGAGGGGAACATTTACGACTTCCGTTTTAAAGGAAATTCTATCCGAATATAATGGGTTTGCCAATGGATGGATGACATGTAAAGACATTCCGGGGATTGCCAGAGCCGATAGGAGAGCCATTCTTGCCCTCCTGTCTACGGACTGTACCCGGTCTGTGAAACACCATCCGTAACGCCACTGGTAGAACGGCAACGGTAATCTCCTGCTCCTGTAATCATACGGTCTTGACCATTTGGGCCTCGCCTTATCTGATAGGGATACATGATATTATGTATCCTCCCAACGTGTGAATAATTCAATACCATTCTTATCCTAGTATCCTGATCAACATCAGAATATACAGGATCCTGTGAAGAAGTCTTAAATTTTCGCTTCTCCTCCGCAAGGAAGCATGTCCTGATGTGTAAACGTTTGCATAGTACAAACAACGCTTTTAACTTAAAAATGGCTACTAAGCACCGTTAAAGAATTTAACTTTGCATTGGAATTCAAAAGATAGAAGGACACTTATTCCAAGAAGGGACGAAACCTGTAGAACGAACGCTTTTTAAATATTTAAAGCCTCCTAAACACATTTCCGATACATAGCATGTTTCTGTTCCATATTGTAAATTGTGTTATCTATAATTGACCGTCCAATATTGAAAGAACAAAATGGGAAACAACCTTAACATTAAAAACCAAAAAATGATGAATCAGGTTAAATTTATAATGCCTTTAAGGATGTTTGCATTATTATGCGGACTCCTCCTCTCCGTCAGTGCTTTTGCACAGCAGATCACTGTCAACGGACATGTCAAGGATACTTCCGGCGAACCTATCATCGGCGCAACCATACGTATTGCCGATGGAAATGGCGGCACAGTATCCGATTTGAATGGAGATTTTACTCTCAAGACAAATGCAGGTGCAAACCTGACAATTACCTATGTTGGTTATCAAAAAATCAGTATCAAAGCTTCACCTCAAATGACAGTCATTTTGAAAGAAGACAAGAAGATGCTGAATGACGTTGTCGTAATCGGTTACGGAACAGTAAAGAAATCAGATTTGAGTGGTTCTGTCGTAGCGATAAAAGCAGAAGACATCAATCGGGGCGCAATAACCTCACCACAGGAATTACTACAAGGAAAAGTACCTGGTCTGTTTGTACAGCCAGGTGATGGAGCTCCCGGTTCAGGAAGCACTATTCGAATCCGTGGGGGAGCATCACTGAATGCAACCAACGACCCTCTAATTGTAATTGATGGTATCCCTGTATCAAACGATGCTGCACCAGGGACACCAAATGCCCTTGCCACAATCAATCCTGATGATATTGCCACATTCACTGTATTAAAAGATGCATCAGCTACCGCCATTTACGGTTCACGCGCATCAAACGGTGTGATCATCATTACTACCAAGAAAGGAACTTCTGGAAAAATAAAAATAAGCTATTCAGGAACTTCCTCTGCACAAGATCCTTACAAACGAATCAAAGTGCTCAACGCAGACTCTTTTCGTCAAACTGTGCTAAACCAATATGCAGCAGGAACAACTTTAGGTGATGCAGCAAGGAATATATTAAACGAGTACCCAGATCAATCCACGAATTGGCAAGATAAGATATTCCAGACAGGATTAGGCACAGATCAAAATGTAAGCATTGCAGGGAAAGCAGGATTTCTGCCTTTCCGTACTTCATTAGGATATAACAAAGAACGAGGTACACTGAAGACCTCCATGTATAACCGTTATACCGGATCCATCAACTTAAGTCCCAAATTCTTCCAAGATCACTTAAGTGTGGATGTTAATGTAAAAGGAACCATTAATACAACACATTATGCTGATGCCAGCGCTATCAGTTCTGCTGCTTTTTATGACCCGACAAAACCCGTATACAATACAGATAACACATTTAACGGTTACTGGAACTGGACTAATGGAAGTGGTGATCCCAACACGTTGGCAGCTGTAAACCCGTTATCACTTCTTTATGAAACGTACATGATTGTCTTTCGCCAAAGGGAATGAAAAGGGATTTTTTGTATCTTTGCCACAGTATAAATCCTTTAATCCTTTAGATATGGCGAATCAGAAGCAAGAAGTCTCCTTTTCAG
>NZ_BAACAN010000038.1:0-13989 GCF_054687055.1 Segatella asaccharophila | reverse complement strand
ACAAAGATGGGAGTTGCCGCTGCTTTGTCCATCGGTCCGTTTTTTATGAGAAAGCCAGACATGGCGTCAAAAAGATAGAGAAACCCTCAATCAGTGGTTTTGTCTTCCTGCAGGGCAGTACGAAATATCTTCAACAATATTTGCATCAGAATTTTCCTTTTCTCCATCTGGTCAGGGACTGCAACACCGGTGTCCCGGCGGTCATTCCCAATTACCAGATGCAGCCATTCATGCAGATCATGAAAGATGATCCCACGCGGATCCGTATCTTGCAGCATCCCATCGGGCACTATGCAGAAGGGAATGTCAGACTACGGGTGCTTACGGGCATTCTGAAAGGTCAGGAAGGCTACCTTATCCGCATTGCCCGTGACCGTAAACTCGTCATGAAGATGGGTGATATGGTCGTGGCGATTGGCGGCGTACATAAGGAGCAGTTTGAGGAAGTGAAAAGTATGTTGGATGCGAATTACGGTGATCTTAGTGACCCCGAGAGGAATATGATAACATTATAATAGCTGAATTATGACTTTCGCGACTTTTACCCATCAATGGATCCGGCAACTGAACCAGTCAGGCAGGTATCTGGTAGCCGACAACCGAGAAGTAACCCTGCACAGCTTCCTCCAGTTTTTAGACAAGGATGATTTGTCCTTCGATGAAATTGATGAGGAGCTGGTAAAGAAATACGAATCCTGGTTGTATGACAGGGGACTCAAGCACTCTACTGTAGTCTTCTACCTCGCTCAGTTGTGTACCATCTTCAGGCAGGCCGTCAAGGAAGGAGAGACAGCCCGTCGCAATCCCTTTCGGCTGGTCAACAAGGCAACCGTTCCCAAACAGGACCGGCCGCTGCTTACCCGGGAGGAACTTCATCGCCTGCGTCATTTTGACTTTACCGGTATTTCCTCATCCCAGGCCTATGCCCGTGACCTGTTCTTCTTTTCTATCTATGCCCATGGAATGAGTTTTACCGACATCGCCTTTCTCAAGAAAAGTAATCTCAAAGACGGTATGCTTACCTATATTTCACATACATGGGGAAACCCTACGAGAACAGTCTGCTGGGATCCACAGATGCAGGCAATCGCCGCCCGCTATCCGTCGGAAACCTCCTATATTTTTCCCTTCGTCACTACCCGCAGTCGGAAGGAGGCCCTCCGGAAAGTCATTCAGCAGCGTCAGAACATTAAGTGTAATCTGAAGAAGATCGCCGTAAGATGTAACCTGTCCGTCGTTCCTACTTTCTTGATGACCAGAGATCTTTATATACAATTGGTTCAGCAGGCGAGTGTCAGTGACCTGATTTAACGGACGGAAATCATACTTGACAGGGTATGGACATCAATCTGATACAAACCACAATTTCACCATTATGATTACTATAGATAATACGGCATTTACCTCCGGCATCTCATTTCCTGATATTTTAGCCGTCCAGACTAAGGCAGTGCTCCTGCAGATCTGCAAGAAACTCGACCTTTATGTCAGTCCCAACCTGAAGAAAGCCGAGACCGTCCACCGGGTAGCCGTTGCCATGATGACCAATCCGATCAATATCCTCAGCATACTCAACAAACAGGAACTCCTGATTGTCAACTTCCCGCCTATCTTGATCTGGCTCAGCGCGGAGTCAAACCGCCGTCACCCAAACAGTTGAGGATGATGGCCGCCATGCAAAGATTGATGGATGAAGGCGAAGAGAATGGAGCCGTGTTTGGAGAGGGTAGAGATGAATAGGACTATTGTATATGATTGAAGTCACAATCTGCCAGTGACCAAAATGCACCATTTCGCTACCCCATAATGCACCATTTCGGTATACCATTATGCTACCATACACCTACAGTTTCAGGGGGGGAAAGAAAGAGAGAAGATCAAATCTCGAACTTTATCGGATAATTGTTATGCTACTTATCGTAGCACATCATTATGTTGTAAATTCCGGTTTGTTACAAGTCATGTCAAATAATCCGGTATCTGGAAGGGCAATATATTTATATCTCTTCGGTATGTGGGGCAAAACGGGTATAAACTGTTTTGTATTGATTACGGGTTATTTCATGTGTAAGTCTGAAATTACTATTCGAAAATTTCTAAAATTAATATTAGAAGTCGAATTTTATAATGTAGTTATCTATTTAGTCTTCTTGTTAAGTGGTTATGAGTCTTTCTCTGTAAAATCTTTCATTAAGGCTATCATTCCTGTTTATGATATTTCCAGCGATTTTACTTCTTGTTTTTTAATGTTTTATCTTTTTATACCTTTTCTGAATATTTTGATTAGGAACATGAATAAGCCAATGCATAAACGATTGGTTATACTATGTTTAATATTATACACATTTTTTGGTACTGCTCCTAAATGTCATGTCGTAATGAATTACGTTTCATGGTTTTGCGTTTTGTATTTTATCTCATCATATATAAGAATATATGGATTTATACCGAAAGTTACAAATCGTCAATGGGGAGAGATAACACTGTTATCTGTAGTATTATCTATAGCAAGTGTTTTGATGCTGATAGAACTTCATCAGATTATCGGTATTAAACTTGTTCCATATAGATTAGTTTCTGATTCTAATGTTTTTTTTGCGATTTTTACTGCTGTTTGTTCTTTTATGTATTTTAAAGACTTGAAGATCAGGCAGAGCAGATTAATTAACACTATCAGTGCAAGCACATTTGGTGTTTTATGTATTCATGCCAATAGTGATACGATGAGGCAATGGTTATGGAAGGATATGTTGAATAATGTTGGTCAGTATCAATCTGATAATATATATTGGATATCAATTCTTAGTGTAATGATGGTATTCATAATTTGTATTCTCATTGATCATTTGAGAATCATTTCAATTGAAAAGTGGACATTAAATTTTTTAGATAGAAAATTAGGTCGTATAACCTGTAAATAGAACCATGTCTGATTCATTAAAACAAAAAACAAAAAAGGGGGTAATATGGAGTACGGTAGAAAGATTTTCCGTCCAGGGGGTTCAATTTATAGTCATGATCGTCATGGCTCGTCTGCTTACTCCTCACGATTATGGGATCATCGGCATGCTTGCCATTTTCCTGGCGATAGCACAATCTCTCATAGACAGTGGATTCTCTCAGGCACTGATCCGGAAAACAGACAGAACGGAGACAGATAACAGTACAGTCTTCTATTTTAATCTTATTGTCAGTGGCTTATTATACCTCATCCTTTTTCTTTCTGCTCCGTTAGTTGCCAAATTCTATCACACTCCGGAACTTTGTCCGGTTATGCGGGTTGTCTGTCTCGGAATTATATTCAATTCTCTGGCAGTAGTCCAACGAGCTTTATTAACTGTAAAAATAGATTTTAAGACACAGGCTAAAGCCTCTTTATCTGCCGCGGTTATGTCTGGTGTCATTGGAATAACCTTAGCATATCATGGCGCAGGCGTGTGGGCATTGGTGGTTCAGCAACTGGTTAATTTAGGAGTAAACACGGGACTTTTGTGGGTGCTATCAAGCTGGCGTCCGAAACGTGTGTTTTCCTGGCAGTCCTTTCATGAATTGTTCGCATTTGGATCTAAGCTGTTAGTTTCAGGTTTAATTTATACAATATATCAAAATCTATATACACTTGTAATAGGAAAGTTGTTTGCCCCTTCAAAACTGGGACATTATACCAGGGCACAGCAGTTTTCTTCCTTTCCATCTTCAAATCTTACTGGTGTCATTCAGCGTGTGACCTATCCAGTACTTTGTGAAATTCGGAATGATGAAGAACATTTGAAAAGTGTTTATCGGCGTTTCTTGAAAATCTCTGCATTTATTGTGTTCCCGCTGATGGTTGGTCTTTCAGCAGTTTCTGCCCCTTTGGTACATGTCATTCTCGGAAGTAAATGGGACTATTGCGCACAACTGTTACAAATATTGTGTTTTGCTATGATGTGGTATCCGATACATGCCATTAATCTGAATTTACTTGAGGTAAAAGGGCGTTCCGATCTGTTTCTAAGACTGGAAATCATAAAGGAAATTTTAGGGGTTGTTATTTTATGTGCTACTGCTCCGTTCGGCCTTCTTGTCATGTGCTATGGACAGATTTTAAATTCTATATTATCCCTTCTAATCAATACCTGTTATACCGGGAAATTGATAGGTTTGGGCTTTATCAAGCAGATGAGAGACCTTTTGCCGACATTGATTCTATGTCTGGCAATGTATATCTTGATTGCTGTCATCAACCATTTTGTTACCGGCAATGTTGCTCGATTGTTAGTGGATGTGATAGCAGGTGCTACATTTTATCTGGGCATTAGCCGTATTTTGCATTTTTCAGAACTGAAATCAGTCTTTTCCTTAATAAAAAGAAAATAATTTAAATCATAAAATTATGAGTGATAAGAAAATAACAGTAACGTCACCTTTACTTCCCAATTTGGAAGAATTGAATGAACTGCTTAAACAAATTTGGAAAAGCAGGTGGATTACAAATAATGGTCATTTTCATCATCAGCTTGAAGAAGCACTTGCCGACTATCTGAAAGTTCCATATATCAGTTTGTTTACTAATGGGACTCTGCCATTGATTACGGCTTTGCAGGCCCTTCGAATTACCGGAGAGGTAATTACCACACCTTACAGTTTTGTCGCTACAACCCATGCTATCTGGTGGAATGGCATCAAGCCTGTATTTGTTGATGTTGATCCTCGGACTGGTAATATAGATCCTGAAAAGATAGAAGCTGCGATTACACCAAGGACCACAGCTATCATGCCGGTACATGTTTATGGCAATCCATGTGATACTAAGCGTATCCAGGAAATTGCAGATACATACGGACTGAAAGTGATTTATGATGCAGCCCATGCTTTTGGCGTAGAAGTCAATGGAAAGAGTATTCTCAATGCCGGCGACCTGTCCACACTCAGTTTTCATGCTACTAAAGTGTATAATACCGTTGAAGGCGGAGCAATGGTTATGCATGATGAAAAGACAAAACAGCGTATTGATCATCTGAAGAATTTCGGATTTGCAGATGAAGTTACTGTGGTTGGACCTGGTATTAACAGTAAAATGGATGAAATACGGGCTGCTTACGGGTTGTTGAATCTAAAACAAGTAGATACAGCCATAGAAGCCCGTCATCAGGTTGCTATTAAATATAGGAAGGCCTTGCGATCGGTAGAAGGTATTAGCTTTTTCGATGATATACCCGGTGTCAAACATAATTATTCCTATTTCCCCATATTTGTTGATGCTGAAAAATATGGTATGACACGTGACGAACTGTATTTGAAAATGAAATCCAAGAATGTCTTCGCACGTCGTTACTTCTATCCACTGATCAGTGATTTTTCAACCTATCGGGGTCTCCCGAGTGCGTCTCCGAATAATCTTCCGAATGCACATAAAATGTCAGATAGCGTCATTTGTCTGCCAATGCACCATCTGTTGAGTGATGAAGATGTGGAAAGAGTTTTAGATTGTATACTTCATTAAGGATATAGGACTTTATCGTTCATACGACAAATCGTTCTATAAGACTCTCGTGGGACATCTTATAAGTCTAGATAATAGGCAGTCCGGAAGGGGAATTTTATTAAGAATTAAAAATTAAGGATACCCTGAATTGCCCTGTTTATTAGGGATTGAACATTAATTGAACATATACTAACTAAATATCATGAATATTTTATTAACTGCGATTGGTTCCATGTCTGCTTTATGTATAATTCATAAATTACATAAAGCTGGTTGTAAAGTAATTGGTTGTGATATATATCCTAAAAGTTGGCATTATGAGGCTTCCCAATGTGACGTATTTGCACAGGCTCCTTATGCCAATACCAAAGAATATATACCATTTCTTCTTAATTTAGCTATAGATAATGATGTCAGGT
This sequence comes from Segatella asaccharophila, assembly GCF_054687055.1. NCBI lineage: Bacteria > Pseudomonadati > Bacteroidota > Bacteroidia > Bacteroidales > Prevotellaceae > Segatella > Segatella asaccharophila. Next base: position 8,103 of record NZ_BAACAN010000038.1, on the reverse strand, counting down.
ATATATTTCCCTTAACGGATGTAGAAATAGATATTATTAATGAAAACCGTTATGTGTTTAAGCAGGCGGGAATTGTTATCTGCTTTTCTTCTCGGAAAACTTTATCTGTTGTTAGGAACAAACTGGCTTTATATGATTTTTTCAAGGAAGATAAAAAGGTTCTTTCAATTCCTACATATACATATAAAGATGATCTTTCAAAATTGATGTTTCCGTGTGTGGCAAAGCCCATCAAAGGAAGGAGCAGTGAAGGTCTACATTATTTACGGAACAGAGTGCAATTAAAAGCAATAGAGAGCCTTCAATCTTATGTTTTTCAACCTAAGATTGAAGGTCAAATTTGTACTGTAGATTTTGTCCGAGACGTGAAAAGTGATTCGGAATTTTGTGTACCTCGTGAAGAATTACTTCGTACTAAGAACGGTGCAGGTATAACAGTACGAATATTTCATGATGAAAAGCTAGAAGCTCTTGTAGATTATATAGGGTATAAATTAAATATACAGGGAGTTATCAATATGGAATTCATCGTTAGTTCAAATAGTTATTATTTGCTAGATATAAATCCTCGTTTTTCGGCTGGTATAGCTTTTTCATGTAATATGGGGTATGATTTCATTATTGCTCATTTGAACTGTTTCCGAAGTGAAAAGATACCAAGTCCTATTGCTTTTTCTGAAAGAATTGAAACGAAATATTTTATGGAAAATTAATGCGAATATTTAGTGTATGTGTTTTTACAAAAATGGTAATTGATTTCTTGATAGCAAGTAATAAATAGAAAGATAATTGTGTTTAGTGTTATCTATTAGATAGACATCAAATATCGACGGTAATAAAGCGATTGTGATAAATAAAGAATTAATTATTGTAATATAAATTTCACATAAATAGAAATGGAAGACAATATTATCGTTTCAATTCATTGTACAGTATTCAACCATGCCCCATATCTGCGTCAGTGCTTGGATGGCTTCGTAATGCAAAAAACTGATTTTCCATTCGAGGCAATTGTTCATGATGATGCGTCAACAGATGGTTCGGCGAAAATAATTCATGAATATGCTGAGAAATATCCAGACATTATCAAGCCGATTTTCGAGATAGAAAATCAATATTCAAAACATGATGGTAGTCTGAATCGAATCATGGAAGCACATATGCGAGGTAAGTATATTGCGTTTTGTGAAGGTGATGACTTCTGGACTAATCCTCACAAATTACAATTACAATACGACGCTATGGAATCGCATCCTGAATGCACTATATGCTTAAGCAAAGTAACTTTTGCAGATCGTGATGGGAATTCATTAGGAGCAACTATTCCATTTGGCTCAATGGTTAAAGAAGGAATCGTAAATGTTGAAACATTAACGCATACAGAATTTTACTTTGGAAAATGGTGCTTCCACACATCAAGTTTTTTCATCCGTCATGATATGTTTTCCGTACGTGACAGATTACAATCAAATGAATTAAAAGATTTTCCATATGGAGACATGCCATTACTCCTCTCTTGCCTTTTATCTGGTCCTGGCTATTTTGTAGACCAAATTACTGGTTATTACAGAACAGATTCAGGTGGATACAATTCAAGTTTGAAAAAGAACAAAGAAAAACTTATAAATAATACGCTTAGGGTAATAAAAGGTTTACAAGCATTGAATAAACTTACATGCTTCAAATATAAAAAGGATATTGAAATGGCTTGCCTACGCTATGAATATCGCATAGAAGTTGCTCGGGGAAATGAACTTGCCATTTTCGATAATAAATTTAAAGACTATAGGAAGTTGATACCTTCTAGGAAAAAGGCAGAACTCAGATTAATGATGTATTCTCCCTTCATTTATAATATCTGTAAGAAAATAAAACAGATGATAAAACCATCTAAATAAATTACAGGAAATTATCATGTCAATAAAGAAGTTCGATTATCTCATAGTTGGCTCCGGCCTTTTTGGTGCCACATTCGCATATTTCGCACACAAGCAGGGGAAGAAATGCTTGGTGATAGACAAACGACCACAACTGGGCGGCAATGTCTATTGCGAGAACATAGAGGGCATCAATGTACATAAGTATGGTGCACACATCTTCCACACATCAAACAAGGAAGTATGGGATTTCGTGAACTCCATTGTACCTTTCAATCGCTACACCAACTCTCCTGTTGCTAACTTCCATGGGAAGCTCTACAATCTGCCGTTCAACATGAACACGTTCTACCAGATGTGGGGAGCCACAACACCGGAAGAGGCAAAAGCTAAGATTGATGAGCAAAAGAGAGATGCGGTAGCTGCACTTAATGGTCGTGAGCCACAGAATCTTGAAGAGCAAGCACTTTGTCTTGTAGGCAAGGATATTTTCTATACGCTGATTAAAGAGTATACAGAGAAGCAATGGGGTCGTAAATGTACTGAGCTCCCCGCCTTTATCATCAAGCGCCTGCCTGTAAGGTTAGTATTTGATAACAACTACTTTAATGATTCCTACCAAGGTATTCCTATCGGTGGGTACAATAAGTTGATAGAAGGCTTAGGCCTCTCCCCAACCCTCCCCCGAAGGGAGGGAGAAAGCAGCGGTATAGATTGCTTGGTAGGTATTGACATTCCTTTAAATAAAGCCAAATATTCACTGAAACTATCTGAGGGCGGATACAGACAGACGGCAGATCCTATAAGTTATATGATGCTAGAGGATAGAGCTAAAGAAAATAGGAAGAATCCTACAGAAGCTGAAGATGCTTTTTGGAAAATGGCAAGTAGTAACGGATTTGGCGTAAAGTTCCGTCGTCAACATGTCATAGATAACTATATTGTTGATTTCGTATCATTAGAAGGTAAACTTGTTGTTGAGATTGACGGTGGTTATCATTTCACTCAAGAACAACAAATAGAAGACAACCTCCGTTCACAAGTTCTGAAAGATTATGGCTTCACCATTCTTCGCCTTAAGAACGAAGAAGTAATAGCAGACCCAGAAGAGGTAAAGGCCAAGGTTAAAATGGCTCTTTGGTTAGCAGCAAAAGCCCCTCTACGGGAGGGGGTTGGGGAGGCCGCTAATACTTTGGTATATACGGGTCGATTAGACGAATTCTTCGATTACAAGTATGGCAAACTCGACTGGCGCACAGTTTCCTTCAAGACTCGCATAGAAAACACACCCAACTATCAGGGCAATGCCGTAGTCAACTACACTTCCCATGATGTCCCCTATACCCGTGTCATTGAGCACAAGCATTTTGAGATGTTCAGTCAGCAAGTCTATGAAAATCCCAAGACCGTTGTCAGTGAAGAGTATTCCACCGAGTACAAGGATGGCATGGAACCCTACTACCCTGTCAACGATGATGCCAATAATTCTCTCGCCGACAAGTATCGCGCTGAAGCTGCTGCACTTTCCTTCCCTACGGGGGAAGGTCAGGATGGGGCCGTCATCTTCGGTGGTCGTCTCGCAGAATACAAGTATTACGATATGGCACCGATAATCGAGAAAGTTATGAAGATTTTATATATGTAAAAACCATATTGATATGGGTAATAAATATGTTTTGTTAGTCAGGCAGATTCTTAGTTTGTAACCAGATTCCACCGTATGTAGTTTTTAAAGTTCTGTTAAGAAAAGGAGGATGTCCAGATGAAGACATCTCTGATGTAAAAGCAAAACTCTGTTTGAAATTTAGTGACAGTTATAAACATGGATAAAGTAAAAATATTAGTGGCTTGTCACAAGCCTGCTAAGGTTTATCAAGATGAAGTGTATACACCGATTCAAGTCGGTAAGGCCCTTCATCCTGAATTAGACCTCGGTTTTATTACTGATGCAACCGGTGACAACATTAGTAGTAAAAATGGCAACTATTCAGAACTTACTGCCCAGTATTGGGCGTGGAAAAATTTAAAGGATGTCGAGTATATAGGATTATGCCATTATAGACGCTATTTTAAGCATCTTGTAACTTTCGAAAATATTGATACAATCCTTGGAAATCATGCTGATGTACTTCAAGTAGAAAGGCTGGAAGAAAGCATTGACCTTGCAACTCGTTTAATGTTATGGACCTCCAGAGAGGATTACTACATCTTCTTAATGTGTTTAAGGAAAGTGCATCCTGAGGACTTCAGCAAAGCATTGGAATATCTTGGAGGTAATATGTTCTCGCCGTTCAACATGTTTATAATAAAGAAAAAGCTCTTTGATGAATTTGCAAGATGGCAGTTTGAGATATTTTCTGAGATGGAAAAGTATGTTAGGTTGTCTTCTTATTCCAGACAAAAGAGGCTATATGGTTATCTTTCTGAGCCTCTATTATCGATTTATGCTTACATACGTAACTTTAGAGTTCGATATGATAAACAGAGCGAATGGCCTAATGAGAAATCATGGCAGGATTACACGCTGAAGGATAGGATAAACATTTTAAAATCTTCATTATCTTTTCGGCTTTCTCATGGCTTCAGAAGACATAGTGCTCCTGCGCCAGAAGATTTTGCTTTTGATGCAGTAAGGGCTGGAATGAAAAATGATGGCATTGTTATCAAGTAGCTCCAACATTACCAATGGACAACAGTAACAACAGCATTCAGGGCAAGCGCATCTTCCTCATGTGCGAGAAGTTCTTTGGCTATGATGTCGCTCTTAAAGAAACACTACTTAGCATGGGCGCTAAGGATGTCTATCTCCACGATGTGGCATGGCTGGAAGCTTCATGGAGAGGAAAATTTAATAGAAGGAGGATTCCTGCTATTGTAAAACATCCAAGAGCAAGAATGCAATGGACAGAGAAGCTGAAGGAAGAAATTAGTGACCGATACTTTGACATCTTTCTCTGTATGCCCATTACGCCGTTTAAGAAATCATTCATGACATGGTTACGGCAGAGAAATCCGAATATAAGAACCGTTCTCTTCATCTGGGATAGTGTAGATGGTATTATGTCGTATTATAAAGATTACTTTCACCTTTTCGACAAGATTTATAGCTTCGACAGGGATGACAGTAAAAAATACGGTTTCATCTATCAGCCAGACTTCTATGTTAGTGATGCTACGGTGCCCTATGCCGAATGCGAGTATGATATGAACTTTATCGGCAATCTTAGCAATAATGTGGATGTTTACAACCGTCCATCAATATTATCATATATTGCACAGTTCTCAAAAGTTCACCATCTGAACAGCTACTTATATCTGAAATACTCCAATCACAGGTCAAGGTTGAATAGGTATTTTGGCATTAAGAACAAATACGAGAAACTTGTAGAGGCATATTGCGAAAACGACTTCATGCACCCGGAAGCAATGCCATTGAATGAGGTAGAAAAGAAGCAGCAGAATGACAAAATTATTATCGATTTGTCTCATGCTAACAGACAAGGACTGACTATCAATGCGATAACAGCCTTGGCTAAAGGAAAGAAGCTCATTACGACTAACAAGCGTATCATTGATGAGCCTTTCTATAATCCGACAAATATATTCATCATTGATGAGAAACATCCTCATCTTGATGCCGCCTGGCTGAAGACTCCTCCACAACCGATTGACATGTCTGAGCTTAGGATGGATAACTGGTTGAAGACGGTATTAGCAGAATAAGACGAACAAACAAATGGATATACTCTCATTCCTACTCAAGTCCATCAATAAGTTAGTCTCTGTCTTTCACTTGCCAAAGGACGAGGTGAGAAAAGGCTTATGTGCGATACTATCTAAGCGGATAGAGGTGAGTGACGTACCACTCTATTTGAATGACAAAAAGGACTTGGGGTAAAGTCATCCGCTCTACTAAGTTCGAGCACATCTGTTTCCCTGAAGGCTACTGGTTCGAAGACACCCTCTTCTGTTTCATTTTATACAGCATGTGCACTAAGATGGTGACAATTCCCGATGACGTGTACTTATACCGTATTAATCCCAAGGGTATTTCCTCTACTTCCGTGGGCAATCCCAAGGTCATTGACAGCCTGCTTGTGACCCTCCAGTTGCTTGAGGATTCCAAGACATTAGGTTTATCCATGACCGCCCAGTTCTATGACATGTACCTCCGCCAAGTTCGTATGAACTATAGTCGCATCATCACCCTCCACGACCCCACCATCGCCCCCCACGTCTTTGCCGCCACATGCCGTGCCAAGCGTCAGTACTTCCTTACCGAGCATACTACCAACTCTCATCTGATACCTATCGAGCTGGCACTTGACGAGCATGACTTCGGGAAGTATAGAGTGCAGTGCAGCATAAGATAGAGGAAAGTTCTCTTATTATATTAGGAAATTATTAGGAGACTGCAGCTTAATATATACATATTATGACAATCCGTTGGCGGAATTAATTTTCATCTAATATCACCGCTAACTGGAAGCCCCTTTCCATAGTACTGGAAAGCATATTTCCATAGTACTGGAAGCCCCTTTCCATAGTACTGGAAAGCATATTTCCATAGCACTGGAAAGCCCATTTCCATAGTACTGGAAAGCTTATAACCAAAGTGCTGGTAATTTCGGATCATGTGGTAATATAAATGATAAACGGCATAAGTGGTTGAAAATTAAATGTATATACGACTTCTTGCCCTGCCTTTTCCTTCATGCTTTAATTCCGCCAATCGGTTATGACAGAATCTGAAGAGGAAAAACTGAAAGATAATCCAAATTACTTATTCCCCGATATCAATAAGGTTTTTGAGCATCTCCACAAAAGTGGTTGGTCTCAAATCAATACATTGGCATATGCATCTCCAATGTTTCAGGTGATGATGATTAAGGATAACTGGGGTGCCTACTTTCCAATGCCAGACTACCCTCTTTACAGAGGTCAGAGATATTACTACGACGTATGCAAGCCATCATTGTATAGAAGAAGCTGGACCGAAGAACAGAAGATTGAACGATTACTCCAAATCGAAGATTTCAAGCATATATTAGCGGAAAATCCTGAGGTTAAAGAATTGAAACAGGCAAGTTTGTTCGTTAATTATTTAGGGCTAGCGCAGCATTATGGAATAGAGACCGAGATGCTTGACATGACCAATAGTCCTTTAGTGGCAGCTTTTTTTGCAACTACTACTTATGACTCCAACACGAGAATGTATCGCCCGGTTGAAGATTGTGTTTCTGTTGGTTGCATCTATTTTGATGTCTTAGGACCTATGATAAATGGGGCTAACGAAGGCGAAAACAGAGATATATGGCCGGTTGGAATGGAAGCATTAAGAAGACCTAATGAGCAGCGGGGCTATACAATAAAGCTCAATGAAAATGATAATTTTAACACTATTATTAATCATCCCAAGTGCTTTCGTTTCATTCAGAACAGAGACTGGTCATACAAAATATTTGCTGCAACCGGTGGAGGCTCCCTACTTTTTCCTTACGATCCTATGGCTGATAAGATTTGGGCTATGAGGAAATTTAAAATATATGGTTTGGACTCATTGGATATTGTAATCGGAAATGAGCAATTGACCGTCCCAAAAGTAGGAATTCAGAAAGCACTTGAAACTAAGGGTTGCCATTTCCTAAGAACTACTCCATTTCTTTATACTAAGGAAGAGTTAAATTTCATTGAAAATGAATATAAGAAGAAGTTCCCCAACAGTTAATTTCCATTCTAACTTTATTACTCTTCTATATGAATAGCTACAACAATAAAAGATTATTGATACTTGGCAATGGCTTCGATGTTGACTTGGGCATGAAGTAAAGATACTCTGACTTTGCAAAAAATAAGGTTTGGCAAGAAAAGATAGAGAATAATGCGCTCATGCTGAGCCGTAATGGCTTGTTAAGGGCTCTTGTCGATGCTAAAGATAATGAGGCATGGTTTGACATTGAAAGTACCATGATGCACTATATCAGAAAACAGGAGGAACTGCATGAAGCTTATGGGTACCCATTAGCAAGTACAGACAGAGAAGAATATCAAGTCATTTGCTCAGCATTGAAGGAATATTTGTGTGAAGAATCTGAAACATTTCATTCGAAAATGTTTTTATTGCGAACAGCCTATAAATCGGCTATTCAGGTTTAACTTATTTGTTTTGACACAATAAAAGAATAAGCAGGCTGCGGTATGCTGTCTGCGGCTATTGGCTTAGGCA
>NZ_BAACAN010000037.1:0-14097 GCF_054687055.1 Segatella asaccharophila | reverse complement strand
AGTCACTTTTGCTTGATATGTATCATGGCATCAAAGACGAGTTCCTTCAGAGTTATCTGGATGAATTCTGCTGGAAGTTCAACCGAAGATCATTTGGTGACAGACTTTTTGACAGGCTAGTTGTTGCGGCTGTGTCCTATAGACCAATCTATGATTGAAGAAAATCACCCAATTGAGGATAATCATATAAAATAATGATATGCGCACATTAGACGAACAAATATCCTTATTAGAAGAGTTACTGAGTATCGCACGGCAACGCAAGGAAGCTGGTGAAACCGAATGGCTTGAGTTTAAGACAAACATCAGTGAATCACATAGTAGCATTACATACGAAAGAGTCGGAGAATATATATCAGGTCTTTCTAACTCAGCATGCTTGAAAGATAAGCCTTATGGTTATCTTATTCTTGGCGTGGAAGATGGAACTTGGAACCTAAAAGGAACAAACCTGCGAATGCCCGAGCAAAAGATAAATAATCAGGATTATGAGTTATGGCTTCGCAAAAACCTTAACCCAAAGGTTACATTTGATATAGAAGAATTCGACTATAAGGATAATCATATAGTGATGTTTATTATTCCTGCGGCTGTGGGTGAACCTACAAACTTCAAGAATGAGGCTTATGTACGTATCGGCAGCAATCTAACAAAACTTAAAGATTTTCCGGAATATCTTCGACGCATCTATTCATCGCAAGTGGATTGGAGTGCACAAATCATAGAGAATGCAAGCATTAGTGATCTAGATACAGAAGCCATTGCAAAAGCTCGCAAGTTCTATGCTAGTAAACATGAACATTTGCGTGAAGAGATTCAAAGTTGGGATGATATAACGTTCTTAAACAAAGCAAGAATCACGATAAAAGGGCAAATAACTAATACGGCAATTTTACTTCTTGGAAAGCCTGAAAGTGAATATCTCATTTCACCGGCTGTGGCACGGATAAGGTGGATATTAAAAGATGTAGCAGGTGTTGATCGTGATTTTCAAATAGAAACTTGCCCATTTGTAATAGCAGTAGATAAAATTTTTGGAAAGATACGTAATCTGAAATACAGATACATTAATCCTGAGTTACTATCGTTGACGCCAGAAGAACTAGATACTTATGACCCTTTCATCATAAGAGAAGCACTGAACAATGCTATAGCCCATCAAGACTATTCTTGCCATGGTATGATAAACGTGATAGAAACAGAGGATAGATTACTTTTTACAAATCTTGGAAGCTTCATTCCTGAATCCATCAAGAATGTACTCACTGCAGATGCACCAGAAGAAAGATATCGAAACAAATTCCTTGTGGATGCTATGGTAGAGCTGTACATGGTAGATACTATAGGTAGTGGAATCAAAAGAATGTTTAATTTGCAAAGACAACGACTGTTTCCTATGCCGGATTATGATTTGTCGGACAACAAGGTAAAGGTAACTATCGTTGGTCGTGTATTGAATAATGACTATGCAATGCTATTGTCAAAAGATCGCACGCTCAGTCTTACAGACATTGAGATGCTAAACAGAATACAGTTGCAACGTTCATTGACAAACGAAGAGATAGCCTATCTGAGAAAGCACAAACTTGTGGAAGGCAAGAAAAATGCTCTCTACATTGCAAAGGCTATTGCAGGAAAAACTGGGAAGAAGGCTGAATATACCCGTAATAAAGGTTTAGATGAAAAATTCTACATGGATATGATAATCAAACTTATCGACCAGCATAAACAAGTAAGCCGTAAGGATATAGAAGATTTACTCTTGGCAAAGTTACCTGAAGTTCTCAATGAAACTCAGAGACATACCAAGATTGGGCACATGATAGCTAAATTGAAAAAACAAGGAGAAATAGAACTAGTTGAAAAGAAGCAATGGGTTAGATGCAAGAAGACTTTACGCAAATAGCAAAAAGTGCGTGAACTTTGCGCGAACTTTGCGCGAACTATTCACACAACTCGTTGATATTCAGAAGGAAAAACTTCTCTCAACTAAAAAAGAAAGATAAAGATGCCAAGCAGACTAATAGATAAGATAACCAAGATGGTGACTGTAGATTACTGCCGCCTTACGTTTGTGGAGAATCCAAATGGATTTCTCCTTGATGACGATGTGTGCAATCTGCTTCTCCAAAAGAATATCGAAGTGATAAAGGAGAGTCAACTAGATCTTCGTATTCAATTGTGAACTGCATTATAAGCAAAATCAAAGCTATAGATATGTTTACTCAAGTTTCTGAAGTAAGAATTATCAACAATCTACTAGACTGCGATTTTTTCATAGAAGTTTACAAACCGGTTCATTTTGTCAGCCCTATAGATGATTTTGTACATGATCCCGTCGTCGAAACCAAACTCTTCGTCAGCAGTCTCAACGATACTCAAGATCAGTCCCCATGTTTTCTCCGTAACGTAGAGTTCGCGGACATCATCGACAGTTCCCCTGAACAATCCTCCGATTGTTTCATAGTCAGAGAACCTTCTGGCAAGCGAGAGGAAATCGTATTGTAGTGGAGTGATCGTAACATGGGCTATCTGTGCCGCAAAATATCAGGACTGGCATTATCCATATAGAGCAGGGATTTCTCCTCCTTATTGACGACCTCTATACCCCATCTCATAGAGTAGATTTTAAAGGCATCTTCAAAGGATAATTTCAGATTGGTAGTCAGATATCCTCTCCATTCGGAACGCTTGCTTTTCCTTGTCAGGAAGAGGCGGACCCTCTGGTCATCCATCATCACGTTCGCATAGATAAAGGAATAGCCGTACTTCCTGTGATGGCTGTGCCTGTTCTTCTTCCACAGCATCTCTGCCAGAGTCTTCGCCGTATACAGTTTTCCACGACAGGCGTAATGGCGTTTTGACATCTTGATCATTCCAAGGTATTCACAACCATTATGTATCCTACGGACATATCTTACAAGGTCAGTGCAGGTAAACCAACTGTCATTCAGTACGTAGTCAAAGTGAATCCCGGCTTTGACAACACGCCCCGTCATGTCTTTCATCAGGTCTATCTTGGATTCGCAGCTCTCTTCCCTGCGTCCGGCAGCCTGTGTTTTCTCCTTGTCTGAAGAATGGTGCTGCCGGGCAGCCACGCTTTTTGTCAGGCCAAAGTCACTGCCCTTACTTTCTCGGGTAAGTGAAAGATCAAGCAGCAGCTGGCTGATACCATCTGACATACAAGCAAACAGGGCCTTATAACCGGGATGATAATTGTGGTCTACATAGGAATAGATCTTGCTGACCAGTTCCGTCTGCCAGCTTCTCTTGATAATATCCGTGTCGTCAAAGATCAGGACTGTCGGCAGCTTTTGGTTTTTATGGTCTGAACGGACCGTGATGAGATTCCATATCTGAGTGCTGAGCTTCGCCATGATCCTCCGCCAGTCAATGGTTCCATCCTTCATAAACTCATAGAAAATATCGCGATGGCCGCCAAACAGGCCCGCCAGGGAAGTTCCTGTATACTGTGACGGATTCCTGATACCAAAGAACGGGAACAGCAGCAGGCACTGGAGAACAGCCATGGGAGTGAACCGGCAATTCGGCCTGATAATACGGTCCTTGAAAAGGACGCGTTCATTAAACTTTACAATGCATCATCTGGAGGATGACTGACATCGGGCCTTTTTTACCATCTTTTGAGAAATATTTGCCGATTTCTGAAAGTATTTTCGTATCTTTGTTCATGAGTTTGAGCGTTTTGTCTGTTTATTTTATCAATACAAATATACAAAATTTCCCTGTAATAAGGGCACTCAAACTCACTTTTATTTGTTAAATAAATCAATTCTTTTTACTTCCGAAACTTGAGTAAAGAATATAAAGTATTTGAAATGTTCCGTAAGGACTGGGCTGTGGTAACGGCTGGTACTCCCGACAAGTTCAACTCGTGCGTTGTTGCTTGGGGGAGCCTTGGTACAATATGGACGGTGCCTGGTAAGAAGACCGGCTCAACGGTGACCGTCTATATTTACCCGACACGTTACACTAATGAAGTCTTGCAGCATAGTGAAAAATTTACGGTAAGCTTCTTCCCTAAGACGCTCCGTAAGCAAGTTTTTGTTTTGGGCAGCCAATCAGGTCGTGATACCGACAAGGTGAACGAGTCCGGGTTAACTCCAAAAGTGATTGATGGTGCAGTTACATACGAGGAGGCCACCTTCACTTTCGTTTGCCGCAAGATTTGTCAGCTGCCAATAAAGAAAGAAGACATAGCCCAGGATATACGGGATTATTATGCTGCAAATCCACAAGGCTATCCGGTAGATGAGAATGGCGATTATCATCCTCACTGGATATTCATGGGCGAAATTATTGCCACAGACGGCGAGCTTTGATAAAGTTTGGACCAATTCTACTGAAGATTCCTCAAAACCTCAGCGGTCTTGTTTTTTTGCCTACAGGCCGGGAGTGTATTGCTGTCGCCACTTGAAGTTGTACTCGACTTCCTTAAACGGCATCATTTACAGGCCTATGGAGTCAATAGTAATGTAGTACAATTTTCAGCTTCAACAACACCATGAGCACTCAAATTAGGATTATTCTACGGATAAAATGAAAATAATCCGTAGAATATTTCTCGATTTAAAGGTAATTGCCTATCTTTGCAAAAAAAATACGATATGTATAAGGCTTCGAATCAAGCAGGTCAGCAACATGGCTACATAAGAACTTCGGAACTATCAGATAGGAAGAAATACCGTCGCGTTCTGAAAGCAGTTAGTGCCGGCGAGCTGGTTAAAGTGCGACATGGTGTCTATGCTCCACCAGAGGAACTACTCAGCAATATGGTAGATGTCGAGAGCATTGTCCCCGGAGGTGTAGTGTGCCTTTACAACGCATGGGCTTATTATGGCCTGACTACAGTCAGTCCACCGGAATTCTGCATTGCCATCTCCGCAAAGCGCAAGGTGTCGCTTCAGACGCCGTTCCCCATCAAACTTTTCTATTGGAAGGATGACAACCTGAAGTTTGGCATTATTGAGGTCAAAGTAAGCAACTACAAAGTCCATATGACCGACCTTGAGCGAAGTGTGTGTGATGCTGTCAAGTACAGGAATAAGATAGGCCACGCCCTGTGTTCGGAGATTATCCGAAACTATACGAAACGCACGGACCATAACCTAAGCCGCCTGTCAGAATATGCCAAGATATTGCGAGTTGAAAAGACAATGAAAGAATACATAACAATTACATTGGGAGAATGATTAAGCATAAGAACTACGGGAAGTCAGTAAGGACAAGGCTTCTAACGCTCATGAATAAGACGGGAAAAATACATAAAGCTTTTTGACGCGAAATTTCAACGAGCGAATGTTGTATAAGTTATCTGTTCATCAATGCATCAAGAATTCAACAAGAAGGAAGAAAAAACCTTTTAAATCAACTTAAAGTATATTATAAAGCGTTATTTTCAACTATAATCTTGCAAGATAAGGAAGGAATGATTATCTTTGCAGTTGAAAATATAGAAAGGAAATATACTATGAGTGTATCTGCCGGAACAAAAATAAACCAGTTGCTTGCCAATACATCTCCATCCGGACTTATGTTCTCAGAATGGATGAAACGAAAAGGCTATTCGTCGCAACTGCAAAAACGATACCGGGACACAGGGTGGCTGACAACCTTGTGTAAGGGTGTCATGTTCAGAAGTGGCACCCGTCTCAACGCTTTCGATGCGCTTGCCTCCTATAATCTCCAGATGGGAAGACAATTGAGGATAGGAGCCGTCTCAGCCTTGGAATATTCCGGCTTTAACCATTATGTTCCCATGGGCAAGCCTTTGCTGATGGTGGCTTTGCCTGCGGGAGAGAAGATGCCCATGTGGATGAAAAGCGATGTGTATGACATGACTTTCCGGACTTTTTCTTCAACGGCTATTGCAGAGGTGGAAGTAACCAGGCATGATACCAAGAACGGAACGCTGTATGTGTCCTCTCCGGAACTGGCATTTCTTGAATGCCTTGCGCTGGCACCGAAGCAGTATTCATACATGGATCTCTACTATATCATGGAGCAGCTGACGACATTGCGGTCTGAGGTTGTACAGAGGCTGCTGGAGAATACATCCAATCATAGGGTGAAGCGAATGTTCCTCTATATGGCAGAAAAGGCCGGTCATTACTGGTTCGAGGAATTAGATACAAGCAAGATAGACATGGGTACCGGAAAGCTGCAACTGGTAAAAGACGGTATCCTCAACAAGAAATACTCAATAACAGTTCCAAAAGAATTAAACGATTATGAGGGATAAATACAGGAAGCAGGTCGAGCTGTTGATACGTATCATGCCATCCGTGTTTAAGATAAAAGAATTCGCCGTACATGGAGGCACGGCGATCAACTTGTTTCACAAGGATCTGCCAAGGTACTCTGTGGATATTGACATCACCTACATCCCGATACAAGACAGGGAAACAAGTCTGAGAACAATAAATGCGAGACTGCTGGATATCAAGGCAGATTTGGAAAGAACCATCCCTGGCATCAAAGTCATCCCTAAACCCAATGTTTGGAAACTGATGTGCAGCCTTGGCGAGGCTACTGTGAAGATAGAGGTCAATGGCACGAAGAGGGGCATTATCGGTGATACTGTCGTTATGCCTCTTTGTGAAAGGGCAAGAAAAGAGTTCAATATGGGTTGCAAGGCCCGTACAGTCTCTTTCAGCCAGCTCTATGGCGGTAAGATAACGGCAGCACTTAGTCGTCAACATCCGCGTGATCTGTTTGACTGCCATCACATGGACTTATCCTCGTTTGATGAGGTTAAGGATGGCTTCATGCTCTGTCTGTTGGGAAGTGACAAGCCCATAATCGAATCTTTGCAGCCACATGAGATTGACCAGTCAGAAGCTTTGGAAAAGCAGTTCGAAGGAATGTCAGCTCTCAAGTTTGACTATGCAGACTATGAGCAAGCAAGGAAAGACTTGATTCGAATGATTCATGACGGCTTGAACGAAGAGGACAAATCATTCTTGCTCTCCTTTGAGCGTGGCGAACCAGACTGGACTCTTTGTTCAGCAGGTAATCTGTCTGCATATCCCTCGGTGCAATGGAAATTAATCAATATACTCAAACTAAAAGAAACCAACATAAAGAAGTTTGAACAGGGTATCAAGAAACTTGAGGACTACCTTACATGTAAATGACAGTGCGAATTTCGGACTTGTCATCTGAATACGGAATACATGTCCGCAGTTGGCTAACACGATAGTGCGGTGTGCAAGGTCTCATATATATATTCGACCTCGCACACCGCACTATCGTGTAGCCAAAAAGTTTTTTAAAAGATTGTAGCCCAAATATTTGGTAGATAGTTCATTTTTTGCTAACTTTGAACCCGAGAATTTGATAATTCATCTCATGACTGGTACATGGTCTCTGTGTGGTCATAATGTCTCCCTTAGGGGTTCACGAAAGGGTCAAAAAATGGCTACACATACGGTACACGGCTTTTGAGTGATTAGACAACTACTTATTATAAAGGAATTTAGCGGATGAGGTTGCGGAGCCTCTCTCTCCGCTGAAAAATTTTAACATTTATTGCTAAAAGTTCAAGAAATTAGCTAAGTGCCGTAATTCCAACGAGTTACGGATCATTTTATAAAGTTGGGTTTTTAACCATCTTATTATGTTTCAGGAATAAAGTTGCTTGACTCTAAAGAGATAGAACTTCAAGTCATTGACTCCTCTAAATTCAGTTCTGAAGGTTTTCAGTTTACAATTGAAAGATTCTGCACTTGCATTAGTTCGCTTGTCATTGAAGAAGTTGAGAATACGCTCATAATGCTGCATGAAGGTTTTGATGACGGTGTCAAACTGAGGGTAATGCCATATTTCCACACGGTTGAACCACAGGGCGAGTTTAGGCCTGGCCACGTTCTTGTCATTATACGTGGAGTAAATGTATCCCAGTTGCAATGCGAGGTAATAGAACTCCTTTATGTCGGGCAGCTGCTCAAACAGCACCTCAGCCCTGGCCTTCTGTGAGTCTGTCCATTTATCGGGCTTCCTGACGAGAAGATAACGGCATCGTACGAGCAGCTGTTTCATGGTATCTCCATTCCTGAGTATCTGTGTTTTAAACTCAATGCCTTTTTCCTTGCAGAGATCCCTCATCCTGTTTTCCTCGCTCATTGCCTGCCATCTGTACTGGATGCGAAGTTCCTGCAGTGCGTCGTACATAAGTTTCTGAACATGGAAACGGTCTATAACCTACTCGGCGTTCGGGAAGCACTTCGAGACGATATTATACATGGAATTGGACATGTCCATGGTGACGGATTCCACCTCATGACGGGCCCTGACCGGAAGCCGTTGAAGTTTCTGTATGACATAATCGGCCTTCACTCCTTTGACCATAGCTACGAGTGTTCCTTTCCGGCCGTGTCCTGCCTTGTTCGTGACAATAGTGTACAGCTCTCCATTACTCAGTGATGTCTCGTCTATGGACAGATGCCTGCCAACATTGTCACGGTATAAAGTGAAATCTTCCGCATGAGGCTTCTGCAGCCATGAATGGAAATCACTCAGATGATTCTTATAATAATCGTTCAGCGTTTCCGGCTTGAGATGACTGAAATCTGCCACGCTCCTGATACTTACGGCATGATTATCAAGGTAATTCTTTTAAAAAAGAACCGAACTCAGCGGTGATTCGTGTGCCCCGGGCTACCATATCCCAGTTCCGGCTATAGGACTTACCGGTCTCTTTGTCTTTCCACCGACGGCGGGTTACACGCAGGTAGACGGTCCTGTCCCTGGCTGGAAAGTCCGTTATGACTATTGGCTTGTGGAAACCTTTGGATACCAGTGGAAGATCCTTTAATTCCTCCGGAATGATCTCTTTCTCTATAAGGCCTATCAGATAATAGGAGCCCATGTTGGATGCCTCTGTTATTTCAAAGTAATCCAGGATGCCTGCTGGCAGGAACAAAGCCAGTACATCTTTATAATCTAAGGGGTGTACTTTTTTCATAGGGACAAAGATAATGATTTTTTCTTATTTCGTTAAAAACCCAACTATATTATTTGAGCCTTTTAGGATCATTTTATAAAGTTGGGTTTTTAACAATCTTATTATGTTTCAGGAATAAATTTCTACTAAACTTAACCCAAGGGAATGTTGCAAGACATAATGGAATGGGTGTCGAATCAAACGCATATTTTTTCCTAGAATATCCAGAATATTGGACGTGCGCTTTTCGCAGGCTTCCTTCATCATATAGAACGCAAAATCTTCAAAGATTCTGAAATCAAAAGTTTGATTTGCTGTCGCAAGTGTTGTTTTTACAATAGGCTCTCGTCCTAATCCCAGATGATATAGTTTGCCTTGATAAACTTCTATAGCTGCTATCAGATCACGTAGACCTTCACGATTATTGAGTTGGCCGAACATCATTGCAAGCAATTGATTCCAAAATGTGAAGTGCTTTACATACCGGTTACCATCTACTTATCTACCAGCCTTCTGAACTTGTCATTGTTCAAGAATTCTACTAATTGAGTAAAAACGTATTGTTCTCGATTCATTTGCGGTCAAATTATTCGACCACAAAATCACAAATTCAGATCGTCGCGCGCTCGTTTCTATTACTAAAAGGCTATATTTTAATTATTTCAAAGGACGATTAGTCCACTTTAATGGGACAGTATGACATTATTTCTCTACTTTTTCAAGTTCGTTCTTATCATTAAATTCCCATTTTTCCCAACCATTATTAACCATATCTTGTTCTGATTTAATATTGAAAACAGAGTCTTTAGCACCTCCATTATATTCTAACACTTTCCTATAAAATGCTCCTTTACCATTATCATTTAAGACCAAGAAAGAAAAATAAATAGGTTTTGATTTGATTTTGATTACTTTATTAAATGCATTCTCAAATTTACCAGGTTGATTAGGTTTTCCTGATTTTGTTGATTTGCCTAATAGCCTTTTCCATGTTCTATCATTTGCACTTTCAAGGATATGGCACCAAGCTCCTCTATTATTTTCTCTTAGTAGTTTTTCAATGTCCTTATCAAGATTCTCCTGTTTCGGACTGTTAGCTTTGAATTCAATATTGATTTTAGGTTTACCTCCTTCATACAAAGTCATATCTGTTTGGGCTGATCGTTTTCCTTGTCCCTTATTATTAGAATCTGATCCTCCTTTGTTTTTAGAAAAACTATATTCATTTTCTGTTGGAGTTTCAATGCTAAAAGAATAATCTTAATGATTATCCTCAATTGGGTGATTAATAATTTTGAGTATTCCCCGATATTCATTACCTTTGCATCAATTATCAAAACCTCGTCAAAATGAAACTGATAGAATTTTCAAAGCGCTTCCCCGATGAAGCTTCTTGCGAAGAGTATCTCAAGAATCATCGGGAAAAAGTTGGTGTTGTCTGTAAGCGCTGCGGTGGTCATCAACAAATCTGGGATAAGTATAATAAATGTTGGATTTGCAAGAAGTGCGGTCACAAGACGACGTTAACGGCTGATACCGTAATGCATAACAGCAAATTACCATTAATGTATTGGTTTACAGCCATACACCTGCTGACATCCACACGGAAAACGTTCTCGGCCCTTGAAATGCAGCGCCAGCTGGGTCATAAGCGTTATCAGCCAATTTGGGAGATGATGCATAAACTACGGTCGGTAATGGGACAGCGCGATACCACATATCAACTGTCCGAGAGTCTTGAGCTTGACTAAGCCTTCTTTTCCACGGAAAATTCAGACGAGGCAAAGAAACAGGAAAAGCGGAAGGCAGGTGCAGGAAGTCAGCGCAAGTCAAAAGTTCTGGTAATGATAGAAAGCAAAGCAGTTCCTGAGAATAAACAGAAGAAAGGAAAGAAAGATCGCAAGTCAGGTCATATAAAAATGAAGGTTGTTCCAGATGTGAAAGCTTCTACTGTTACCAAAGTCTCAAAGGTCGCAGTTGCAGCGGATTCCAGAATAATCACGGATGATTCCAAGTCTCATACGAAACTCAAAGGTTGTTTTAAAGAGGTATATCCCATAAAGGCCCTTCCTGAGCAGGCATTGAAAATACTGCCATGGGTTCACACTGCCATATCGAATGCAAAGTCACTTTTGCTTGATATGTATCATGGCATCAAAGACGAGTTCCTTCAGAGTTATCTGGATGAATTCTGCTGGAAGTTCAACCGAAGATCATTTGGTGACAGACTTTTTGACAGGCTAGTTGTTGCGGCTGTGTCCTATAGACCGGCGTTTCAGCACAGAACCTATGATTGAAGAAAATCACTCAGTTGAGGATAATCATAAAAATTAATTTAAATGAAACTACATTCAATTATCACATGGAGAAAATTCATGCATTATCCAAGTTATGACTTGGTGTATGAGTGGGAGGACATTTTCGCCCAGGAAATGCAATTGCCTTTCCATTATGAATGGGAAAAGGGAAATAATAGATATGTGAGGAGAATACCCATCCTATCCCGTTTCGGCTTGCCGTGGTCCTGGGCTTTTATGTTTGAGATGGTCCCGACCTTGCATTTTCGTAGATATAACACTTCCCGCATCATTCCGTGCCTTATCGATTTCTTCCTGTCCGATGAAGAGTTAGGCTTGTTTCAGCGAGCATATAGAAGGAATCCATTGGTGTTGATTTCCAGTAGGGAAGTGTATGAACATTTGAAGGACAGGCACTTAAAATTAAATATTGCCCATTTCCCGTTGTCCATTTCCGACCGTTATGTTTTGGATGAGTCAGTTCTGAAAGGGAAGAAATATGATTTGGTGTTGATGGGCAGGCAGAATCCTGTCCTGATGGAATATTTAAAGAAATACGTGGAAACGCACCCTGATTTATATTATGTGTACAGGATTCATAAAAACAACCAATTTCTCTATTTCACCTCAAGGGGGGAATCACTTGGAGACGTCAACACCCGTTTCCAGTATATCGACCTGATGAGGAAAAGTAGAATAGGTCTTTACGCCACGCCTGGTATTGATGCTGAAGAAGAAGGTCGGGTTTCTAACGGATACCATCAGGTAACACCCCGTTTCCTGGAATATATTGCCTGTGGGTGTCAAGTCCTGGCCCGATACAAGAAAAATGCGGATACAGATTATTTCCAGTTAGATAAAATCTGCAAGAGCTTGGATAGTTATGAAGAGTTTGAATCAGCTATGAATGCGGTTAGGAATACACAAGTGGATTTGGAACAATATCGTTCCTATCTTTCTAAACATCGTACTTCAGTCCGCGTAAGACTATTGAAAGATTTGATAAGTAAAATTTGATATGGAAAAGATAGCAATTATCGGTGCCGGCGTCTCCGGATTGACCTGTGCTCGCTTGCTTTCGGGCAAATACAAGGTTAAGGTTTTCGAGAAGGATTCCCGACCGGGAGGACTGATCAAATGTGAACGTGTTAACGGTTCACTGTATCACCTTTGTGGCGGTCATGTGTTCAATTCTAAGAGGCAGGATGTTCTGAAATGGTTCTGGAGTCTGTTCGATCGAGACCGTGAGTTTCTCAAGGCAAACCGTAATTCCGTGGTGTTTATGCAAGACGGCAACATCGTAGAATATCCCGTTGAAAACCATGCCTATCAGTTCAAGGAGGACATGCTCCAGTCCTTCATCAAGGACCTGGTACAGATGGCCCGTCAGGGAGAAGTGTATCCCTCCAACTTCGAGGAATTCCTGAAAACGAGATTTGGGGAGACTTTATATAAAGCTTATTTTCAGCCTTACAACGAAAAAATCTGGGACTGTGACCTCAAGCAGATTCCTTTGTCATGGCTTGAAGGCAAGTTGCCGATGCCAACTTTAGAAGAGATCATCTATAACAATATCAAGAAGGTGGAAGAAAAATCCTTTGTTCACAGTTCCTTCTGGTATGAGAAATCGGGCGGTTCGCAACTTATTGCCAACCGTTTGGCAGAAGGTCTGGATATTACTTATGGGGCTGAAGTTAGGAATATCACCCACATGGGCAAAGGATGGACCGTAGAGGGAACAAGGTTTGACAAAGTGATCTTTTGCGGAAACCTCAAGGCACTTCCTCAAATACTGGAAGGAGTAGAAGTGGGCAATGCGGCGGATTTCATCAGTGGTCTGGCCTACCACGGAACGACAACCTGTTTTTGTGAGATCGACCGGAATCCGTACAGTTGGTGCTATCTTCCGAGCAGGGAATACAAGTCGCATCGGATTATCTGTACCGGCAACTTCTCACCAGACAACAATGCACCGGGAGTCAGTACAGGCACCATTGAGTTCACGGACCAAATCTCCGAGGATGAAATCAGACAGAACCTGGCTCGGATACCCTTGCAACCCAAGTATATCACCTCCCATTTCAATAAGTTTACCTATCCCATTCAGGATTCAGAGACACGTGCCAATATCCGCCATCTGAAAGAGCAACTGGAACCTTACGGCCTTTATCTCACCGGCCGTTTTGCCGACTGGGAATACTATAATATGGATGCAGCTATGGGAGTAGCCATGGACCTATGTAAGAATATATTTTCATAATCCCTTGAGCCCTGCCCGGTGGCGGTCAGCCAGCCATTAAATCAGATCAAAAAATACGGCGTTTCAGCGTCAGGTTTGATAACGGGACTTTTTTAAAAACTATGATAGACGAAATTTTATAGACAGCCTTATAGAGAATCATGAAGGCTCGATGTGGTTCATAGAAGAGTTTGGGAAACTGTTCGGAGTTGAATGCCATCTCACCGTTAGTTTACATCAAGGATCTTCTGGTGAAGTTTGCAGACGAGAATATCTCAAATCAAACACTTTTGCCCTGTTATTACGCAAAAGTTTGTTAATAACAAAGATTTAACATTTATGAGTAAAGTCTGGGGATGTCCATAAACAGGACGCTTCCTGGTAGCTCATGGAATAATGGACGTTTACAAGTTGTAGGAAGGTAAATTGGGATAAACTGGTAGGGTGTACTAATAAACTAAGAAAATTAATATGATTATCCTCAATTGGGTGATTAATAATTTTGAGTATTCCCCGATATTCATTATCTTTACATCAATTATCAAAATCTCGTCAAAATGAAACTGATAGAATTTTCAAAGCGCTTCCCCGATGAA
>NZ_BAACAN010000036.1:0-15360 GCF_054687055.1 Segatella asaccharophila | reverse complement strand
CCTAAGCCAATAGCCGCAGACAGCATACCGCAGCCTGCTTATTCTTTTATTGTGTCAAAACAAATAAGTTAAACCTGAATAGCCGATTTATAGGCTGTTCGCAATAAAAACATTTTCGAATGAAAAAGTAACTTTTCTTTTTATGATGATTATGGCGTTTGCCGGTGTAACAAATGTAAATGCCAAATGTGAAACCTGTCAGTATCTTGCCACTTCTGCAACGGATGAATATGATGGAACCTATTCGGGGGTAGCCGTTCCTACCCGAATGAATGGTGTTCCGATTAGTAGTGGTAAGGAATATAACTGTGCTTTTGAAATCAGTAATGGTATTCTTGAAGGTAATTTTACAGTAGGTCCTCATGATGTCTATATGGTTTCTTCTACAGCTATCACAGGTGTGGGGACTTATCCTGTAACAGGATATATTATCCTTTTAGGATTTAAGATGCCCTATACGGGTATTGTGACAGTAACTGATCTGGATGGTAATTCTCTGTCATTTACTTGCAATGCTCATTTAAGTAAAACGGGTTTAGAATCTGATTTTTCTTTTACGGGTACAAAATAAGTTATAATTCTATTTGCAATAAAAAATGAAATATCGTTTATTTTCCGTTGCGTCACTGATGATGCTGGTCTGTCTGACTTTCTTTTCTTGTTCAGAAGATGAGAAAATCATTCAGACTCCAGTGTCTGAGGAGAATCTGAACGCAGCCAAGAAGGTCTTGAATGACAGTATCGTACTGAATGCGAAGGGCATGATGGATCAAGTAAATAAAACACTTCTCCCCGAAGGGTGTCCTTTGAAGTATTACTTTTCTTGGAAGGGTGATTCACTGAATATCCAGATTAGAAAATTCTCAGTCGGCAGAATGCCTGTTACAATTTATTTTGGTATCAATTGCGCTTTTATGAAGTTGAATACATGGGAAAAAGATGAGTATAAAGGGAAAGGCTGGATCAAGTTTGAAGGTATAGGTGGTGTTACTCACTATACAGGCAATGATCAGGATACCTCTCATGAGTATACGGATGGAGGTGGAGGAGGAGGCACCGTCACCGGCTATTTTAATGCTGATACCAATGAGATTGAGTTTGAGACGGAATTCAATGTGATGGATTTCTCAGCTGATGTCTATCAGCAGAAGATAGATAAGAGCAGGATGGCTCATTTTAAGCAGGACTTTGCCAAATATGAAGCAGATCTTGCAGCCTATAAGAAGGCACATGGGATGTGAAATCGGATAGGATGAAAAGAAACTTTCTTTCGGCCATCATCATACTTTCTTCCGTGCCGGTCACTGTTCCTGTCTTGGCTCAGACCCAGCAGGAACATAGTGACTCCACGAAGATGATAACGGTGACTGGAGATATGCAGAAGAAAACCTATCAGCTGCAGGGGGTCACGGTGACGGGTTCAGCCATCCTGAAACCTATTAAAATATCGCCTGTCACTACTCAGGTGCTGGAAGGTAAGGCTTTGGCAGATGCCGGATATTGTAATCTGCAACAGGTGCTGCTGATGGAGACTCCGGGGATGAATATCCAGAAAGTGGGGTTTGGCAATGAACTCAACATGGATGGACTTGATGCCCGTCATGTGCTCTTCCTCGTAGACGGTGAACGTATGACCGGAGACATGGCGGGCAATCTTGATTATGAGCGTTTTAATCTTCATGCTATCGATCATATAGAGATCATCAAGGGGGGAAGCAGTACTCTTTATGGCTCGATGTCTTCCGGTGCAGTGATCAACATGATTACGAAGAAGACTGACAAACCTGTGTCTATAGAGGCTGGAGTGCGCTGGGGACAGATGAATGAACGCAATTATAAGAATCCCAAGAAAAGGGATTTCCTCTATATGTTCGAGAAGGATGTTGACAAGCCTAATCTGCAAACCTGGGTCTCTGCCGGATTACATCAGGGGAAGGTTACCTCGCAGACCGATGTCTGTTATAGTTCATCGGATGCTTTTAATCTCTATCAGAAAAAGAATGATACGAAAACTTATACGGCTAAGGTTAATAAATTCCTTGACCATGATGTGACGGTGACCAGCACACTGCCCCGCCCGCCGATGGGGGTGGAAGGTGACCAGCATGTCTCTCTGGCACAAAGACTTTATTATGAGCCTTTCCGCGGGTTGCATCTGCAGGCTGACGGTACGGCATTCTTTATGAACACGTATGATATGATCCCTGATCTTGTATTCACGCAGTCGAAAGATTTCTCATGGGGTGCACAGGGAAAGTATGACTTGAAAGATTGGCTGGATATTACGGCGGGCGTGCATACAGATTTCTATTACCGTTACAAGCGGCATGAACGGCGGAATGAACGCAGAAAGGTATACAACTCGCGGGTTATGGAACCTCGGCTCGTCCTGGAGAGCCACTATTTCAAAGGGCATGACCTGCAGATGGGTCTGGACTATTTCGGAGACCGTCTTACGAGTGACCGTTTCGTGAACCGTAAGATGACATCCCGTTCACTGAAGGAAACCGAGTGCTACCTTCAGGATGAATGGGTTCCTTCTGACAAGTGGATGTTCTCTCTGGGGGTGCGTACTAATTTCAGCCATCAGTTTGGTTTCATGTGGATGCCGAAGATCGCTGCTAAATATAATGTCAGTGATCATCTGGCCTTGCGTGCTGACTATTCGATGGGCTACCGGTCGCCGAGCATTAAGGAACTGTTCTTCAACTGGGATCATCTGGGAATGTTCATGATCAAGGGGAATGAATATCTGAAACCTGAAAAGAATAATTATTTTTCTCTGGGAGCTGAATATAACCGTGGGGATTTCTTTCTTAACGGAACTGTTTATGCGAACCTCTTCCGCCATAAGATAGAAGGAGTGTGGCGCATTTATGACATGCAATATAATTTCGAGTATACGAATCTTGACAATCAGACTCTGGCAGGTACAGACTGGCTGATGAAATGGAAGTTCCTCAGGCATTGGCTGATGAACGCTTCCTGTTCGTGTGTTTATGTAAGCAAGGAGAACGGTTTGCAGTTTAATACAACTTCTCCATACGCTGCGACGGCAGGACTGGCTTACAGCTGTGACAATCATAGGAACTATGGCTTGCGAGTAAATTTGAATGCTTCTCTTATGGGGGAGAAAACTTATGATGTGCAGGATCGTCTGACCGTTGACGGGATCAGCCATAAAGCTTATTTCCGCTGTAGACTGCCTGCCTATGTGCTTTGTAATCTGAATGTCCTTCAGAATTTCGGATCATATCTCAAGGTCTATGCCGGCGTGAATAATCTTTTCAACTATAAACCGAAGACGCTGGGATCTGGCTTGACCGCTTTCAGTGTACCGGCAACGGCAGGAGCGAGGGTCTATGTACAGATGGAGGTGAAATTGGATGCGTTGTTCCATAAATGAAGATCTAAAATGAAACGAATAGTATATCTGACAGGTTTAGTGCTGGTGCTCCTGTCGTCATGCACGGAATATGATGCGGATGATTTTGATGGGAAGGTGCTGCCCCGTGTTACCGGTTATGTCACTGGTGTCAGTAATGACTGGCTCTACTTTAACCTCCGTACGGGACAGGTATTTAACAGGACTGCTCCTAATCAGGATATCAAGGAGGGTGAACAACTCTCTCGCATGGACTGGGATCTGGCTTTCTGTGGTTATCACCTGCGGACGAATAGTGGTACCAGTGGCCCAGGAAAGGGTGGTGCCGTTGATCTGGGCTATGGTAATTATGACTATTGGACGTCTAAGTCTCAGGTGCTGTCAAAGACTTTCACTCCTGATGATTCAACTGTCTCCGTGACTTATTCGCAGGCTGACTGGTACCATTATCTGGTGGTTAATAAGTTGGATTTTGACGAGAACCCATGGTTTGACCCTAATAATGGCATCCGGCAACTTCGTTCTTCGGGCAATCCCGTTCTGGGTAAAGCGATTGCCTTGAGCGGACCTCCTATGGAGTATACCCCGAGCCAGCACACTTATGCTGTCCGCTCGGCTGATGGGGAACATTACTATAAACTGATGATTGTGAGCTGGTATAATACGAACTCGGAAATTGATGATGACGGAGGACAGTTCAGTTATTATCTGGATGAATTGAAGTGACGGACAATAAGACCGGAATTTGCAGGGATAGACGTACAAAATAAAAATTGTGCCGCGGGCTTCTTCGAATCAGAAAAAATGTTTAAATTTGCTTGTTGGCAAATAGAAAACATTATGGAGTCGAGTGAATTTGTGTCAGAGTTCCGGGCAGCCTTCGGGGCTATACCGTCCCTGCCGATGGCTTTTTATTATAGCGATAAACCTGTAGCAGAAACCGTGAAAAGAGGGGGCTGTATATTCAAGTTCTTTCCGAAGGTGTTCCTGGGAAATACGGTGAGTCTTAATGCTGAAACTATTGGCTGTGGGGGTGGTAAATTCTATACGGGTTTCGTGGATTTACCTGACTGCATTCCCGATTTTGTTTCCGTGAAAGAGAAATATAAAGATTCGCCAGAGAAAGTATGCCGGTTTATTAACCAGATAGGGGTTGAGAAGGCCCATGGTAAGTATCTGAACTTTCAGCGGGTAGACCGCATGGGCCATCTGGATAATATTGAAGGGCTTATATTCTTCGCTACCCCTGATGTCTTGTCCGGTCTATGCAGTTGGGCTTTCTTTGACAGAGATGAGCCGGATACCGTCTCGACCCTCTTTGGGTCAGGATGTAGCAGTATTATCAGTACGATTGTAAATGAGAACCGAAAAAACGGTTATCGTTGCTTTCTCGGGCTTTTTGATCCGTCAGTGCGCCCCTGGGTGGATGAGGATGTGTTGAGTTTTGCTATTCCGAAGTGCCGGTTGGATGTGATGATGAGAACACTTCCCCATACTTGTCTGAGTGGGACTTCTGCATGGAATAAGGTACGCAAAAGAATCAATGGGGTCATGTGATCATTATTTCTTCGCATACGGAGATCATATCCTGACCGGCAGGTAGGGACGGATGAGTATGTTCAAGAAAGTCCTTCTATTTGACCATTGATGACTCGGATATGTTCTGCTTGCGGATCTTTTGGAAGTCCTGGCATCCGTAAGATGTGCCCCGCGATGGCAACGATCATTTCCGAACCAGCGTTGATGACCAGGTCTCGGATGGTGAGGGTGAAATCCTCAGGCATGCCGTAAGCTTTTTTGTCTTCGGAAAATGAATACTGGGTTTTGGCAATACACACGGGGAAATGTTCAAAACCTAATTTCCGGATACGATCCAGTTGTTTTTTAGCAGCTGGCTTGAAGATTACCTGCGATGCTCCATAGATTCCGCAGGCGATCTTCTTGATTTTCGTCTCTATGCTATCTGAAGTCGGATAAGCAAACTTCAACTTCTCCGATGGCTTTTCCTCAATGGTCTTGACTACCAGACGGGCGAGTGCTTCAGCCCCCTTTCCGCCTTCTGTAAAAGCCCGGTTGACGGCAAATCCTACGCCTAGTGCTTCACAATGATGTTTCACTATTTCTATTTCATCGTCCAGGTCTGTAGCGAAGCGATTCAGACAGACCACGACCGTCTGCCCGAAACTTTGCATATTTCGGATATGCTTGTCCATATTGGCAAATCCTGCCTGTAATCCTTTGGCATTGGGCTCTTTGATAGCGTTTATTTCGACGTGCCCGTGCATTTTCAAAGCTTGTGTTGTTACTACGATCACTGTCAGCTTGGGTTGGATGCCGGCCTGGCGGCACTTGATGTCAAAGAATTTTTCTGCTCCTAGATCTGCTCCGAATCCGGCTTCAGTGATGGCATAGTCCCCGAAGGTCATAGCCATCTTGGTCGCGATGATGCTGTTGCATCCGTGGGCAATATTGGCAAACGGTCCTCCGTGGATAAAGGCCGGAGTATGTTCTGTCGTCTGTACTAAGTTAGGATGGATGGCATCCACTAGGATAGCGGTAATAGCTCCGGCTACTCCAAGATCACGGACAGTAAAAGGCTTCCCTTCGGCTGTGATACCGAGCAAAATATTCGAGATACGGTGTTGCAAATCTTCCAGGTCGGTGGCCAGGCACAGTATTGACATAATTTCCGAGGCTGGTGTGATGTCAAATCCACTTTCCGCCACCAGACCGTTGGCGGGCCCACCCAGTCCTGTCACAATATCCCGCAAACTGCGGTCATTGACATCCAGCACCCTTTTCCATAGCACCTCTTTCAAATGAAATCTTTCCTCCTGATGTCGGTAGATATAGTTGTCCAAGAGTGCGGCGATCATGTTATGGGCTGAGGTTACGGCATGAAAATCGCCGGTAAAGTGGAGATTGATCTTTTCCATCGGCAATACTTGGGCATAGCCGCCTCCTGTGGCTCCTCCTTTCATGCCAAAGCAAGGCCCGAGACTGGGTTCCCGCAGGGCCAGGACGGTGTTTCTCCCGATTCTGTTCATGCCTAATGCCAGCCCTATACTCATGGTAGTTTTACCATTGCCCGACAGGGTAGGAGTGATTGATGTCACCAAAATCAGATTGGATTTTCTTACTTTTTCTTCATCTATAAGTCTGTAAGGGACCTTTGCGATATATTTCCCGTAAAGTTCCAGATCTTCCACGGGAATATGGATCTTTTCTGCTATTGTCGTGATCGGAACAAGTTTTGTCTCGTGTGCAATCTCTGAATCTGTCTTCATGAAGATAATAACCTTTCGTCTATAATTGGTTGATTCGTACATACAAAGGTATAAAAAAGAATCTGTATAGACAAGTCTTTCACTTTCTAATATCTGGCTGATATACTAATAAACTGTTGATTGAAAAATGATAGCAATCATCAGGCAAGAAGAGATGTGCTGATTTTTACATAGCTATTTTCAAAGAATGGATGAATAATGGGGCATTTTATAAAGTTGGGTTTTCAACCATCTTGTTATGTTTCAGGAATAAAGTGGTATCCTCATGGAGGAGCAAAATAGTGCATTATGGTATACCGAAATGGTGCATTATGGCATGCCATAATGCACCATTTTGGTTGGCTTTGATTTCTGTCTTTTTCAGAATGCAATGAAAAATAAGCATGTCTTTTTCTGGTAGCTGTTATTCTGTGTTCAGAATATTTTATTCTAATTCTAAATTAGATTGAATTATTATTGTTATTTTTGCAAAAAACAATCAGTATCATGAGAAAGCGATTTCATTTGGCTCTAATTTTATCCATGGCTTTGTTATCTGTTGCTTGTAGAAATGATGTCAGACATTATCATATAGGTGTTTCGCAATGTAGTGAAGACATTTGGAGGGATAAATTGAATAAGGAAATGTTGATGACTAATTACATCAACAATAATGTAGATATAGATATTCAATCTGCTAATGATAATAGTAAGAAGCAGATAGAGCAAATCAATGATTTTATTCGGAAAAAGGTTGATTTACTTATTGTAGCCCCTAATCAGTTGTCATCTATTTCCTCTGCTATTGATAAAGCTTATCGAGCAGGGATTCCTGTGATTATGTTTGACCGTAAAACGAATACGGATAAGTATACGGCATTCATTGGAGCTGATAATGTAGAGGTAGGCAGGTCTATGGGGAAATATATTGCCGGAAAATTAAACGGCAATGGAATAGTGGTTGAGATTATAGGACTAAAAGGTTCTTCGCCAGCTGCAGATCGGCATAAAGGATTTATTGAGGCTGTAAGTAATTATCCTGGAATTCATGTCATTTCTTTGCAGGGAAACTGGAAGGAAAATAATGCTTATGATCTCATGAAGAGATTTCTGCGAAAGAATCCACATATCAATTGTGTTTTCGGGCATAATGATCGTCAGGCTTTTGGTGCTTATCGTGCAGCAAAAGAACAGGGATTGGCTAAGAAAATCATGTTTATGGGGGTAGATGGTTTGCCTACCAGGGGTGGTGGCATCGAATGTGTTCAAAAAGGGATATTCACCGGCACTTACATTTACCCTACCCGTGGAACGGAGGTGATGAACTTGGCCAAGAAGATTCTGGAGCATAAGCCATACCATCGAGAAAATCTTCTCAAATCGTTTGTCGTTACTAAAGACAATGCTGATATGGTAATGATACAGAATCAGGAATTGGAACGGCAAGGACAAAACATAGATTTGCTGCATCATAAAGTAAGTTCATATCTGAAAAGTTATAATAATCAGAAAATAATTATCTTCTTATGTGTTATTCTTGTTATATTGCTTCTTGTTAGTTTGTTGAGCGTTTATCGTATACACCTTACCCGTATTCGCATGAATGAGAAAAAAGAAGCAATGGCAAAGGCACAGTTGACTTTCTTTACTAATGTCAGTCATGAACTGAGAACTCCTTTGACACTGATTGCAGATCCAGTGGAGCAAATACTGGCTACCGGTAATTTAAAGGGGGAGAATCTTTCTTTGCTGAAGATGGTCAAGCGTAATGTAAATGTGCTCATGCAATTGGTGAATGATATCCTGGACTTTCGTAAGATACAGAATGGCAAGATGAAGCTACAACTCAGCCGGTTTGATCTGGTGAAGGAAATTCGTGAACTGACTGATGAATTCCGCCCGTCAGCCGAGAAGAAAAAGGTGGCAGTGAATTTTCTTTCGTCTTCAGATGAGGTGCTTGAAATGGTTGGTGACAGAGATAAGATAGCACGTATTTTTACGAATCTTTTTTCCAATGCCCTGAGATACACGTCATCCAATGGCTGCATTTCCGTCAATGTGTATCAGCCCAATTCTAAAGAAGTTGTCTTTTCCGTCCAAGACAATGGCGTAGGGATGCGGCAGGATGAGGTGGATAAGGTCTTTGACCGTTTTTATCAAGCCAGAGATGCCAATGGTGGTACAGGTATAGGACTTGCACTTGTAAAAGATTTTGTGGAACTTCACCATGGTAAGGTTAAGGTAACGAGTAAAAAGAATGAGGGTTCTGTATTTACGGTTATTCTGCCTGTTACTCAGAGAGGTGAGGTCGGTGAGATTACAGAACGGGCAAATGCCACTCAGGTGATGGGCTATGAAGGCCTTCTTGATAATCCGGATCAGGAATTGAAGAAAGAAAAGGTGACGACTGCTCTTGACGACAATGCTCCTACAGTAATGGTCATTGATGATAATGATGACTTACGGGAATATATTAAGAATCTGTTGTGTGCGAACTATTATGTACTGGAAGCATCTGATGGAAAGCGAGGATTGGACTTGGCTCGTGAATACGTACCAGACTTGGTGATTAGTGATATCATGATGCCAGTGATGGATGGTTTGGAATTCTGCAACAAATTGAAGTCCGATCGTACTACTTCTCATATTCCGGTAATCTTACTCACGGCGCGGAGTATGGATGACCAGCGTATAGAAGGCTATCAGCATGGAGCAGATGCCTATATTACAAAACCTTTTATTTCTAAGCTGTTACTTGCTCGTATTGATAACCTCTTGGCTAACCGTATCCGGTTACGTGAACTGTTTTCCGGTTCAAGGGAAGAGACTGAGAAAGAGAGTAGACTTGGAAATCCTGATCAACAATTTGTGGAACAATTGCGGATCGTAATCCGTAGTATGATGGGACATTCCAGTCTTAAAGTGGAACAAATTGGTGAGAAGTTGGGTCTGAGCAGAGTTCAACTTTATCGAAAGGTGAAAGCCTTGACAGGTTCTACTCCTGTAGACTTATTACGCAATGCCCGTTTAGAAGAGGGAAAGCATCTTCTTGAGACTACAGGCAAGACAGTGTCGGAGATCGCATACAGGGTAGGATTTACAACCCCTTCATATTTCACTACCTGTTTTAAAGAAAAATATGGTTTCAGTCCCAATGAGGCTCGATGAAGAGGACATGAAAGAGTTGCTTACTATTTCTTTATTTTTGTTTACTTACGTAAAGTAGACAGTTTTCTTATCACATTTTAGACATTTGCTTTTAAAATTGTTACATGAATCAAATTTGGAAGTAAATGTCTAATTTTTGTAAGTGCCTTTTTGGGCTTTCTTATACCTTTGCAACGAAAATCTAAATATTTTTACTAACTTTAAGCATCTTAATAATGAGAAATCTACAGAATTTATTTGTAAGTTTTTGCTTTCTTATGGCTTGTCTTGGGGCTAATGCACAAGATTTAATAGTCCATGGCACAGTCATTTCTGCTTCGGATAAAGAACCTCTTATTGGCGCAACAGTTAAAGAAAAGGGCATTAATAATGCAACTGTTACTGATTTAAGTGGCAATTTTAGTCTAAAAGTAAAAAATGCTGCCACATTGATTTTTAGTTACGTTGGATTTCAAATGAAAGAAGTTAAAGCTTCTGCGAATATGAATGTAACTATGAAAGATGAAGCTAATAACTTAAACGAAATTGTGATTACAGGTTATACGTCACAGCGTAAGGCCGATTTGACGGGTGCTGTTGCTGTAGTAAATGTTAAAGAGACAAAGACAGTTCCTGTAACGGACCCTATGCAAGCTTTACAAGGAAAAGTTGCAGGTATGACAATTACAAATAGTGGTGATCCTGCTAGTGATGCTACTATACAGATTCGTGGCATCGGTACCATGAATGACAATTCTCCTCTTTATGTTATAGATGGTGTCCCAACTAAGAATAGTTTACATTCTCTTAATGCTAATGATATAGAAAGCATACAGGTCTTGAAAGATGCTGCTTCTGCTTCAATTTATGGCTCTCGTGCCGGTAATGGCGTTATTATTATTACAACAAAGAGAGGTAAATCTGGTAATGTAAAAATAGACTTTGATATGTCATACACAGCTTCTTATTATGCCAGCCACATGAAGGTTTGTAATACAGAACAATATGGTGAAGCTATGTTCCGGGCATATACCAATAGTAGTGTTGATCCAAACTCTAATGCACTAAGTTATGCATTTAACTGGAATAAAGATTATACAAATCCTGTTCTTAATTCTATGAGTTTTGGTAAATATGATGGATATATTGATGCTGAAAAAACAATGCTTGCTTCCAATACTAATTGGTTTGATGAGATATCTCGTGTAGGTAGTTTGCAAAATTACAGCGTATCAATAAGTAATGGTACTGATAAAGGTTCCTATCTTTTCTCTGTTGGATATAAAGGGGATGAAGGTATTATCAAATATACTGACTATAATAGTATATCTGCAAGAATGAATTCAAGTTATAACCTTATCAATAATAAAGCTACTATCGGTGAAAATTTCACAACATCCTATTATACTTCTGTTGATCAGAACCAACAGAATCTTGCATTACAAGCTTTATCTATTATACCTGTTCATACTGTGGACGGTGATGGATGGGGTGGACCGGCAAATGGTATGAATGATAGAAATAATCCTCTGCGTTTGCTTTATGACGGAAGAAATAACAGAAAGGGGGCTTGGCGTATGTTTGGTGATGCATATTTATCTATACGTCCAATTAAGGGGCTTGAACTCAAATCTACTTTTGGTCTTGACTATATTCAGGATTTCCTTCGTACTTTAACTTACAGTTATAAAAACGGTTATCTTAGCAATACTATGAATAATAGTGAACTTTATCAGGATCATAATCTCAATTGGACTTGGAGCAATACTGCTACGTATAACTTGAGTTTTGGTAAAAATGAATTTAATTTTCTGCTAGGTACAGAGGCTTATAAAAAGACATATACATATATTGATGATTATCGTAAAACATATAGTGTAGAAAGTACAGACTTCATGTGGCCGGATGCTGGTACAGGTGATTCTTATGCAGGGGGGGACCAAAGTTCTTATGCACTACTTTCCTATTTTGGCAAGATAGATTATAATTATGCAGAAAAATATTTAGCATCTTTTACTGTACGCCGTGATGGTTCTAGTAAATTTGGTTCTAATAATCGCTATGGTATGTTTCCTGCGGCTACATTAGGTTGGCGTATCTCCAGTGAAAAGTTTATTAGTGATAACAAGAATCTTAAATGGATTGATGACCTTAAGTTGAGAGCATCATGGGGTAAGACCGGTAATCAGGAAGGCATAGATTACTATGCTCATACTGGAAAATGGTCTGTCGCTTATGGTTCTGCTGATCCTACATGGTCTGCTCCTAATTATACGTCTTATGATATGAAGGGAATTGGCAGTGGGACTTTAGCTTCTGGATATGTTCAGACACAACGTGCTAACGCTAATCTGAAATGGGAAACTACTACACAATGGAACTTTGGAATTGATTATACGTTATTGAATAATAGCCTTTATGGTAGCTTTGACTATTATATCAAAAAGACTACAGGTATTTTGTTAAGCCCAAGTTATATTGGTGTTATTGGTGAAGGAGGCCCTCAATATGTTAATGGCGCATCTATGCAGAATAAGGGTTGGGAATTTTCTATGGGTTATCGTAAGACTTTATCCAATGGCTTATGCTTTGATATAATGGCCAATATAGATTCTTATCGTAATAAGGTCATTAGTGTACCAGCCAGTGTTATCAATAACTATGGTGGTAACGGTGCTAACGATAATATTATTGGTCATGCTTATAATTCTAAATACGGTTATGTTGCAGATGGTCTCTTCCGTTCTCAGAAAGAAATTGATGCCTATAATAGCAAATATACTTATGCTTCTGGCTTCGTGGCTCCGGCGTTAGGACGTATTCGTTATGCAGATGTAAATGGTGACAATGTGATCAATGAAAAAGATCAGACTTGGATTTATAACCCGACACCAGATTTCTCTTATGGTCTTAATATTGTCCTATCATACAAAAATTTTGATCTTTCTATGTTCTGGCAAGGAGTACAAGGTGTCGATTATTACAACAACGAGAAATTTTCCACAGATTTTTATTCTGTAAGTGAAACTGGCTCCAATAAGGGGGTTAGAGTACTTAATGCTTGGAGTCCTACTAATATGAATTCGGATATTCCTGCTTTGACCTACACAAATGCCAATAATGAAGGTAGGCTATCAACATATTTTATAGAAAATGGTAGCTATCTTAAATTGCGTACATTACAATTAGGTTATATTCTTCCGAAGTCTATTATGAAAAAGTTTTATATGACCAATTGTCGTTTCTACGTTAATGCAGAAAACCTTTTGACGATCCATGCTTCTAATTTTTCAGCTACTGATCCAGAATCTTCAAGTTGGGGATACCCTATACCAACGTCCATGTCTGTTGGATTACAAGTAAGTTTTTAATTATTAATCATTAGCATATTTATAATATGAAAAATATAATACCTTTTACAATTATTCTTAGTGCAATATTTGCTTTAACTTCATGTGGCGATTCATTCTTAAATGAGAATGCCACCTCTGCTGTAACAGATAATTTTGTAAAGCAACAAAACCAGATAGAAGGCCTTGTGACTTCTGCGTATGCAGGCCTTGGTAATGATCATTATACGTATCCTTTTAATCTATGGCCCTATGGAGATATTAGAAGTGATGATGCAAAGAAGGGAGGGCGTGACGAAAGTGACTGTATTAATTATCACTATCTGGAGATATCAGAAGGTGTGAATTCTACTACGGATGGTCTGGATGATATATGGTATCACCTATATTGTGGCATTGCGCGCTGCAACGCTGCACTCCATTCTTTGGAGCTAAAGTCTAATAGTAACTATGCAAATAAGTTAGAAGAAATTGCTGAAATGAAATTCTTACGGGCTCATTTTTATTATAAATTGAAGATTCTGTTTAAATTCGTACCTTGGATTACTGAAGAGAATATTGATAAAGATGATTATACCACAATTGGCAACCGTGTATATAGTAACGAGGATCTTTGGAAGAAGATAATCTCTGATTTTGAGGATGCTTATAAAACTTTACCAGAGGTTCAGTCAGAGGTGGCTAGGCCAACAAAATATGCAGCAGCAGCGTACTTAGCTAAGTGCTATTCATGGTTAGCTTATCCAGAAGGTGACGATACTAACACTTTCACAGGAACTATTAATAAAGCGTATATGCAAAAAATGTTAGATTATGCAAATATTGTTATTAATAGCGGTAAATATGCTTTGCAACCGAATTTTGCTAGTAATTTTTTACCAACAGCAGATGGCGGTATAGAAAATGGAGTAGAGAGTATTTGGTCTATACAATTTTCAAAAAATGACGGGAC
Source organism: Segatella asaccharophila (assembly GCF_054687055.1). NCBI lineage: Bacteria > Pseudomonadati > Bacteroidota > Bacteroidia > Bacteroidales > Prevotellaceae > Segatella > Segatella asaccharophila. Next base: position 1,260 of record NZ_BAACAN010000036.1, on the reverse strand, counting down.
TAAATTTGGTCGCCTTAATTGGGGCAATGTGTTAAATTGGCCGCAAGGTTGCGGTGGATGTGATTTTCATAAACCTTCACAAGATTTGGTTAATGCATATAAGACCATAAATGGACTTCCTGATTTTAATGATTTTGAAGGTTCTGATTACAATTATGCAACCAAAAATAGTGAAGTAGATCCTCGTTTGTATCATACCGTTGCTATGCCTGGTTATCCATATAAATATGATACCGATACAATCTATAGAAAGAGTTGGAATCGTAATGAGGCTGTATATGGTGACTATGCATCTCTTAAGGAATGTTGTTCTCCTAATAGTACTGAATATATTAAGGTAGATCCATTTTATGGCACTACTATTAACCAGATAGAGTTGAGATATGCTGATATTTTATTATTAAAAGCTGAAGCTGAGATAGAACTTAATAGTAATATTCCCGATGCGATGTCAATTATTAATCAAATTCGAATGCGTGCAGGCAGTACACAGAGTATGTCTTTAATAAAGAATTGGGCAACAAACTGCAAAATTTCTACTTATCCCACAACAGGAGTTAGTCAGGAATATGCCCGTCAAGCTCTTAGATGGGAACGAAGATTAGAGCTGGCAATGGAGGGACAAAGATTCTTTGATTTAGTTAGATGGGGTATAGCGAAACCTACATTAAATAATTTTTATAGGCATGAGGCTAAGGTATCAGCCTATTATTACAATGCCAAATTTGATACAGATCATGATGAATATTGTCCTATACCCTATAATCAGATTTACTATGCAGGTGGTGTAGATGGCGTTTATAAGCAAAATCCTGGTTATTAATATGTAAGTAGAGTTGCACTAACTTTATAAAGTTAGTGTGGCTTATCTTTTTGAGGTAGAAATGAGAGAAAAATGTAAAGTAATTTTAATCACTTTTTCTTTCTATATTGTATTTTAAATTGAAAATATAAATAATAATGGAATGTCTTAGAAAATACCTAGTTACTGCTATGTTAGCTTTATGCTGTATATTGACTGAAGCGGAAACCGTTGGTGTTGTGCAGCAGTTGAGTGATAATCATGCAATGATACGTGTACAAACGAGTAGCCGATACTTGCTTATTCCTGTTGAAGAAAAAGAGGATAATGCGGGGCACATGTATAAATCCGTGTTGACTATAAGAAAATAAAGGTTGAAGTTATAAGTTGTAGAATGCAAGAAAGAGCGTATCTTTGCATCCATGAACAACAATAACAATAAATCCTATGAGTTCTTT
>NZ_BAACAN010000035.1:0-18983 GCF_054687055.1 Segatella asaccharophila | reverse complement strand
TACTTTCACAGTGGTAATGTGGGGGAGCTGGCATCAAAATTGCAACAGGTAATAGCGCATCCGCTGGAACACGTGGAGTATGACATGAGCAAGTATATTTACGTTCCAACTGCGAATGCGTGGTACCATATCCTGCCCGGCGACAGTCTGGCTGGAGAACGTCCCCGCTCGCTGTTTATCATGAAGAAGGATGGCAGCGAGGCGGTATCTGCGCAGGGAAAGGACATGACTTTTACTTTATTGTAACGGTACGAGATAGAGGAAAAACACAAATATTTTTTGATTTATATAATTGATGTCATCTCAAGTTAATGAAATGAGCAACCGGAACGTAAGCGTCCAAAATAGGCATCTTGCAAGCCCCCTTAATAAATGTTACATTTGTGCTCACATTAAAAATCAAGAATTATGTTGAGTACGACAGATTTTGAAAAACTGCTCTTCCTCTACAAGACGGAAGGGAAGAACATGTCCATCCAGACATTTTGTGTAAACAGCGGGGTCAACTACCGAGCCTTTGACAAATGGTTCCGTAACACCCACAAGGATATTGTCCCTGTTGAGGTGTTGGACCGTCCAAAAGAGGAGATCCGGGAAAACAAGGAGTCAGTAGAGGAACAGCCCGGGAGTCAGGAGACCTTCATCACCCTGTCGATGAACTTCAGCAACGGGATGTACCTCAAACGCAGCGGGCTCAGTTACCCGGAGCTGAAGCAGTTCATATTAAAGCTGGAGGGCCTATGCTGACGGTCAACGGCCTTCACAATTTCTATTACGTGCCGGGAGTAACGGACATGCGCTGCGGTTACCACCGGCTGATGCAGATCGTCAAGCACAAGTTCCACCGTGACCCATACAGTGGCGACGTGTTCCTCTTCATGAGCAGGGACCGGCGCAAGGTGAAGATGATCCACTTCGAGAAGCATGCCTGCTACCTTCACGAGAAGAAGTTTACCGGAGGCTACCGTTTCATGAAGATAACCTATGCGGAAGAAGATACCGAATACCGTAACCCGATCTATCAGATCAGCTGGAAAGAAGTGGTCGCATTCCTTGAAATGCCCGTTGTCGGCACCCTCATGATCCATGCCTCAGGCAGTGATCATGACGGTATATAAAGTACTGATTATCAGCAAAATAACGACAAAAACACTTGCGTAATCCATGAAATTTTCGTACCTTTGTAATATAAGATTAAGGTACGGAACATGGATTCAGACAAAGAAATCAACCTTGACGAACTCTCCGGAAGGATCAACAACCTCCGGAATCTGGAGGCACGGGAAAGCGATCCCGGGCCCATGGAGGAGTACCTTGATATGGACAAGATAACGATTATTAAAATGCTGCTGGCCGCTCAGGATGAGAACAGGCAGCTTCAGGCCAGGCTTGACAAACTGATGGAGGAAGCCCGTTTAAGGGAAGATCGCCTGAATAAGCGTATCGATGAGCTGACCCGTCTGAACAGGGTGAGTTCAGAAGGCCAGATCAGGCTGATGGACCAGCTGACGGAGCAGCAGCGCCAGTTGAAGCAGATGAGCGGGCAGTACGGAGAAATGCTGACGGAGCTCAAGAGACAGGAGGACCTGAACAGGATCGCCCGGAAAGAGAAGTATGCTAGCCGCAGACAGAGCGTGAAGAAGGAAGGAAAGGAAACCTTCTGAGCCCCGTGAATACCGTCAGGGCATGAAGTATGACAAGGGTGTCCGCACCCGGATCTACTATCACGGCTTCGACCGTTCGAGGCTTCCGGAGGGCAGTATAGTCATGAAGCGGAAGACCCGGAGGCTGAAGAGCATCAGGATGGTGACGGATGTCCACGAGTACGAGTGGCTGAAGGTCAGGTTCCCTGACGGTCGTATCAAATGGATGTATCTCCCTGAAAAATCAGAGGCATCGGAAAAGGCGGATGAAGAGTATACGAGCCACAGGGAGTACCGTGCCTTTGCCAATACGGAACTGACTTCGGACAGCATCCCGACACTGGCCTATCTTCGTTACGGCCTGTCGACGCCTTCCAGCCGCCTGTCGGAAATGCTCCGGGAGTCGGGCCTGGGCGGTTGCAGGCAGACAGTAGTCAACTGGCTCCGGTCAGCTTGTCGTCAGCTGTCCTGCCTCCTGCCATCCCTGAAGGACCTCCTGCTGGCAGAAGGCGCCAATGTAAACTGTGACGAGACCTGGAGCCGTCTCCGTCTGAAATACAGATCAGGATACAGGAAAGTCTATGTGTGGTGTATGGTCAACAGGAAAGCAAAGATGACCTATTACTTCTTCGACCATCCTAAGGAAGGAACCCGGAGCAGGGAAGTGCTGAAGCAGTTCCTTGGAGAGGCGAAGATCAAGTCCCTCCAGTCAGACGGCTATGTGGGCTATGTCTTCCTGGATGACTGTCTTGTCCCCGTAGACCATATCTACTGCCTGGCCCATGTGAGGGCCAAGTTCGTGACCGCGTATGATGTCGGAGGAGTCAGGGAAGCGAAACCGTTCATAGACCGGATCGGAGATCTCTACAGGCTGGAGAGCCACTACCGGAAGCTGGGGCTTCCGCCGGAGGAGATCAGGAAGAGACGGAACAACGGGGAGACCTCCGGGATCATCGGTGAGATGAGAAAGGAACTGGACCGTCTCTGGCCTGAAGACAAAGAAAGGCAGTCGGCGGTAGATCCGATTTTTGCTACGGCCCTGAGATACCTGCATAACCAGTGGGACGGGCTGATGAACTACCGCAAGGACGGTGAATACAGTATAGACAACAACATAGCCGAGAGAAACGTGCGCCCCGCCTGCGTGGAGCGGAAGAACTCGCTGTCCTTTGCCAGTGTGGAAGGTATCGAGTGCTCGGCGACCTATCATACCGTCATACAGACCTGCCGTATGATGGGCATAGAAGTATTGAAGTACTTCCAGGCCTTCTTCAGGAATTTTGATGAAGGCTGCCGTGACTTCCATGAAATGATACCCGGTCAGCTGGCCATAGATTAAAATCTCTTAAATTTTATTCGAAATAAAAAATCAGGGACACTCTGGAGTGCCCTGTTTATAGAGCGTGGACATCAATTGGACACAAACTTATATGAATACATAGAATCCTTTAAAAGTAGTCCTAAACCCATTAATATGTTTTGTCTCAGAATGGACAATTGGCTAAGAACCGTGATAAATTCAATATAACCCAATATTGCTAAAAACTAAAACGATATGGACAAAAAATTTACAGTAATCCGAACAATCCATCCAGTTGGGCAGGGAGCATTCTATACAGAAGAGTTCTTTGATAACCAGCATGATGTTAATCACACTGTCGTTTTTGACTGTGGATCAAAGACAAAGCCAAAAAGCAGTAGGGCAAAAACCTTGTATATAGATAATGTAGTGAATAGCTCTTTTGGTGACAAACAGAAAATAGATTTGTTCTTCATCTCGCATTTCGATGAGGATCATGTTAATGGCATAAAGGTGCCATCCCCAACCTAATAACCAGACGTCAGTTCAACCAGCGTCGTAAGCTGACCAAGGGACTTGGAGAGGAAATCCGCAAGTCCATTGCCAAAGCAATGGATGGCGAAGAGTCTGTCTTCTGCATAGATTCCAAGCCTGTAAAGATCTGCCAGAATGCGCGTGCAGGCAGATGTGCAATGGGCAGAACTGACCCCGGGCATTCCCCTGCATGGGGATATTGTGCTTCGCAGAACATGTACTACTACGGTTATAAACTTCACGCTTTGTGTAGTATCACCGGTGTCATACACTCTTTTGACATGACTGCCGCCAATGTACCTGATATCCTTTACCTTAAGGATGTCAGGTGGGAATACCATGACTGCATGATTCTCGCTGACAAGGGCTATCTGAGTGCGCCCATACAAAAGGATCTCTTTGAGACAGCCACCATAACTCTTGAAGTTCCCTATAGATTGAACCAGAAAAATTGGAGGCCGCCTTCGTGGGCATATAAGCGTTTCCGAAAAAGAATTGAGACGGTCTTCTCGCAGCTGAGCGACCATCTTATGATGATACGAAACTATGCAAAGCAACCAGAAGGCTTTTTCGCAAGAATTGCGGCCAAAGTTGCTGCCTTCACTATGCTGCAGTATTTCAATCTTCTCAATCATAGACCCATAGGACAAGTTAAATATGCTTTATTTTAATTCAACCAACAGGTAATTATAGAATTATAAAAGAAAACATTAATGAAAAATGAACATGAAAACATTACCTCAAAGAATTGTTGGGGTGGTGCATGCTATTTCGTAAAAAATATAATGAAGTTCTTCAGGAAACTTCTTTATGCCCTTATTGAAATGATGGAAATCATCAAAATAATCCTAACAAATACCGGGATTTTTAGAAATCAAAGTCAGGTGGCCGAGAAAACTCCAGTTCTCGCCATCGGCTGACGAAAATAAATCAGCAGACCCTATTTAGTTTTCTAAAAAAACAAATAACATAAAAATGATACAGCTCACAACAGAACAACAAAAACAAGTACATGACTACCGTCAACGTAAGGAACACGAAGAAATGCTTTGTGCTGCTCGTGCCAGAATAATGCAAGGTATTGCACGTAACAACAACCGAAGTGGTGAGCGTGCTATTTGGGAGTTGATGCAAAATGCCTGCGACCTTTCGGTACAAGCAGTAACAAAAATTATTCTTACAAATAATAGCATCACCTTTGCTCATCAGGGTGAACCTTTCGACTTAGATACATTATCAAACCTTATAAAGCAGCAAAGTACCAAACGCGAAGGTGATAACAATAAAGTTGGGCAATATGGAACAGGGTTTATGACAACACACGTATTCAATCGCAAAGTACATATAAGCGGTGACTGTTGTATCAATTATAAAGAAAATAATAATAGCCATAAAATGTATGTTCCATTGCCTAATGATTTTTGTTTAGATAGAAGCTCTGACGATGAAGATATTTTTATTAGAGAAATGGATAACGAACTATTAGCTGTAGAAAATCTTTATAGCAAGGAAGGCAATGAAAAAGCTGGAACGTGGACTTCTTTTTGTTATACACTGACACCGGAAACGGTAGAAAAAGTGAATAATCAGCTCAATATAACAACTCGTTTAATGCCATTTGTAATGGCTTTCAATGACCACATAAAAGAATGTACCATTGAAAATACTAATGACAATACCTGTACACAATATATTAAGGTTAGTGATAGAAAGATATTACCTTTATCGTACAATAACAACATTTGTAAGGTTTTAACAACAATCCAAGTTATCAAAAATGATATAAAAAGCGACATTATCATTACAACATTAGAAACAATTGATGGTAATGATCGCATTGTTATTCCACCATTACCTACAGGGTTTGATGAAACAAGCAAAATACCTAGTCAGTTCTTGTTCTTTCCTATGTTGGGTACAGAGAAATTCGGAACTAACTTCATTTTCCATTCAAGCAGACTATTCCCAACTGAGTCAAGAAATTCATTTCTTTTACCTCAAGACAATGATGGATTAGCCATAAAATACAAGCATAATAAAGGGGTGTTAGATGAGTTGATCAACATGTTATTTGCTTATTATCGCAATAATATTGACCAACAAAATATTCCTTTAGATTTTGCCAATGTTAATTTTAAATACGATGGTGAAGACCCTGTTACAAAGGCTTTTTATGAAAAATTGCAGAAAATGTTTTCAGAAGAATTTGTTAAATGGAAGATGATACCAACAGAAAAAGGATACCTTTCTATTAAAGACGATAATGGTTTTGTTGTACTTGATTCAAGTATATACAATGATTTGGATGAAGAAAAATTTCAAAAATATATTCCTATAGTAACTAAGTATGCCGCACAAATATTCACAATTCCAAACAAGAATATAATTGAATGGTCTCAAGTCGTTAATAATTGGGATCCTAATAATATACAACCATATTATGCAAAACTAGAAAAAATATGTGATAATATTAAAATAAAAGATAATGATCTTCATACATTTTTACTTCTCTTGAAAGAGCTTGGGGAAACAGGAATAAACTTATTAAAATCTAAAGCATTAATACCTAATAGAGGGGGTATATTAAAAAAATCAGGAGAACTACGTGATGGTAAAAGTATCACAACAGAGTTATATGACATAGCAAAACCTATTCTTGGGACAAGAGCAGATAAATTGGTAGATACCGAGTATGCAGATATTGTTGCTCTTATAGAGTATACACGTACAGATTTACGTGATGAAATAAAATCTACTATTGATAACCTTCGAAGGTTAACTTTTAACTATATATCGGATGGTATTAACAGTCCCAAGTTACTTGAAGAACTAAATAACACTGTGACAATAACAAATCTTGTCTGTTATTGCTCAGCATTTACGTCTGTCGAGTCAACAAGCTATCGTGCTCGTTTAATGCCGGTTATTTGCGAACTATATGGTATTGATTACAAACCTATAGTAATTCCATCAATAGATAATGAAGAACCTGATTTATACTTATCGGCTTTCTCATTCCTTGTTGAAAATACTATGCTAATGCTATCACATAAACCATCATTGTGGTTAACGTCTGATGAAGGACATGAACAAAATCATGATTTGCTGCTCCAGTTTGTACAAATCTTTACAGACACTAAAGATGAACAACGCATAAAGAAGTTAGATGATTACGGCATTGTACCAAATCAGTTGGGAGAAGTTAATAAGGTAAAAGACCTTAAAAAGAATATCTCTATTGATGATGAACTCCAACAGCTTTATAATGGGATATTTAAACATGACCTCAAAGAATCATTTGTTGATGTTGACTTTTCTGATTTATATCCATTCATAGAATACAAGCCAGAAGATGTTGGTGACGAGATAGAGAAACAACTTAAAGCCATTAACTATGATGGTACTGACATTCTTCTCATAATAAATCACCTTAACACAAAAGAAGATTCATGGAAAAGCTACTTCCCCAACATCTACGCACAGCGTAAAGATCTCTACTATACTCATGGAAATGAAGAAGATAAAGAAGCCTTGTTCCGCATCCAAATGCAAGGCAGCGAAAAAATCAAACGGATGGCTGAATTGGCGGAATCTAAAAATTTCGATGCAATAATAAATAAAGTTGAGGATCTGCTTCATCAGCAACAGGAACGTGACCGTCAGTTTCTCTTTACATTTGCTATTGGAAAACTCATTGAAGACGACATCAGAAACGAAGTAAATAGCGAACTTACATGTTCACAATCAGAGATTTCTACTGATGATGTACAATATGGACAGGATATGGTAATACGTTATAAGGGTACACCTTTATATTATATAGAGTGTAAAGCAAAGTGGAACTTTAATGAACCGGCGCACATGTCATCTCTTCAAATAAAACAAGCGGTCCGAGAATCAGTGCACTATGCATTATGTTGTATTGATTGTACGCCAGAAACAGGTTGCAATGTATCTCCTGATGCTACGAAAGAAGATGTAAGTGCTGCTCATTCTGATATTTTAAATCATACTTATGTTAATGTGAATATTGGTACGATCCTTAGTTCAACAGTCAAACCTGTTGTTCAGCAAGAAGAAGACACTTCTTTTAATGAAGATTCAAACATCAAAGTTTATGGTGATTTTAAATGCAACATATCAAAACATATCTTTATTAAAGGTACTATTTTCTGTGATTTTATGCAACGATTAAAGTTAACATTGAAAGATATGGTTGATAAAATTTCCAGTAACGCATAAAAGTTTGTACAAATATATATAATAATATTTACAAAGAAATACAGCTTTTAATTCATTGATAATTAATAATTTATATGTAACAATTACTTCTGAAAAGCCCAATGGAATTGATTACAAGACTCTCGGTGAAATACATCATAAAAACTCTTCTGCAAAATTTTGAATTATGTAATACGGCGGAGACGGATAGTTTGCGTTACATTTCCTGGATAAGTATCTGAAGTGAAGAAAATGGCGGACAGTGAGACCTTGATCTGACAGTATAGGCTCTCATGAAACAATATGGGGCTGTTATTTGTCTGAATAAAGTTCCAGATACTTTGGAATAAAATATTTATCTATATATTCTTTCTGGTGTTCGAAAGGCATTTTTATGCCTCCCAACTTAATGATATCCTTGTCTTCTCGTGACGTTTTTGAAAATGTTTTTTAAATGATTTGTCGTTCAACTTTGCGGTCAGTCTCCATGCTTCATTATTCATTTCAGTCCATTGGGAATCTGTTATGGTAATAGCATGATCTTCTTGCACATAATTGAAAATATAGTAAGTGTCCAAAATAGGTGTTCTGCATGAATCTTTAATAAATTACTTTTGTACTCACATTAAAAATCAAGAAAGATGTTGAGTACGACAGATTTTGAAAAACTGCTCTTGCTGTATAAGACGGAGGAAAAAAGCATGATCATAGTCAATTGGTATGGATTAAATTCTCTTAGATTTTATCTGTGACTCAAAATAAGTGACACTCTAGAGTGCCTTGTTTATAGGGCGTGGACATAAATTGGACACAAACAAATAAGGATGATGAAGTACAAATATAAGAATTCTGAAGAATTTTTTCATTGTTGCAAAGGTAATCTATCATAGACAAAACACAAACATTTTTCTTTTATTTTTTGAAGTTCTATGTCATGTTCCAGTTAAATCTATCACAAAGATTAGTGGTTGGAAGTCGTAATTGTCTATTTCTGTTCTGTATTTTAATTCATCATTGTTTTGATAGATACTTCATTTTTGTCTGATTCTGTCTGGTCTGTCAACCATTATCCTCTATCCATTCTTGATTGAGAAATAGGTATGAGGTTTATAATTGATCAAAAAGAATGCTTATTTCTGTTGATTGATTCCATTATCTGTAAAAACACAACAATTCGTTTTCCGTTTCTGATTTTTTTCTTATCTTTGAACCGTGAATCTACTGAAGCACTTCACGACTGCTGTGAATCACATTTTTGTCGTCCTTGTTTCAGCCTCTCTTGTCCGACAACCCTTCACCTAATCTGATCAACAATAGATCTAAGAACTTCATTACTCTTTACAAATGCTTGGAAAAGGTATATTTACTAATTCTTTTGATTGGTTCCGTGGGGAGCCTCTTTACGTACAATCAAGGACACTTTGAAGTGCTCTGCCAATAGAGTGTTGATATCAATTTGAATACGAACAAAACGCTAGTTCTTATGAATGTAAAAGTAAAACTTTTTGAGAAACGAAACATGAGAAACCCTAAAATCCTTTGTTTAAAAGAGGGGTCGAAAATACGTAATGCATCTCATACAGGTGATGATCATCCAAATGAGGGAACATGGCTTGAATATTGGAAAGAGCATACAAAAGAAGCAATACCCCTTGTCTGTCCTTTTTGTGGAAAGCTTTTAATAGAAGGACCTGATGTTGATGGATGCCATATTCGATATTACGACGATAAGGGACTTATTTCAAGAAACGAATATATCATTCCTGGTCATCATAAATGTAATTGTCAATTTCAACAAAATTTTGTCCTTAAGAAATCTGTCAATGCTGTAGAGGTCGAAAATAAGTGAGGTTGGTATAGTCTAAAATATTTAAACATGTATATATCCAAGGTTCATATTAATGGTTTCCGAGGATTTCGGGATTCGACGATAGACTTCACGGAAGGGTTGAATGCGATTATTGGTCATAATAATGGGGGCAAATCAACTGTTATTGATGCCTTGCGTCTTGTAATTGATATTGACAAAAAGCGGCATCTTTCGGCTTGGGATTTCTTCCAGGGGGCTAAGTTGGATAAATTAAAAGAGGAGTCACCTTATGTGGAGATTAGTGTTTATATCAAGGAGTCAAAAGATGAAGATGCAGATTCGGATGATGTCGCCTTGTTTACAACTTATGCTATAGCAGTAGAGCCGAAACTGGAATCTTGCCTTACCTATCGATTCTATCTTCCTGATTCCGAGAAAAAATCCTACACAGATGACATGAAAGATGCTCAAACTAGTTCAGATCTGTTTCATATCATTGAGAAGAAATATATACGTAAGTATGGATATAATATATATGGTGGCCCTCCAGAATTACAACGTCAAGCAGCTTCAGCCGATTTGAGAAAGATTGATTTTCAGTTTGTTGGTGCATTACGGGATGTAGAGCAGTCCATGTTTAGTGGACACAATGATTTGCTAAAAGATGTACTGACTTATTTCTTAGATTACGATCTATCTCCTGATAAGAAAAAGGATGATAAAGGAGAAAATAATCAGAACGGGGATGAAGCAAAAGAAAAAGAGAAAAATAAAAGTGAAAAAGATAAGAGAGAAAAAGAATTTGCAGAGGAATCAAAAAAGGTGATAGAGAAGGTCCTGGACCGAATTAAGGATGGTACGGAAAGCATTACTCAATATGCCAATGATACTGGTGCAATCTTAAAGGGCAGTAAAATTAAATTTGATGGAGAAATTTCCGAAAGCCAATTGTTGCAAATTCTTCAACTCCTGGTTGAGTCGGATGAGTTAGGTTATTCGTTGCCGGTATCTCAGAATGGACTCGGCTATAATAACCTGATTTATATCTCTCTGCTTCTTTCCAAAATGCAATCAAGTACCAGTATGGATTTTATGGGAGAAAATAATGTAAGGAGTTTCCCGATTTTGGCTATAGAGGAACCTGAAGCCCATCTACACCCTGAACTCCAATATCAGTTTCTCGAATTTATCAGAAAGAATCAGAGTGATGGTCATGTCCGGCAAGTTTTCATTACAACCCATTCTTCCAGTCTGGCTGCTAAGATTAAGTTGGATGAGTTTACTTGCTTATATAAAGATAAGAATGGAATAGTTACAGCCTATTATCCTCGTGCCGTCTTTGCAGATGATAATATGTCTAGGAATTATATCCAGCGTTACCTTGATGCTACTCGTGCGGATATGCTATTTGCAGGTGGAATCATCTTTGTTGAAGGTATGGCGGAGCAAATACTCTTGCCTGCATTTGCCAAGAGGTTGAATCTCTATGAAAAGTGGATGAAGAAACAGATTGTTGTAGTTAATATCGGAGGCAGGTACTTTGAAAATTTCTTGAAACTTTATGATGGGAGACAAAAAGGTACACTTCCCATTAAGGTTGCTTGCATTACTGATAGAGATCCAGTCAGAAAGTTGAAAAATTCCGCTCAAAATGCCAAATGGAAATCTTGCTGGCCCATAGAGTATGATGCTGACTCTGAGCATTATGACTACAAAAATCATTCAGAGGATAGAGTTGACGAATTTAAGGAGCATAAGAATATTAGGTATTTTTCTCAAGACAGTAAGGGTAAAACTCTCGAATATGAGATTGCACGCAAAAATTCACACAATGCAAATATTATTGTTGATTCTTTGGAAAACAAAGTCGAATTGACAACTATGATCAACAGTAAGACCTTGTCAGAAACACTTGAAGCCTGTAATGATAGTGATCTCGTAGAATTGTATAGAGACAATTCTATTTGGAGGGAAGAGGATGACCGGCGTCAAGGAGTCATTGCTTCCCGATACCTGGAATCCGTAAGCAAGGGAATCAATGCATTGGAACTTTCTGAAAATCTTGAACAAAACAGTAATATTAATGTGCCGGATTATATAGAGGAGGCTATAAAATGGGTGCTCAACTAATACATTCGAACGAGCCTCAAAATTTTGATTCCAATATTAGGGTTATGGCTGGTCCGGGAGCTGGTAAAACTCATTGGCTAATAGGCCAACTGAAAGAGATCCTTAAATATTCTGACCGACTTGGAAACTGCCGGAAGATTGCATGTATTACCTATACCAACAAGGCCTGTGAAAATATCCAACAAAAGATCAAATTTGGGATGGATAGGATAGAAGTGTCAACGATTCATGCTTTCTTATATGCTAATGTCATTAAGCCCTATTTTCATCTCATTGCAGATCTATTTAATTTCGATATAAAGAAATTAGACGGACATGATGATACGGTATATACGCATTATGAATTTATCAATTCTGTTATAGGAAAAAGTGGATGTGGAAGTGTTTTCCAAAATTCAAGAGTAAAAGTAAGTTATTCTAAAATAGGCCAATATATATCATCTTATCGTTGGAATTTAACAGATAAAAGAATAAGTCTAGAACAAAGTGGAAAATCATATCCTCTATATGGTTTATTAAAAAATAAATTCGTTAATTGTTATAAACAAGAAGTATGGAGTCAAAAGGGAATTATGCATGACGATGATGTCTTGTTTTTTTCTTATCAACTTTTTATAAAGTGTCCTCGCATCAAGCGTTTAATCTCTAATAAATTTCCATATATTCTTGTGGATGAATATCAAGATTCTTCTTCAATACAACATTTTCTTATAGAGAAATTGGCAAAAGAAAGAAGTTATGTTACCGTCATCGGCGATGAAGCCCAGTCTATTTATGGTTTTGCTGGTGGTGATGTTCGATTTATTCATGAGATTGATTTTCCTCATTTAGCAGATTATACGATTGCGGATAATCGTCGAAGTACTAAATCTATTGTGAATTTTTTGAACGTGTTGCGTCCTGAGTTGAATCAAAAAAATGTCAGAGAAGAAGATTATGGCTGTCCTCAACTTTTAATTGGTCCAGTTATACAGGCCTATAACAAAAGTAAATCTCTGTGCAAAGACGGTGAAGGAAAACAAAAGGATATTTATACACTCAGTTGGAGCAATCAAACAGCAAATGAAATGAAAATTCATGTGCAACCGAGTTTCGTATCAAAGAATTTGTTTGAACAATTACTTGAACTTTCAGATGCTCATGAAAGAAGTAGAAAATTTATTGCCTGTGTCAAAGCCGTTGAGAATGCCCGTCAGATGTTGATGGATGATGCAGTTAAATCCCTTAGTAAAGGTTTTTCGTTGGATATTAGGAACTTGGATGATAAGAAGAAGGCTGTTCGATATTTGAAGATATTATGTTCTAAATACGATGATTATAGCAAAGGTGATGGCAACCAATTGCTTGCGATCATAAAAGAATCAATGGATTCTAGAATTGGTCTTGTAAGGAGTGGTAAGCCTAAAGAGTTATTCGCTCATCCTTATCTTGATTTTGCAAGAGAAGTCAATTGCAAAGAGGATCAGACTACTAATATGACTATTCACAAGGCTAAAGGTTTGGAATTTGATAATGTTTTTGTAATCATTGAAAGTGAAAATGAAGCTGTTGATTTTTTAATCAATACGGATTTGCAGAAAAAGGCAGACGATCATCGCCTTTTTTATGTCGCATGTAGTAGGGCAAGTAATCGGTTATTTCTTTCTGTGCCTAACTTATCAGAGGAGACTCAACAATTAATCCATAATAGATTTGGGGAGCTGTTGAATATCTATAGATTAGAGTCTGATAACTAGTAAAAATAAAGTAAGCGTCCAAAATAGGTATCTTGTGTGAATCTTTGACTCTTCATGAAAAGGATACTTGGTCAATTGATCAACCTATTTCTATCTTTTCAATTTTACTCTTAACTCAAAGTCAGGAACACTTGGGAGTACCTTGTCTGTTCCGCATTTTAATTCATCCTCATTTTGACAGATACTTCATTTTGTCTGATTCTGTCTGGTTTGGTTTGTCAACCATTATCCTCTATCTATTCTTGATTGAGAAATAGGTCTGAGGTTTATAATTGATCAAAAAGAATGCTTATTTCTGTTGATTGATTCTATTATCTGTAAAAAACACAACAATTCGTTTCCCATTTCTGATTTTTTTCTTATTTTTGAACCGTGAATCTACTGAAGCACTTCACGACTGCTGTGAATCACATTTTTGTCGTCCTTGTTTCAGCCTCTCTTGTCCGACAACCCTTCACCTAATCTGATCAGCTGCTAAGAAAAACAAAATAACCTGAGATAGAGCATTAAGTATTACGCTAATAATCGGCAACAAACTGATAGTCAGGCAAAAATTGGATGATAGAAGTTTTTCATTTGATGTTTGGTAAATCAGAAAAGTTTAGCTATTTTTGCAAAATCAAGATATAAAAAGAAAGGACTAATGGATGGAACCGGTACTCAACGACTATCACAAAAAGATAAATGCCATCAAGATTCAATCGGTGGAATCCTGGAGGATGTTGAAACTTTCGCACAAGGAGTGCTCAAATCAGTTCAAGCGGTTGCGGGAACAACGAATTGCAAGGGAGTCCAAATCGCTCGTATAGCAGAATGGGCAAATAAACATGGTTACTGGATAGAGACCGCCGAACTTGGAAGTTATGAGGATAGAGGCTCAGAGAATGAAGTTTACATGTCCTTAAGAGGGAATGTCGTTTATAAACTGAACGACTTTCGTTATTCGGATGATAACCTTACGCCGTTCTTTGACCGCGTCAAAGCTCATAATGACTATTTTCCTGATTGTGCTTATACCTTGGTCGGTTTTGCTAAGAACAAGGATAATAAGGTTTGTGCTGTTCTACGACAGCCCTTCATCATTTCCGAACGAGAGGCTACGGAGAAAGAAATCTCTGATGAGTTGGCACGTTTAGGCTTTATGTCTCGAATGAATGGTGAATATTTCACGAATGGCATTCATGACATCTTTGATGCTTCCCCGAATAACGTGTTAGTCGGTATTGATGGCAACTTTTACTTCATTGACACCATCATCTACAAGTCGGATGAAGGTAATATCAGCACATACCATAGCCAGTCTCCGAAATTCTTAAAATAGGAGCTGCTGCTATGAATTCAATATAATGATACTCGGCCAGCTGACCATAGATTCAAATTTCTTCAATTTTATCCTCAACTCAAAGTCTGGAATACTTGGGAAGATCTTGTCTATTCTGTATTTTAATTCATCCTTATTTTGACAGATATTTCATTTTGTCTGATTCTGTCTAGTTTGGTTTTGTCTGTCAACTTTTATCCTCTATCCATCTATTCTTGATTGAGAAATAAGTCTGAGGTTTATAATTGATCAAAAAGAATGCTTATTTCTGTTGATTGATTCTATTTACTGTAAAAAACAAAACAATTCGTTTCCCATTTCTGATTTTTTTCTTATCTTTGAACCGTGAATCTACTGAAGCACTTCACGACTGCTGTGAATCACCTTTTTGTCGTTCTTGTTTCAGTCTCTCTCGTCCGACAACCCTTCACCTAATCTGATCAGCTGCTAAGAAAAACAAAATAACCTGAGATAGAGCATTAAGTATTATATTATATTTACTGTTTATGATAATCTCTTTGCGATTTTAGATTTAATTATTATGGACAATCTAAAAAAGAAAGAACCACAAGATGGTTCAGAAATTAATCTTCATGAGAAATATGAAGTTAATTCTTGGTGTAAAAAATTTGGCTGTACCAGAGTGGAATTACAAAAGGCTGTTAAAGCTGTAGGTGATTCTTCTAAAAAAGTTAAGAAGTATTTTGAAAGTCATTAAAGTTTGTGGTAAGTTCAACTGATTTTAAAAGCTTTTTTTCTGTATAGGATCGTAAGGCATGAAATTAATACTTAGTCAACTATCCTTTGCTTAAGACCTCCTTAGTTTTTCATTGACTTAAATAGGGGATGCCTTGAAGCGCCCTGTTTATAGAATATGAGCATAAATTGAACACTTATAAACTGTCATGCTAATTCAAGAGATCATAGAACATCTTAATAATCAGGCACATTTTCTCCTTGCTGATTACCGCAAAGAGGAAGCTTTAGTATTAATGGAGCGTGTCTATGATTTTTTAGGCATAAGAATTGGAAGGCCAAGGCAGGATGTGCCGATTGAAAGTTATCTATTATCAATATGTAATCACATTGCGTGTTTAATGAATAACAATTTGTTATATGAGGTGGAACGTGATTTTGGTCGATTCGAAAGAATAGTTGTGGGAAAGTATGTGTCAGAAGAACTGTTGTTCCACTATCAGTATTATAAGGTTGAATACTATTTCCGGCGAGGGTACTATATATTAGCTATGGAGCAATCTCGATTATTAGAGAAATATGCTGTCAATGACCAGCAACAGTTTTGTATGCTATTACAGCGTGGAGAAATAGAAAATGCTGATAGAAATATATTTGCACTATTTTCTGTTAATAGTGTCTCTAAGGCTTTGTCGATAGCAGAAAAAATGCACGATGCTTATTCCATAGGTCTTGCTTATAGCGAACTTTCTGAAATGTTTACGTTCTATTATCCTTCCTTAGCCTTTAACTTTGCAAAAAAGTCAGAACTGGAATTTGCCAGAAATGGATTTAAGCAGAAAGCTAACGAGCAGGAAGTATCTTTGGCTAATGCCCTGATCATAAAATATTTGAAAGATCCACAACACTCGGAGTGCTTTAAGAAAGATGCTAAAAGGAAGATTAGTTTAGTGGATAAGTCAAAGATCAGATCTGTACAGCACTTGGCCAACTATGACTATGTCTATGGCCTGGTTTATGATAATATTGATTCTCTCTTATCTGCAGCTAATTTTTATAAGAAGTTAGGTAGTCACGGAGGCTTTTGTCAGGTGATGGACAGGATCATTCATCTAAGATTACGGCGAAAAGAATACCGGCAGGCAGAAACGGATATCCATGATTATCTTGTATCTGCGAGAAAGATGAACCGAAAAGATATTACTACGGTTGAAGACCATTATAAGAACTTGAAAGATAAGATCCATGATGCAATGGTTAAAGACAAAAAGAACTGAGCTCATCTCAAGACTTCCGACAATTCTTGATCTCCTGGAATTCTTCGCTGATGGGGAAATTAGGCACGAAGAAAAATTATCTGGTAGTATATTCCAGTGCCTGATGCCAGACTTTAATCAAGATGGGTTATTTGAGATTGTCAGTAATTATCCAGATGGCACAGATAAAATCATCCCATTAAGCATAATGAATGATTATTACCGAGGGGAGAGTGAACCCCATTTCCCATCCTATCCATCGATCTACAGAAGTGGTATGACAGAAAACGATATTCTCATCGAACGAGTTAAAGCATGTGAGCTGGAACTTTTGATAGAGACCTATCCTCTTTTTAAGGTGTTCAAAGGTGGAATATCATACCAATTTAAAAATAACTCAACTCAAATCTTTAACCTCTCTGTAGATTCAGAGGCATTGGCACAACACTATGGTATCAAGACGGATTTACTGGATTTGACAGTTGATAAATTTGTAGCAGCATTTTTCGCTACAACCGTTTACAGAAATGGGAAGTATATCCCTGTTGATCCATCAAAAGATGACATGCCGAAATATGGAGTATTCTATGACTATATGCTCGTAGAAATGAGCTTAGAGACCAAACACATAGATCCGAAGCTGAGAGTAGTAGGATTCCAACCGTTTTCTCGCCCAGGTGAACAACGAGGATATGTACTAAGGATTAAACAGGGTGAAGACTTCCATAGGATATGTAGGAAAAGGTGCTATAAGTTCAGACATGATGCCAAGGTTTCAGAACTCATTTACAATTATACAAATAGATCTAATAAGCTATTTCCCAAGAGTATCCTTGAGGAAAAAGCAAATAAGATACGTACCAGCAGAACATTTTCCAAGGCTGCAGTAGCCAGGACCAAGGAAAAATATTATCCAAATCTTAGTATCAATGAGATAGAGAATGAGCTTCTTCAAGCCGATATAGCAGTTTCGGAAAATCAGCCAGTTCAATTTTCAGAGGCAGAAAAAAAATTTGAATTGAAACAATGGCAGGAAAGAGGATTTGAAGAATTTAAAAAGCAAGTTATTGTGAGGCCAACCTTCACAGGTGATGCTATGGGTACTAATTCAAATAAATAAAAGATTCTCCATCTATTATACATAAGCGTCCAAAATTGATATCTTGCATGAACCCTTAACAAATATTACTTTTGTGCTTACATATAAAAATCAAGAATTATGTTGAGTATAAAAGTCTTTGAAAAACTGCTCTTCCTTTATAAGACCGAAAAGCAAAAAGGATACAGGCCAATTGACTAATCTATTCTCATCTTTTCAATTTTATCCTTAACTCAAAGTCTGGAGCACTTTGGAGTGCCTTGCTGATACGATATGTACATCAATTGGGTACATATTGTTTTCAGAAGACACTGGGAGATGAGCGAAGTTCAAGGAGGAAACAAACGACAGAATCAGAAAAATGACATACGAAGAAATTTGGCGGAAGATAAAGGGTATGTCACAGAAACAGCGGAGTATGCTTGCGTATGAAATGACATTGAAGGGTTTCAATGTCGGATATATCCATCCGCATTATTACTTTGACGCCAGGTCTGTTCATGACATTTTGTTCTATCCGCCCCATGGGCAGCATGAGATTCAGGATTCCGACGGCAAATATTATGACGCGTTGAAGGAAATCATGGAGAATGATAAGGAGATACATATCCAATTTAAACGATGCTTGTGGCTCCCTTGCCTTATCAATGACTGGCGGGAGGGGAAAGTGATCAGGTCATATATCTGCTCACGGTTCAATTATGGGTATGTCAATGCCTGGTACCGTATCCTGCCTGGCGACAGTCTGGCCGGAGAACGTCCGCGCTCGCTGTTTATCATGAAGAAGGATGGCAGCGAGGCGGTATACAGGATGACGGTTGTGCAGGGAAAGGACATGACTTTTACTTGTTCCTGCTAAAGCCGTCATCGAACCTCTTCCTCTACAATACAAGACGAAAGACAGGAATAGGTCAATCCGGACATTTTGTGTAAACAATGACATCCACTATGAATGAAGGTTGTCGTAACTTCAAGATATTCAAAGCTGTACCATGTGCAAAATTACAAAATAACCGGTGGATTGTTCGCCAGTCTGCTAAAGGATGTCTGATCTTGTGCCGAACCCGGAATCGGGACTTGTATCTTAGTTGAATGGAAAAACGTTATAAATTAGTTTAGTTAACCGCCTTCAAATCTGACAACGCTTCTCTGGGATAGTCACGTTATTCTATGAAAGGGGTTTTCTGATATCTGAAAAATGAAATGTATTTGAATTTTCAAGAGAAAATGTGACTTT
>NZ_BAACAN010000034.1:0-24312 GCF_054687055.1 Segatella asaccharophila | reverse complement strand
TAAAAGTTTCTTAATAAAAAGCGTTATTTGTTTGATTGATACTACAAATTTACAACTTTTTTGCGAGAAACTTTTATTTTTACAGTACTGTTTTTAGCCTATTTTATGGGGTGGGAAACTTCAGTTATAATTAACACGAGTTTTCCCCATCTGCCCGCCTTTGGTAGTAACGAGGATAACGCCATTAGCGGCACGAGTACCATAGATGGCTCCGGAGGCAGCATCCTTCAGCACCTCTATGCTTTGAATATCACTGGGGTTCAGATAATCGATGCCCCCTTCAATCGGCATACCGTCGACAATATAAAGAGGATCACTATCATTAATCGTACCGACACCACGAATCCGAATCCGCGCAGCAGCTCCCGGCTGACCGGAAGAAGAAGTGACGGTTACACCTGCGGCGAGCCCTTTCAGGGCGTTGTCAACACGGACCGGATCGGTCCCAGCCAGATCCTCTGCCGTAACCTTGGCAATCGACGCCGTGACAACACTCTTCTTCTGGACGCCATAACCAATGACCACAACTTCATTTAATGCGGTAGAGTTATCCTTCAAAACAACCTTCAGATTTGGAGCAGCTTTCACTTCTCTGGTCTGATAACCAATATATGAGATCACTAACGTTGATCCAGGATCAACCGAGACCGAGAAATTTCCATCCAGGTCCGTTACGCCACCTTTTGCTGTGCCTTTCTGAATAACCGATGCGCCGATAATTGGACTTCCCTGACTATCTACGACACTGCCCGTAAAGACCCGTTGCTGGGCGAAAGTAAACGTGCAAGAGAGTATCGCCAACAAAAAGGTTATAAGTTTAATTTGTTTCATACTGTGATAATTTAGTTATTACACTGATTTAAGCATGATCATACAACCAAAAAGGTTCATGGTACCTTATAAAGGTCTGACAAAGATAATCAACAATTGATAAGTTGTTCCCGGCAAAGATAAAAAAGTGGAATGAGTGGCAGCCTACAAACGCATAACTTGCTTAAAACAAACAGTTTATGAACATACCGTAAGATCAAATGAGTGGATGAAATATAACCATCTATCCGACAAAAAGAAATGAATATTACTGACTGCGACACAATCCCAAGACCCCTAATAAGTCTAAAATGACCATTCCTTTTCGTCCATAAGCCTATTTGTCATATCTAAGAATAAAAGTAAACGCAATTTTTGCATAGCTCACAAAAAAAACTTATCTTTGCATACGATGACGGTTCTATAGTTCAATGGATAGAACGGAGGTTTCCTAAACCTTTGATCCGGGTTCGATTCCCGGTGGAACTACATAGAGCGGTCACTCTATAATGAAAGACAACCAATTTAACCTTATTTATTTTATTTGTCTATGCTTGGAGCAATTATCGGAGATATTGCGGGTTCACGTTTTGAGGCCTCTGAAGCACCTGCTCCGCAAGCCGGATTTCAATTATTCGTTAAAGATAAGGATTGTGGTTACACAGATGACACGATCACGACAGTAGCTATTGCTGACGCGATCCTGAACCATAAATCCTATCAAGACAGCCTGCTTCACTGGTGTCACAAATACCCCCACCCAGTGGGAGCATACGGGGGGAAATTTCAAGACTGGCTCGAATCAGCCCATCCTCAACCTTATGGATCGTATGGCAACGGTTCTGCCATGAGGGTAAGTCCCGTAGGATGGCTGTTCAATGATTATCATGAAGTGCTCAAAGAAGCCAAGAAGAGTGCTGAATGCAGTCATAATTCTGAAGAAGGAATCAAGGGGGCCCAATGTGTAGCCACCCTGATCTATTGGCTTCGCACATGCCGTATCCGGAGAGATCAGATAGAGAATGCGGTTAAAAAGAATTTCGGCTACAGTATTCCTCCCTTGAAAGACATCAACCGTATTGGCCGTACCGGCCACATTGATACGACGTGCAATGAAACGGTTCCATGGGCTATACGGTGCTTCCTGGAAAGTGAAGATTTCGAAGATGCCATCCGCATTGCAATCATGACGGATGGAGATACTGATACTAAAGCGGATATTACAGGCGCTATAGCTGAAGCCTATTATCAAGTACCAGAAGAATTAGCAGGAAAGGCCTTCTCATACTTGCCTGAGGATATGCTGAATATTGTTGAACAGTTCTGCACTACAATCCAGAACTTCGTGGTATAGGTCATCAGGGAACAGCAAGAATATCAAATGAAAAGCAGGCCCTCATTCCGTTTTGGAATGAGGGCCTGCTTTTCATTTGATATTCTATTTTCTTTATGCTTTGTAATCAATAGGGGCAGCAGCCGTTGCAGCCTCCACCTGTTTCTGAGCCTCCTCATTACGAAGATGCCTTCCCAGGACGAGATAAGCGACAGGTGATGCAATGAAAATGGAAGACAAAGTTCCGAATACAACACCGAGAATCATTGCAAACGAGAAGGAACGGATACTTTCACCTCCCAGGAAGAAGATACAAAGTAATACGATCAAAGTCGCCAACGAAGTATTCACCGTACGTGCTAAAGTTTCATTGACAGAATCATTGAATAGCCCTTGCAAATCGCTCTCTGCCTGTTGCGGATGCAAGCGGAGATTCTCGCGGATACGGTCAAACACCACCACCTTATCATTAATGGAATAACCGATCACCGTCAATATGGCTCCTATGAAAGTCTGGTCCACCTCCAAGGAGAACGGCAATATACCCCAGAAGAGGGAATAAACGCCAATGACCAGGACGGCATCACACGTCAAGGCAACAATAGACCCTAAAGAGAAGGCTACATTGCGGAAACGGATCAAGATATAGAGGAAGATGGCGATCAGCGCCAGGATGACACTGATAATTGCCCCGTTCGTGATGTTCTTAGCTGCAGAAGGTCCTACCTTCTGACTGCTGATAAGACTGCCACCATCACGAATGTCAGGATTCTTAAACTTAGCCACACTCTGCTGGCTGATCAGGTTAGCTTTCTTCAATCCTTTGTAAAGGACTGTTTCAGCCTGACCATCAATAGTAGGATCATCACTGTCGATCTCCCAGTTAGTTGATACACGGATCGTCTTATGGTCAGTACCCAAGGCAATAGCGGTAGTCGTAGCCTTCGATCCGTCCTTGTTGACAAATGCACTACCCAACGCATCACGGACCTGCTCAGGTTCTACTGGTTTTTCAAAGGTTACAACATAGTTGCGCCCACCGGTAAAATCAATACTACGGCTCATGCCACGGACTGCAAAACTTACGATACAGATTACGATAGCAATCCCCCATATAAAACGAGTTTTCTTGAAAGCTGCCATAAAGTGATAATGTGTATTCTGCATCAAGTTCTTGGAAACTGCCGTATAGAACTTCTGGTGCTGCCAGCGGTCATGCTTCATCTGATGCTCGTAAACCAAACGGGTCATAAACACGGAAGTAAAGAAAGAACAGATCAAACCGATGATCCAGGTCGTAGCGAAACCACGTATAGGACCAGTGCCGACCAGCAACAGGATGACACCGGTAATCAATGAAGTGACGTTACTATCAAAGATAGCAGAGAAAGCGGCCTTATATCCTAATTCTATGGACTGTTTAATACCTTTCCCCCTGCGCATCTCTTCCCGTACACGTTCATAAATCAGCACATTAGCATCCACAGCCGTACCTAAGGTTAATACGATACCCGCTATACCTGGCATTGTCAAGGCCGACTGGAAAGAGGCAAGAATACCCAACGTGAAAAACAGGTTGATAATCAATGCACCATTGGCAATCATACCTGGGATCACATCATACATCATGCACATAAAGATCATCAAGAGGACAAAGGCAATGATGAATGACACAAATCCCTGATGAATAGACTGGGCTCCAAGTGACGGTCCGATCACCTCCTCCTGTACGATATGTGCAGGTGCAGGCATACGGCCAGACTTTAAGATGTTAGCCAGGTCTTTTGTCTCCTCAATCGAAAAGTTACCACTGATCTGAGAACTTCCACCATCAATTTCCTGGTTCACACGAGGAGCGGAATATACAGAACCGTCCAGGACAATGGCAATGGCCTTACCAATATTAGCCTTGGTCAACTGTGCCCACTCACGGGATCCTTCAGAGTTCATCGTCATACTTACGACAGGTTTGCTGAACTGGTCAAACTCATCCTTAGCATCAGTGATCACATCACCCTGCAGAGGAGCCTGACCATTAGGAGTAGTCACCTTCAAAGCATAAAGCTCAAACACATTCTTCGCATTAATCCCCTCAGCCGGTTTAGCACCCCACAGCAACTTCAAGTCACCCGGGAGGACCTGCTTAGCCACAGAAGAGTAGATAATGCGATCGACAGCAGCTGTATCACGGACATTAGCATATCCGACTAAAGCGAGAGACTGAGCCCCAGTCAACTGTAAACGTGCCAGCAAAGGATGCTGTCTGATAGCTGCCGCAGTAGCAGCAGACTGAGAGACCTGACTTTGGTTATTTGCCGTCTTCAGTTTGAACATCGGCTTTGCCAGTTTTGCTATTTTCTTACCAGCCTTACCAGCTACTTTCTTCTCCTTATGGGCAGTAGAATCTTTTTCCGCTACCACGCGCTGATCCAACTGTTGCAAATAAGGAGCGATCTCCTCGGCATTATAAGTCTCCCAGAATTCCAGATTAGCACTCCCCTGAAGGAGTTTCCGCATCCGTTCCGGGTCGCGGATACCAGGCATTTCAACCATGATACGACCTTCCTGACCCTGAAGCCTCTGAATGTTAGGCTGAACAACACCGAACTTGTCAATACGAGTACGGACGACATTGAAGGAGTTATCAATGGCCGCCTGAACATTTGTACGAAGGACTTTCTCCACCTGGCTGTCCGAGCTCTGTGGATTTACTTTCCCCTGCAACTCCTGAGTAGCAAAGATCTCTGCCAACTTATGTCCCGGTGCGTTTTTATGATAAGCTTTGATGAAGAGAGAAATAAAATCACCCTGACCTTTTTCATCTTCTGTCTTTGCTTCAGCGATAGATTTTGTGAAAAACGGCTCTGTCTTATGGTCAGCCAGCATTTCAACGACATCAGGAACTGAAACTTCGAGGACGACATTCATACCGCCTTTCAAGTCCAGCCCCAAGCCAATCTGAGTCTCCAGGCAGTTCTTATAAGAATAAATGCCCAGATACTTCACAGAGTCTTTATAATCCTGCGCGGCAATAGGGTCTTTAATCTTCGCTGCTTGATGGTCATAGTAGCTTGTAGCCACAGAGAACGACAGGTAGAAGATACTTGCAAGCGTCAGTAAGACGGCAATACAAATTACTAATCCTTTGTTATGCATTTTATTAGTTATATTATTAATTTATTGTTTTTCCAATGGACTGATGGAAATCATCCCTTTCCGGCATGGACACAATACCAGTCAGATGTGCAAAAGTACGTATTTTTTGCCACTTATAAAAATTTAAAGGCCTTTATTATTCATTTTTTAGCGTTTCAACGATTTTATTCCTGAATTTTTGCCAGCTTTACTTTGTGAGATCCATTGAGGAGTCAACCAGCAATAAATGGGATAATGATCCGACTCCTTGATCTTCCGATCTACTTTTGCGCCGTATGGCCGCCAGTCCGAAGAACAGAGGATATGATCAATCCTGAAAAGCATACCACTTCTGTGATAGCTCCATCCCGGCCCATTTCCAGCAGATACATAGCAGTTGGTTAATCCTTGTGACATCCGGTAGAGGGAATAGGAAATCGGATTATCATTAAAATCTCCACAGACAATCACCGGACGACCTTTCCGGTGCACTGCGATATAGTCTGATACGGAATCAACCTGAGGAGCCCGGATAGCTCCAGCCAAAGATAGTTTATCTATTAGACGGTCCGACCTTTGCTGGCTCCCATTGGCAATAATACCACCCTGAACCAGTTTTTTGAAATCAGCTTTGTCTTCAGGATCCAGTTTATTGGATTCCAGATGATTGTTGACCACGAGAACCTCTCTACCGTGAATGTTCAAGACACAGGCAATGCTGATATTACCCTTAGAAAGATACGGAATTATTTCCCTATGGCTCATAGGAAACTTACTGTAAATAGCCACAACATCACCGCTTCCAGATTTTTTTTCATGATAAGAATAAGGATAAACAGCACGAAAGATATGAGCAGCAGAATCACAATCCGGACCATTGGCTTCCTGCAGGCAAACCAGATCAGCTCCGGACGCTGCTATATAATGAATGACAGGGTTTGTCGAAGCCGTATCCGCTCTCGCAGGAAAGAGTCCATACTGCTCTACATTGTAAGACAACACCTTAATCGCTTTTCGAGGTTTTTCCTGTGATAGATTGAAAGGAGCATAGCGTCGCACAGGACCATAGCATAACAAAAATCCAATCACAGGAATAATCACTCCACGAACACGGAAAGTCAACCAGAAAAACAGGAACAGCAAGTTGAGAAAGAGAAAGATTCCAAATGCCATTCCCCCACAAGCCAATACTGGATGAGCTACAGGATCAATCCGGTCAGAATAGCCCGTCAGGACCATCATTAAAATCGTTGCCACATTGGCACCGGCAATAACCTGAAGCGTAAATTTCCTTAATTCCCCCGCCATACATTCTCCTGCTCATCAGGAAAGGATAATTAAAAATCCCTCCCCACCTCGGCTCTCACTTATGATCACTTTCGTCAAACAACTCCTGCTTTTCTTTTGCCGTCAGACTATCATAGCCACTTTTCCTGATCTTATCCAGGATACGGTCTATTTCTTCCTGATGGGCCTTTTTGCGAGCATTATAGTTCCAATCCTGACTTTCCTCAGAGGGCACAGGAGATTCAGGCCCCTTATGCTTTTTCCAGCCAAAGGGTCCTTTGCTTTTGCCCGAATGCCGGTTATTTCTCCCGAACGATCCACCATTAGCAGAAAAGCCCTCACCTCCACTGTCAGCAGAACGGTTTCGTCCTCCAAAGACGTTCTTGACCCGGTTAAAAGCCGCCTCGCCACTAGACATCCCATAACGTTGCCCAGGATGCTTATTCCAATAACGAATCATCAGGAATCCGAAGAGCATCCCTCCCAGATGTGCAAAATGGGCCACCTGGTCACCGGGAGTAGCCAAAGCAGAGAACAACTCAATGGCAACATAACCCAACACGAACCATTTAGCCTTAATTGGAATAGGGAAAGGAAAGATAAATATCTTTTCATTGGGCAGCAACATGCCAAAGGCCAGAAGGACGGCATAGATAGCGCCAGAAGCCCCAACGGTAGTCATCCCATTAAATGCACTCGGGCTGACCATACTGAAAGTATACCCCATAGAATGCAACTGCACGGAAATAGAAATATACTGTGCCAGTTCCTGGCACAAGCCTGCACCGACACCACATGCCAGGTAATAAAAAAGGAATTTCTTAGGTCCCCATATATTCTCCACCACACAGCCGAACATCCAAAGAGCAAACATATTAAAGAAGATATGTTCCAGATTGGCATGCATGAACATATAAGTAATGAGCTGGTAGATATGAAAGTCTGCAGCCTTGAAGAAATGAAGGCCAAAGACATTATTCAAGATCAAATTACCATTAGGGTCATGGCCATATAATACGCAGGCTAAAAAAGCCAGAGTATTGACGATCAGTAAATTTCTTGTAACTCTTGGTGTATGGAACATAAATAATCCTCTCTTTGATATTACAGCCGCAAAATTACGAAAAATATCCATTAAAACACCTTTAAAAAGACTGTTTTAGGGGTTTTTTTCTTAAATTGATCACTTTTTTTATTTTTTTGTTTGAGATGTCAAATCTCTTTCCTATATTTGTCGGGAAATAAGGATAAATCATTATTTACTAATTAATTAAATATATTTTAGGTCATGAATAAGACAGAATTAATTGACAAGATTGCTGCTAAATCGGGTTTAAGTAAATCTGATTCCAAAAAAGCACTCGACTCCAGTATTGAAGTATTGAAAGAAGCTCTTGCAGCAGGTGACAAAATTCAATTGGTAGGTTTCGGCACATTCAGTGTAAACGAGCGCCCGGCTCGTCAGGGTATTAATCCAGCTACAAAGCAAAAGATTGAAATCGCCGCTAAGAAGGTAGCCAAGTTTAAGGCAGGTGCAGAACTAGCAAGTATCGTTAACAAATAAATATTTTCAAAAAAAGGGCGTTTCAATTGAATCGTTCCTTTTTTTGTTGAAAGAATTTTCCAACTACTCACTACATCCCATCCGTCTGATTCGTTTCTATAAACAGGTTTGATCCTTCAGGATCTTACCATTATTAATAATCCCCTACAACGAACAGGTTATAGGGGATTCATTTTTAAGACTCTCGTCTCTTTTTGTATCGCTCATCGTAAAAGCCGAGCCTGCTTACTGAGGTTGCTTTCCGATATAAGCCAGGATGCCCCCGTCCACATAAAGGATATGACCATTCACAAAGTCAGAAGCATCCGAAGCCAGGAATACAGCCGGTCCCATCAAATCTTCCGGAGTCCCCCAGCGCCCTGCAGGAGTCTTGCTGACGATAAAACTATCAAAAGGATGACGGCTTCCATCTGGCTGACGTTGGCGCAATGGTGCTGTCTGCGGAGTAGCTATATAACCCGGGCCTATTCCATTACACTGGATATTAGCTCCACCAAATTCGGAACAGATATTACGTGTGAGCATTTTCAATCCACCCTTGGCAGCAGCATAGGCAGAGACTGTCTCTCGGCCGAGTTCACTCATCATAGAGCAGATATTAATGATTTTTCCATGTCCCTTTTTCATCATCCCCGGAAGGACTGCCTTACTGACAATAAACGGAGCATTCAAGTCAATATCTACTACCTGCCGGAAATCAGCAACGGACATATCCAGCATCGGAATCCGCTTGATTATTCCCGCATTATTCACTAGAATATCAATCGTACCCAGGTCTTTTTCAATCTTCCCAACCAGATCTTTCACCTGTCCCTCATCTGTACAGTCAGCGATATAGCCCTTTGCGTCAATCCCCTCAGCCTTGTAATCAGCAAGAGCCTGATTAAGATGCTTCTGGGAACGACAGTTGAACGCAATTTTTGCGCCGGCTCTTGCAAAAGCCTCAGCAATGGCAAAGCCGATACCATAGGCAGCTCCTGTGACAAGAGCAACCTTACCCTCCAGTGAAAAGTTTTTAGAAAATGTATCCATTATTATCTCGTTTTTAAAAGTTTGTCTCTTCATCCCAGATGAACAGAGCAAAACAAAATTATTTTAAGTCCGTAATCGCAAAAAAGTCCTGATCAGAATAGTCCAGATTCTCTCCTCCCATCCCCCAGATAAAGGTATAATTATGAGTAGCTGCAGCAGAATGGATACTCCATTCAGGAGACAGCACAGCCTGATTGCCTTTCATCCAGATATGACGAGTTTCATGAGGCTGGCCCATCAAATGGCAGACTGCCTGGCCTTCGGGAACCTCAAAATAGAAATAAGCCTCCATACGCCGGCTATGGATGTGGGCTGGCATCGTATTCCATACACTTCCCACATTAAGTTCAGTCATCCCCATCTGAAGTTGGCAGGTAGGCAGGACCTGATTGACAATCATCTTGTTAATAGTCCGTTTATTACTCATTTCCAATGATCCGAGATGTACCCGGATAGCATCTGCTATGGTAACCTTTCTACAAGGATATTCTTTATGAGCAGTGGTACTATTAAAGTAAAACAGAGCAGGCTTCTCTGCATTTTCACTGGCAAAAGTCACCTTACGGTCACCGCGTCCAATATATAAAGATTCTTTATATCCAAGCAGATAGGTATCCTCTCCCACTTTCACGACTCCTGTACCCGGTCCGACGTTATAGATACCCACTTCACGACGGGTCGTGAAGAAAGGAGCCTTTAAAGGATCGATAGCTTCAAGAAGAAGAGTTTCCCTAACCGGCATTGCCCCTCCCACGATCATTCGATCATACATGGAATACACCATATTCACTTCATCAGGAGTAAATAATGTTTCTATCAGGAATTCTTTTCTTAAACGGGTTGTATCATAACTCTTTGCATCCAGAGGATGAGATGCATAACGCAATTCATAATTTGTTTTCATCAGCTTCAAGTTTGTTTAATTCAAAGACCAGCAATCGTGTGTTATATAAAATCAGCAAATATCCGATTACGGTCTATTAGATGCAAAGATAATCAATTAAATGAAAACATACCGTAAAAACAGAAGAAAAAAACAAAAGAAGATTTCATATTACAGGGCAGGCAATTGAAATTTATCTTCCTTCTCTGTCCTGTACGAAAAGTTTATTTTAGATCAATTAGAAATTCCGTCAGGCTCTGTCCTCCGGGAATCTGGAGTTTTCTGCGCAAGCGATACCTTGCCCCTTCAACTCCCCGAATCGTCAGTCCAGTAAAATGAGCTATATCCTTCGTGCTGAGATTCAGCCGAAGCAAGGCACAAAATTTCAGATCAGTAGTAGTTAGAGCAGGGTACCGTTCCCTCAGGTTTCGAAAGAACATCTTATGGATGAGGTCAAAATTCTCACGATAAATATTCCAGTATTCATCAGAATCAATATGATCTGTAACATGACGAAGCATCCGTTCGATCTCATGTCTGGAAGACAATCCCAACGGCACGTGATCCTTCAATTCCTGTTGGATATCAGAGACCTGTTGCTTATGCATCACAGCGTCCATAGCCATGCTGGCTATCTTCCTTCCCTTATCCTGAAGCTGCTGCTCTAAGAGTTGTTGTTTCTGGCTCTCAATAATCTGTTCCTGTTCAGCCATTTTTAAGTCCTGGCGCATCTTCTCAGCTTCCATTTTCCGTGCTCTGCGATAGACCATCCGGTCAGTTCTCCACCGGACAAACCAAACAAGTAAAGAGCAAAAGAGAAAGAAATAAAAGACAAAAGCAGGGATTGAAAGAAGTAAGGGCCGCGGATAATTAAAGGTGTAAGCCACTCTTCCTAACAGATGACCATCGACATCAACAACCTCCGCCCGGAAATGATATCGTCCATAATGTAAACTGCTATAAGTCACATTCGGATTTGAGGAAACAGAATGTAGTTTTCGTCCTCCACCACGAAGAGAATAAATAAATTTTAATTGTGTATTATTATAATTCGGATAAGTAAGTTGAATTGAGACATCTCCACTTATCGAAGGATTACTCCCGTCTATCGGCAGCAGGCGGATTTTCCGGTCAGAAGTTACATCTTCAACCCTACGAAGAAGCAATTTTTCCGGAAAATTGCTTTTAATCAACGGAGCCCGCAAGTCCATACAGCCTACTCCACCATTCAGGCAAAAATAAGCCAGTCCCCCCATGACCCTCACATTATTCATATAGTCACCACACTCAAGTCCAAAGAATGCAGCAGGCACATAGGCGATACGATGGTAATTATTATTTTTATACTGAATCAAGGTATAACCTTTGTCCGACACCAGCCAGAAGCGATTATTATCTACCGGTGCAGAAGACACAATATTTTCACAGGCGAAATCAGAAAGAGCCTTACAGGGTACAATTCCTGATTTCCACGCCATATATAATCGTTTTCCGTCAGATAATATGATTTCTCCACGAATTTTCATCACATAAATCCGACAAGGTCTCTTGCAGCCGTCAAGAGATGGATAATACTTAATCGATGACACTTTTCTCAGATCACCGGAAAGTTCAATGCGATAGAGTCCAATATCCATGTTTGCTGCCCAGATGACGGACTGACCATCGATTTCGAACTGGCGGACGGGTGCATTAAATCCATTAATCCGATTCCGAAAATGCCATTCATGATTTTTCTCCCCATATACCTGAAAGGCAGAATAACTCGATTCTATCAGATAATCACTATCCACCGTAGAATATCTACGAATGGACGTACCACCGGCATCCGTACTGCCGGGTACAAGACTCGCTGACCTATCATGAATATATTTTGTGCCATGATTATTCCCCACAATCAGTTGGTTGCCAATACCCGTAATAAACCAGTTCTGGCCTTCTGTTCCATGGATGGAATATAAAGGACCTTCACGATAGAGATACGTACACTGATTCGTAGCGATGTACATCCGGTCAGGCAAACGGTAAATATCATAGACCATACCCAAGGAAGAGGCTGGGTCAGTAAACAAGGAATATGGCGCTCCACTATGGATCAAGGCCACTCCCACATCAAGTGCAGCCCACACATTATGATCACGATCACAAAAAAGACGTAATACACTATTGTCCCGCAAGAGATTATGTGTATCATAATGCCATTTCAAGCCACCTTTTCTGTCCAACCCATAAATCCCCCCGAGAATTGTTCCTATAACAAGAGTAGAATCATGAGGTATCATAATAGCCCGATTGACCTGCGCAGTTTTCAGTTGTCTGTCTACTTCAGTTTTAAGAGGAGAAATCCGGTGGCCATCGTAGATATATAAGCCATTAAATTCAGTACAAAGGAGCATCAGTCCCCGATGAAATGGCAATGCAGCCACGACATTATCCCCATGGAAAACGGTCCTAGGAAGTACAGGGAGGTAGTGTCCGTTCACCACCTGGCAAAAAGGCCCATTGATCAGTTGGGAATAAATTTTTCCGAAGATGCTGAAAAAATACAGAGGCAACCGGTGAGACGAATAATGAACTCTGACCGTGTGTCCATTATATTCAAACCATGAAGCAAAAGACTGAAAAAGGATTTTACCATCTCTGGTCTTAATAATATTCCATATCTCATCATGATGTGGAGTATAACGTCTGACCAGATTCCATAAAGAAGTAAAATGTAACCTTCCAAAAATATCACGGGTAAAATATCCAAAATTCTCATAACTACCGACATACAATCGGTTCCCGTCCACAAGCAGAGAACGGGCAATAGCATTTCCCGGCAGGGGTGTAAGACTCCAGTTATAACCGTCAAAACAAAGTACACCTCTGTTATTGCCAATATAGATCTCTCCGTTCTCCCCTTGGTCAATTGCCCAATTCTGTAATCCCCCGTCATAGTCCAAAGAGGAATAATTGGTAACGACAGGTACGAATCCATCCGCAAAGGACAGGGTAGAGAAAGTCAAAACCAGCAAGAAAACAGACACTATGCGTTTCATATATACTTATCAGGTTGGTGCAAAAATAGATAAAAATTCCGAGCAAGCAAAGGAAAAAATCAGAAAAGCTTTCAATATATTTAAAAAGTTTACAGATCCCTTCCTCTATTACTTCCAAGAGTTTCCTTGTTGCTAACAAAAAAGAGATTTTAACTTAACATTTAGCATGTTGATAATCAATGTTTTATAATTTTTATCGTGGTAAAATCGTAGTCTTTCATGTAGCTGTCGTATTGTTATCGTAGGCAAATATTTGACATTTTCATTTCTTCAACATAAATTTGCAATTGACAATTAATTTAAATCTGAATACCAAAATGAAGAAAATCGTATTATCAATTCTATTGACCCTGTGCATCCAATTATCCTTTGCACAGTCACAGACTATCAAAGGTCATATTGCAGATGCAGCAGACCAGCCCGTTATCGGAGCCACCGTCCAGGTAGACGGATCCAAATTAGGGGCTGTTACCGATTTGGATGGCAATTTTACTATTCTGAATGTTCCTGCGGGTTCCAGTCTTACCATCTCTTATATAGGGATGAAGACGCAGAAAGTAAAAGCCTCACCCTTAATGAGCATCCAGATGAAAGATGACTCCAAGATGCTTGATGAAGTAGTCACGATAGGTTATGGCACGCAAAAAGCCAAAGACCTTACGTCCCCCATTGCAGTCATCAAAGGGGATGAACTGACAAGTACCCCCTCACCTGCCCCAATGACGGCACTACAAGGTAAAGTAGCCGGTGTCAACATTGTCAGCAGCGGTGCCCCAGGTTCGGGTCCTACCGTGAGGATCAGAGGAACAGGATCCTTTAGTAATTCCAATCCACTTTATGTCGTTGATGGCATGTTTTATGACAACATCAACTTTCTTAACTCCGATGATATCCAGGATATGAGCATTCTGAAGGATGCTTCTGCAGCAGCCATCTATGGAGTACGTGCGGCTAATGGAGTAGTGCTGATTACAACAAAAAAAGGACTCCGAAACCAGAATGCGAAAATCACCTATAATGGTTATGTAGGTATACAAAAAGCTACAAATGTGATGAAGATGTGTAACTCGAGTGAATATGCCCAAATGCTCCTCGAGGCCAATTATGATGCTTATCTGTCTTATTTTAAGGCAAGTATTGACCGTTACGGTGGAAGTTATGCAGACACGGATTTCCACAAGTGGACCTTTGGAAGCAATACCGACTGGTATAAGGAGTTGCTGCGTTCTGCACTCATCACCAACCATAGTATTGGCATAAGCGGTGGAGGGGAGAGAGCTACTTACTCTATGGGCATGGATTATACCTATCAAAATGGGATCATGGATGTGGATAATAATTATAAGCGCTTGAATTTCCGCGCAGCATTGGACTATGATGCAACAAATTGGCTGAAAGTCGGATTCAATGGAATATTTGTAAATTCTACTCAGCAGCTGGCCAATAACGCTGCATGGCAACAAGCCTTCAACGCTCCAGGTATTTATCCTGTTTATGACGAACTGAACACATCCGCTTTTCCTCAAAAATGGGCCTCACCTTCTTCTATCGGCTACACTGCCAACTTCTACAATCCAATAGCCACAGCTGAAGAATATAATGCCAGGAACGATACGAAGCAGGTACTGAGTAACTTCTATGCCAAATTTACCTTTATCCCTGACAAACTCAGTTTCCAAACTAGTATCAGTTATGACCATTCTGCCATCCAAGGCAGGATTTTTATCCCTTCATACTATGTCAGCAGTTGGCAACAAGCCACGCAAAGCAATTTAACAAAGTCAACGACCAATAATGACAATTATGTATGGGATAACACGCTGACCTACAATGACCAATTAGGAAAACATTCCTTTGGAGCCATGGCCGGCTATTCCATGCGCCAGGAAAGTTACCGGTATCTCTGGGGGAACGCAGTAAATATCCCGGAGGATAAGGAAGAATACTGGTATTTAGACAGAGGCAATGCTGATGGTATCACCCTTGGTGATGACGGCACGACCTATCGAGGACAAAGTTACTTCGCACGTCTCAACTACAATTATGCCATGAAATATTACCTGATGTTTACTTTCCGTGCTGATGGTTCTTCCAAATATCAACAACATTGGGGATACTTCCCTTCATTAGGTGCCTCATGGGTGGTAACGGAAGAGCCGTTCATGAAGAACCAACATATCTTTGATTACCTGAAACTCCGTGCCACATGGGGGCAGTTGGGCAATGACCATGTAGCCGCAAGTGATGGTTTTGCTTCCATCAATACAGGTAACAACTATTCCGGTGTATTCGGGAGCAGCACTATTGCCGGGTATCAAAACACCTCCTATTTCAGTTGGCTAAAATGGGAACTGGTAGATGAATTCAATCTTGGATTCAGTATGTCATCCTTGAATAGCCGTCTGAATATTGATTTTGATTATTTTCACCGCATGACCAAACATGCTGTCATCAGTATGAATTTGCCGTTCAGTACCAATACTTTGGCTGGGAATTACGGTAAGATCCTCAATAGCGGTTTCGACATCACTGCAACATGGAACGACCGGATTGGATCTGACTTTAAATACCATTTAGACACAAACCTTTCATTACTAAGGAACAGGGTAAAAAGCCTAGGAGGACCAAAGATGATTAAGGGTGGTGAAACCGTAAATATAGTCGGCAAAAAGATGAATTCTTTCTATGGTTACAAAGTAATCGGCATATACCAAACAGCAGAAGAATGTGCAAAAGATCCAGTTGCTGTAGCTAATGGGCTTGAACCGGGTGATTTTAAATATGAAGATGTGAACAAAGATGGCAAGATTGACGGAGATGACGAACAAGCTTTGGGTTCCTATATACCTGATTTCACCTATGGAATAAGTCTAGGGTTCAACTGGAAAAGCATTGACTTCGAATTAACCACTTACGGACAGACCGGTGCACAAATGTTCAATCGCAAACGTGCTTTACGATATGCACAAAGTAATTATAACTTTGACGAAAATCAATTTAAACACAGATGGACCGGAGCAGGTTCAACCAATAAATATCCTTCCGCAAAAGCTCTTACAAAAGCCTGGAATATAAGCGATCAACGTACCAACTCCTATATGGTTGAAAATGCTGACTTTTTCCGCATCCAAAACGTCACATTAGGCTATTCTTTCAAGAATATCAAGTTGGGTTCCTACACAATGCCAAGCATCCGACTAAGTCTGACTGCCGATCGACCGCTCACCAGTTTCTCGGCAAATACTTTTACTCCTGAGATTAGTGATCCTCAAGGATGGGATACCAATGTATACCCGCTTACTGCGACTTATACATTCGGAGTACAAATTCAATTCTAACCACTTCATATATATAACCATGAGAATTTTTAGAACTATTTCTGTTTTTACAATAGCTGCTTTAACCCTTTTAGCCACTTCATGCGACTATCTGGACAAGGATCCGGAGAACAGCATTCCGGAAAAGAAAGTTGATTTTACCAATATCAGCAATATGTACATGCCGGTATCAGGTGTTTATGCCAAACTCCGTACGGATGGTATGCATTGGATTATCCAGGGACTCAGTGTCATCAGAGGTGGTGATTTATGGTCTGGACGTGTTGATGATCAACAATCATTAGTAGACTATGGAAATTACAAATATGATAACACCTTTTGGGGGCTTAACACAATGTGGAATAATTATTATGATATGATAAGGACTGCCAATTCCGCATTAATATCCCTTGACAGCTATGCCGCAAACATCAAGGATAGCACTGAAATGCAGACTTACCGGTCTTACTGCGGGGAAGTCCGTTTCTTACGTGCCTTTGCTTACTTCCGGCTGGTCCAAGGATTCGGTCCAGTAACCATCGTACGGGATAATCAACAAGTCGATTTAACTCGTTCCACTGTAAGGGCCGTAAATGCTTATATCCTGCAAGATTTACAATATGCTATTGATCACTGTCCGCGCTTACGTCCAAACGAGATGGAACATAAAGGTGCTGTTACGGCATTCTCCGCCGAACAGTTAGCAGCTAAAGTCTATTTAAACGAAGGCGATTACCAGAAAGTGAAGGAACTGACTGATGATATCATTAATAGTGGAAAATTCAAGCTTTATGATAATTATTATGAGCTGTTCAAGATCCCGGGGAAACTTTGCGATGAGTCACTCTTTGAATGTCAGTGTACTGACTTTAGCACAGGCTCCGGTGATATGGTAGATGCCGATCAGTGGTTCGTATTTCAAGGACCAGCAAACGATGGAAACATCTCTGGCTGGGGATTTATCGGTTATTATCCAGCCTTCAGGGACTGGGCAAAGGCCCGAGGAGAAACCGTCCGTTATACAACCTCTTTCTTGGAAAAGGGAGAAACGACTCCAAGTGGCGACTACATTAAAGGCTCCGATAACCCCACACAAACTGACTGTTGGAATGGTAAGGTCTATACGCCATCCAATGAGCTGACTCCAGGACGTACTAAATATGGTTCAAACAACAATATCAGGATTCTCCGTTACGCCGATGTCTTACTGATGAACGCTGAAGCTAAAGTACGATTGGGAGAAAATGGAGATGCTCCTTTCAATCTGGTCAGGGATAGAGCAAAGATGCCTGAGCTCCACAATGTAACCATAGATCAGATCTTGGACGAACGCCGTATGGAATTCTGCGGGGAATGGGGAGAAAGGTATCAGGATCTCATTCGTACAGGATTAGCTAATACCGTTCTTAAGTCAAAAGGATGGACTACTGACAAGACTTACTTTCCTCTGCCATTCGATCAACTTAATAATGTTCCAGATTTAAAAAACACGCCAAAGGATGAATAAATCAGTTCTTTCTTTTGATTTACCTATCTTATTGGACTATAATTTTCCCGGCAAAAGCCGGGAATACTTTATGTTTAAACAATACTTGCCAAGTAATCAACAGCGAAACAGGACTCCAGTACCTATTATTTCAAGGATTTACAGGGGTTCCTGACATCCATCATAAAATTCCGCAATTATTCTTAAAAGCGCATTACTCTTTTTAATAATACATTAGTAAATGAAAACAATATTAAGACTTATCATATTTCTTTGCCTCTTCAACGTTCTGAATTCTTGTGCGGCAAATAAGAATGACCAGAATTTTAACAGAAATCCACCTGCCGCTATTCGGCCAGACTCATTCCCCAACGACAGCACATTACTTGACTATATCCAAAAAGTCAGCCTCAACTACATGTGGGACGGTGCAGAACCTACTTCCGGAATGGCGCGGGAGCGGATTCACTTAGACGGAATCTATCCGGACAATGACCAGGATGTCGTTACTATAGGAGGCAGCGGATTTGGTATTGCCGGTTTACTCACAGGGATTAACCGTGGTTTCATCGATAGGGAGCAAGGACTGGAGCGCCTTGAAAAAATTGTCAACTATCTGTCCCATGCAAACCGCTTTCACGGGATGTGGCCACATTGGTTATATGGTCCGACAGGAAAAGTAAAACCTTTCGGAGAAAAGGATGATGGTGGAGACCTTGTGGAAAGCAGTTTCCTGATGGCCAGTCTGCTTTGTGTCCGGCAATACTTCAAAGATGGGAACCAGCAAGAAAAAGGATTAGCAGAAAAGATCGATTCACTATGGAGAGGCATGGAATTCGACTGGTATCGCAATGGAGACCAGAACGTACTCTACTGGCACTGGTCACCCGACTACGGATGGGCTATGAACTTTCCTATCCAAGGATATAATGAATGTCTGATTGCCTATATTCTTGCTGCCTCATCTCCCACTCACAGCATTCCTGCTATATGCTATCACGCCGGATGGGCACGAAGCGGAGCCATCCGAAGCAATGCTGCACCATACGGGTATCCTCTAGAATTAAAGCATAATGGGGCAGAACAGACCGGAGGACCTCTGTTCTGGGCTCAATATTCATATATAGGGCTGGATCCAAGGCATCTTTCAGATACCTACGCCAACTACTGGAATGTGGTGCGTAATCATGCATTGAGTGATTACGCTTATTGCGTAGCCAATCCAAAACATTATAAAGGATACGGGGAAGATTGCTGGGGTCTGACTGCCAGTTACTCCATCAATGGTTATGCCGCTCACTCTCCAAACAATGATCTCGGTGTCATTACTCCTGCAGCAGCCCTCTCTTCCTTCCCCTATACACCAAAGAAATCCATGGCTGCCCTGAAAGGATTTTACCGACAAGGAACATGGATATGGGGAAAATACGGCTTCTATGATGCTTTCTCCGAGCAGTCACATTGGACGGTACCCCGCTATCTGGCTATTGATCAGTGTACGATTGCTCCGATGATCGAAAACTACCGGTCAGGACTGCTTTGGAATTTATTCATGAGTTGTCCGGAAATCCAGAAAGGTCTGTATAAACTTGGATTCACTGTCAATGCTAACAGGTGAAAAACAAA
Source organism: Segatella asaccharophila (assembly GCF_054687055.1). Lineage (NCBI taxonomy): Bacteria > Pseudomonadati > Bacteroidota > Bacteroidia > Bacteroidales > Prevotellaceae > Segatella > Segatella asaccharophila. Next base: position 4,798 of record NZ_BAACAN010000034.1, on the reverse strand, counting down.
CACAGGTACGTCATGAAAGTAAAAAAGAAAATTATCCGTCTGCTCCTGATCATTTTGATGTTCCCCTTTTCAGCAGGAGCACAAGAGAGCACAAATGACATGCACCAGTTTATTGACAGACTCATGAGCAGTATGACTCTGAGAGAGAAAATCGGCCAACTCAACCTTCCTGTAACCGGCGACATCATTACTGGGCAAGCAAAAAGCAGTGATATTTCAGGAAAGATCCGAAGAGGGGAAGTCGGAGGACTGTTCAACCTCAAAGGTGTAAAAAAGATCCATGAAGTACAAAAAATCGCCGTCACTCAAAGTCGACTGAAAATCCCCTTACTTTTTGGCATGGACGTCATCCATGGTTACCAGACCATCTTCCCTATACCTCTCGCCCTCTCATGCAGTTGGGACATCAAATCCATTGAAAAGGCTGCCCGCATTGCAGCTGATGAAGCCAGTGCAGACGGCATTTGCTGGATCTACAGTCCGATGCTGGACATTTGCCGTGATGGCAGATGGGGAAGGATGGCTGAAGGGAACGGTGAAGACCCTTATTTGAGTTCACAGATTGCCCGTGCCATGATAAGAGGCTATCAAGGTCAAGACCTGAAAGCCCGAAATACCGTTATGGCCTGCGTCAAGCATTTTGCCTTATATGGTGGTGTTGAAGCCGGTCGTGAATATAATACTGTAGACATGAGCCGGATCAGTATGTTCAATTATTATTTTCCTCCCTACAAAGCTGCAATTGATGCCGGTGCCGGAAGTGTCATGACTTCCTTTAATACCGTAGACGGCATTCCGTCGACCGGGAACAAATGGCTCCTCACCAATATACTACGCCAGCGATGGGGATTCAAAGGTTTTGTCGTGACAGATTATACGGCAATCATGGAGATGGAAAATCATGGACTAGGCAACCTGCAACAGGTATCTGCCTTAGCCCTTAATGCCGGAACGGACATGGATATGGTCTCTAACGGTTATATTGACACCCTGGAAAAGTCTGTAGCAGAAGGAATGGTCAGTGAACAGACCATAGACCAAGCCTGTCGACGCATTCTGGAAGCAAAATACAAACTTGGCCTTTTCGATGATCCTTACCGCTATTTGAATCCGAAAAGGGCAAATACTGAGATCTACACTATAGAACACCGTACGGCTGCCCGTAATCTGGCAGCAGAAACCTTCGTCCTGTTGAAAAATGAAAAACACCTGCTCCCTTTACAGAAAAAGGGTACGATAGCTCTTATCGGTCCTTTAGGTAATACCAATACGAACATGCCGGGGACCTGGAGTGTTACAGCCACCTTTGACAAATATAAATCTCTATATACAGCCATAAAAGAAGCGGTCGGGAACCGGGCTGACATTATTTATGCCAAAGGTTCCAACATCTGTTATGACTCTGCCCTTGAAGCCCGTGGCTCAATGTTCGGCCGCGGGATCCGTGATCACCGGGATCCGAAAGAGATGCTTAAAGAAGCTCTGGAGGCAGCCCGGAAGGCAGATGTTATTGTCGCTGCCATCGGAGAGACATCAGAAATGAGCGGAGAATGCAGCAGCCGGTCTGATCTGACCATTTTTGATGCACAGAAAGATTTACTCACAGCACTAAAGAAAACAGGTAAACCGATCGTACTGGTCAATTTCTCAGGACGTCCTACCGTCATGACCTGGGAACAGCAGAATTTCGATGCCATATTAAATGTTTGGTTCGGGGGATCAGAAGCTGGTAGTGCCATCTGTGATGTACTTTTCGGGAATAAAGTACCCAGTGGACATCTGTCTTTTACGATGCCTAAAAGTATGGGGCAAATTCCCATCTATTATAATCATCTGAATACCGGAAGGCCCCTCGAAAAAGGAAAATGGTTTACAAAGTTCCGTAGTAACTATCTCGATATTGACAATGATCCTCTTTATCCGTTCGGTTACGGACTCTCCTACACTACTTTTAAATATGGACCCCTGAAACTGGATAAAAACACGATGACAGAGAAGGGGAGCATCAAGGCCAGCATCACAGTAACCAATACCGGTGATTATGACGGGGACGAAGTAGTGCAACTTTACATTCATGACCTTGTTGCCAGCCTTTCCAGACCTGTCAAAGAACTGAAAGATTTCGTACGCATTCATTTAAATAAAGGAGAATCTAAAACGGTGGTCTTCACGGTCACACCAGACCAACTGAAATTTTATAACAGCAAACTGGAATATGTTTGTGAACCAGGTGATTTTGACATTATGGTCGGTCCCAACAGCAGGGATGTTCAGACCTTACGATTTTCTTTACAATAAAAAATCTATACCGTAAAAACTTCAAGAGCCTGAAACGAAACTCTTGAAGTTTACGATATAACCTGTTTTCATTTAAAAAGCCGACTATTCTTTACTGCTTAAATGGTACTTCCCAGCCTTCAATCTTTGAACCTCTCTGCCAAGCATGACGGTAGCCTGAGTCCCTTCAGGTACAGTCAAAGTCAAATGAATGTATCCATTTTTCTTTTTAATCCTTATGCGGATCATCCCGTATAACGTCTGCATATTCGCAGAGACTTGTGACAGTCCTGCCAAATCAGGTTTCACCTCAAAGGTCTTAAATCCAGGAGAGGTAGGCCTTACACCACAAACCTCTTGCCCGAAGATGACAGTCATACCACTGGCCCAGGCATGATTGATACTGCCTCCCTTATCCCAGAATTCAAAAACAGTGGTCTGGTCCTTATAAGACATCATCTTGACATATTTTTCTTTGGCTCTCTGTAAGGCGAACTCCCCTTGGCCCATCTTAAATAGAGCCCGCTGTACATACATTTCCATAAGCGGACTGGCAAAATACGACTTCTTCAATATACGGACGATTTCCGGATATTTGTCTGGATCCGCTAATCCTGACAGTACAGCCATGGCTTGAGCACGATCGTCACTGTCCATTTCCTTATAAGAATCAGAACGATAATCGCTGCCTTTCCAATAACAACTGTCAAAATGGTCCTTCATTCTCTTCATTATCACATCATCAGCCTTTACGTCAGCCTCTCTATTCAGCATCCGGGCGAAGTCCCTTTCGCCCTTCAATGCCAGATAATACCATTCAGCCGTAAGGAGAGACAAGTCAATATGATCTCCCCAGTCCGCCCAGCTCCATCCACCTTCCCGGGTGATTGCGTAACCATTGTTGTCCATTTTCCACACATCATGCAAATACCGGTGCAATCGATCATAGATCACGGAAACAAAAGAACTGTCACCACTATTATAATACTGCTTATGGAAACCATACCAGCCTACTGACATCAGCATCTGAACAGGGAGTTCTTTATCCCAGTTACCAGCAGGAACAGGAGCGAAGATCGTTCCATCTCTCCGCTGCCAGTTCATGAGTTCATAAATTCCCTTATTGATGATCTGCCAGGAGGAAGGAGAAAGGGTATAAAAATTTTCCTGTATGTCATTCGTAACGTCTCCCCACCATTGTGCCCGCTCCCGGTCAGGACAATCAGAATAGGTATCACGCATATTTACGTAAAGAGTACGGGCAGACCGCTTCCACAATTCTGTAAAAAACGGATCATTACATTTAAAGTTACCGACAATCTTCGTATCATAACCACTTTCACGATACCTGACGGCAAGCACCTTCACATTTTCAGGAATCCTATACTGGACTTCATTGCCATTCATCCAGCCTAAAGATTCATATTTCTGGACACCGTTACAAGTAATATACTCCCCACGTACACTGGGAACTCCCGCGACAAGATAATCCTCCGTACGCATATCGATGGTATCCCCTGCAGGAGCTTTTACTTTAAGATAGGGTGTCACCTGTGCATCATAAGGTAACCGGCAATGCAAAATACGAGTTGCAGGATCAAAAGATTGGCTCACATATTTTTTCAAACCAGAATATCGGAACAATGGAATCGGGCGCAACACTAATTTTCCGAAGACACCATTCTCAGCCACAGCGGAGAAAACCTTCGCCTTAGGGAAATGCCCCCGGAAAGCAGGAGAATACCAGTCACCCAGACTTTCCCGGCCGTCAAAACAAAGATTACTTTCACACAGTCGATAGTTGGGTTCAGGATTACCCACCTTACCATAGGCCTTATAAACCGTAGCCTCCCAAGATTCATCAGAGACAATATCCACATGCTCAGAATGAGCTTCAAACAACAGGGCCGCCTGACCACTACTCTTATGACTAAAACCTTCCTTGCCATAGAACAGAGAAAGTATAGCTATCACATTACGGCCTCTATGCAGATAAGGACGGATATTCACGACATCATAATAGGAATCTGACGGCGATGGGCCTCGCTTCAGGCCACCTTCAAAGACAACCATTCTGCCATTTATCCACAACCAATATTTAGAATCCATGGAAATCCGTGCCATCAATGACTTCGGGACAGCAGAAAGGACAACTGTTTTACGGAACACTTGCCATGTGTTTACGGTACTCTTGCAATTCTCAGACTCTATCCATTTGGCCGTCCAGGCCGATGCAAACGACTTGGTCGAGAGGACTATCAAAAAAAGAAAAACTAACGAGAACTTACTTTTCATGTAACTTAAATCTGTTTTCAAACGAAAAAATAAATGAGATCATCCTTTTGGACAATCTCACTTACTTCTCATACCTTTAGATAATTGCCGGGGCTTTCTTCTGAACACCCTTGGAAATTTTCATCGGTGCCGTCAACTTGATATTCTCGACGGACTGGCCGATCATCACCTCATAGACTCCAGGATCCAGTACCCAGCTGTTGGTGACTGCATCAAAAGAGGCCAG
>NZ_BAACAN010000033.1:0-26673 GCF_054687055.1 Segatella asaccharophila | reverse complement strand
TCTGAAAAGGAGACTTCTTGCTTCTGATTCGCCATATCTAAAGGATTAAAGGATTTATACTGTGGCAAAGATACAAAAAATCCCTTTTCATTCCCTTTGGCGAAAGACAATCATGTACGTTTCATATGAAGAATAATAGTGTAGCTGAACGTGCCTTTAAAGACTTGATGGAAGTTGGGCTTTTCCATAAGATTTATACTTTCAACTACACGGATATAAATGATGTATCAGAGAGATTGGATGTTCAAGCACAGCCAGAAGTGTGCCATGTACATGGCTCATTAGCACCAGATGATAACATTATATTGGGGGTGGAGGGTGAGCAAATTATTCCGGAACCATATAAGTTCATGTATAAGAGCTCCAGTCGGTACTATCGCTCCAACAACCTCTATGAAGATTTGAATAGTGCTAACGAGATCGTTTTCTTCGGACATTCTATCAGCGGGATGGATTTTGTCTATTTCCGCCATTTCTTCAAAGTGCAGAGTGATGATGAGGCAAATGGATATAAACGCAAGTATATTCGTATCTTCACTTACAACAATGATTCGGCTGATGATATAAAATATAGCCTTCGCGAGAGTGGCATACAACCCAATAAATTGTATGCGCTTAATAACTTCGATGTCATTCTTTGCAAGGATATAGAGAATGGTGATAAGTTTGAGATGAATAAATACGAAGAATTCAAGAAGGATATATCCCGGATGAGTACATCCGTAATTCATACAATTGCTAATAGCTTATAAGAATTATAGAAAGATATGATACCCAAGATTATACATTATTGTTGGTTCGGCGGCAATCCGCTGCCGGAGAGCGCGAAGAAGTGCATAGCGTCATGGCACAAGTTCCTGCCTGATTATGAAATCAAGGAGTGGAACGAAAGCAACTTCAACGTGAACATCATACCCTATACGGCTGAAGCTTACAAGGCCAAGAAATACGCCTTTGTTAGCGACTATGCCAGGTTCTACATTCTGTACAAGTACGGAGGTCTGTACTTCGATACCGATGTCGAGGTGATCCGCAACATGGACGATATCATAGCCCGCGGTCCATTCATGGGGTTTGAAAAAACAAACAATAGTAATACAATTCAATTGTGGGTTAATCCAGGATTAGGATTAGGAGCTTCGATTGGAAATGATTTCTACAAGTCAATTCTAGAATATTACAGAGATATCCATTTCCATACGTCAGTAAATCTTCAATACCAAGAAACAGTTGTTTCTATAACAACAAAACTCCTAAAAGGCAAGGGACTTATAATAAATAATCAATATCAAGAAATTGATGGATTATATATATATCCATCAGATTTCTTTGACCCCATGAATGAGATAACCTTTAAGCTATCTATAACGGATAATACCCGTTCTATTCATCTCTACTCAGGATCATGGTTAGGAAAAACGGCAAAAAGGAAGATGAAGCTTAAAAGAATACTAGGCCCATACTTTACTTCTTTGATATTATGGTTAAAACGAAAAAGTATTAGAAAATGATAGAATCACTCAGTAGATTTTTAAGACTTATACGATTTAAGCTCAGGTTTCGAAACAGATTGCATTTTTTTTCGTTATGGGGTGGAGATAGTATATATTTTAGAAAGGGTTTATCAATAAATATCGGGCCCCAGGGATTATTATCCATGGGTAAACATGTTTTTTTTAACAATTATTGTTCTATAACATGTTTACATAGGGTTTCTATTGGGAATGACTGTATATTCGGTGAGAATGTCAGAATTTACGATCATAATCATAAGCATGAAATTAATGGGATTCCGTATTACAAGCAGGGGTTTACGATTGGTGAGATTGCAATTGGCAATAATTGTTGGTTAGGATCAAATGTTGTTGTTTTAAAAGGAGTAAAAATTGGAGATAACTGTGTTATTGGTGCTAATACAATTGTCTATAAAAGTATTCCTGAGAATAGTATTGTAGTAAATAGACAAGATCTGTTAATTATCAAGAAAAAATAAATAATAATGATTTATATTATTCTCGTAGTATTGCTTGCTGCTGGATATTTTTTCCTGCAAAGTAAATATAAACTCTTCTGTTTATATGCTTTTATATTGATAACAATTGTTAGTGGATTTAGAGATATCAATGTGGGATTTGATACTTCTGGAAGCTATTTTAGGGGATATTTATTTCAGAATGCTTTAGGTATTAACGATATAATTGAGAATGAACAAGTGGGAGGATTTGAGAAAGGATTCACCATACTTGAATATATAGTTGCTCATTTTGTTGGTACAAGTTTGTATGGATATTCTATTTTTATTTTTATTACATCTTTTATAACCTGCTTTTTCTTTACATTAGCTATATATAGAAGTAAAGTTAATCCTCTTATGGGATTTATCATGTATATAGCTTTTGATCTTTTTTCTTTCAGTATGAGTGCAATTAGACAGAGCTTGGCTATGTCATTAGTCCTTTTTGGATTTACATTATTGAGAGAAAAAAAATATGTTTATTATATTCTTATTAATTTATTAGCGGGTACAATGCATCAAAGTGCTTTCATATGTTTAGCCTTGCCGATACTTTTGAATATTAAGCTATCAATAAAGAATCAAGTTATTTTATTATTAGTTTTAATTGCAATTATTTCTGTAACATCAACAATTCTAACACCAATTATAGATACATACTTTGCAGAGAAGGAATATGATGCATTTACTGAAAAATCAGGTACATCATATTTAGCATTATTTTATTTTTGCTTTTGTGCTTTAAATATTATAGAAAGGATTTTTGATTATAGGAATGGAATAAAAGATAAAAATTATATATTTTTTTGGTTATTTATTATACAAGCTTTTGTAGGAAGTTTCATAACAATCAATGCACTTATTTTTAGAATTAATCTGTATTTTCTCATAATTACGGTCTGCTTTTACATTCCATATATTCTTCAAAACAGAAAGAAAGCTACAATTATTAAGCTTACGTATATAGTAATAAGCATTGCATATTTTGGTTATTATGTTATATATAAAGACGACTGTGGTATCTTTCCGTATAAATCGATTTTATCAATATTTAATTAGATGAACATCCTATTTTTTCAAAACTTAGAGAATCCTATTCACGGTGGTGTTCCCAGAGTAACGAGTATTACCTCAGAACAATTAGAAAGAGAGGGCTATCATTGCTTTTATTGTAATTATTGGCAAGAAGATTCTCCCTTTTATATTACCCAAAAAAGGATAGACCTTTGTAAAGGTGACAATTTTGTTAGCTTCTGTGAAAGAAACAAAATTGATTATATCATAAATCAGACATCGAGAAGCAGGAAACATTTTAATCTTTTTAGGGAATATAAGACTACCCATCCCTCATGTAAAGTCATTTCTGTTTTGCATATGAATCCAGATTATTGTAATATGGATTATAATGTTGAGGTTCCTGATTTTCGTCCTTTATATCTAAAAATATTTCTGAAATACCAGATAGCTAAATGGTTATATAGAATTTATAACAAGCGTAAGAGGTCATTGAAATTTGTGATTGACAATAGTGATAAAATGATAGTTCTATCTAAATCATATATACAAGATCTTCTCAACCTCTATGACAATCATATAGATAGTTCAAAAATATGTGCTATTGCTAACCCATTAACCTTTGGAAATAATATCTCGGTTTCTGAGCTTCCAAACAAAAGAAAAATCATTTTGATGTCTTCAAGACTTGTCGAAGGACAAAAAAGAATTTTTCAAGCCTTAATGATTTGGAAGGAACTATGTGATATTGGTAAAACGCAAGACTGGATATTAAAAATAATTGGTGACGGTCCTCACAAGAGGGCTTATGAAAGATACTGTATCGAAAATAATTTGAGAAACGTCAAATTTTATGGAAATCAAAAGAATGTACTTGATTTCTATAAGGAGTCTTCCATATTTATAATGACGTCAATTTGTGAAGGATTTCCCATGTCACTTACGGAGGCTATTCAAAATGGATGCGTTCCGATTGTATTCGATAGTTTCCATGCTTTGCATGATATTGTTAAAAATGGATACAATGGATATTGTATAGCATACAACGATAGAAAGACATTTGCTGAGAAGCTCTATAAGTTAATGATTGACAAACAATTAAGATTATCAATGGCAGAAAATGGATTGCATTATATTGATATTTTCAAACCTGAAGGAATCGTAAAGAAATGGATAAATATCCTAAAATGAAAATTTTATATATTACCGTTCGAGCTGATTTTGGTGGCGGCCCACGTCATGTAGCACAGCTGATTAATAGGTTAGAAGATAAATATGAACTTTATGTAGCCTGTCCCATTGGTGAGCCATACGGAACTGCATGGAGGCATAATGATAAAATTAGAGTCGTAGATATACCATATCGGAAGTTTACTTTTTCGGCGTTATGGAAACTTAGAAACTTAGTGAAGAAAGAGGGCATACGAATAATACATTCGCATGGCAATGGTGCTGGAATGTATTCAAGGTTGCTAAAGATACTTTGTCCTAAAGTTAAGGTTATCCATACATACCATGGAATATCAGATACATACGCTTCAGGAATGAAAGCTACGGCATCTATTATCATCGGGCGATTGTTGTCTCCTTTTGCCGATAGATATATTTGTGTGTCAAATGGTGAAAAGAAAATGGCAATTGAACGTCATTTTTCATTGGATAACAATACATTAGTAATTTACAATGGAATAGATGACCCCATTCATGCAGTTAGGGCTTCCCATAAACGGCCTTGTAATTTTGTCACCTTGTCTCGTTTTGACTATCAAAAGAATATGGATGAGATGTATCGAATAGCCAAGGCCTTTAAGGATGATGATCGAATTACATTTACCTGGGTCGGTGACGGAGAAGATAGGGAAAAATTGGAACGTGATGCAGAAAATGAGAGAGTTAAAGTGACATTTACAGGCTTTACACGAACCCCATCCAAATATTTGGAGATGGCTGATTGGTATATCTCTACTTCACGATTTGAGGGATTGCCTTATGGTCTTATTGAGGCTGCTTCGGTTGGATTACCTATAATAGCAAGCAATGTCAAGGGAAACAACGAAGTTGTAAGCGATAAATACAATGGATTCATTTTCCAGACAGAAGATGAAGCGATAGAAAAAATCAAGGATATTCTTGACAATAAATATGATTATCAAAGATTATCTCAGCATTCGATTAGTTTCTTCCGTGATAATTTTACAGAAGACAAGATGATAGAAAAGTTGTGCGAATTATATAAAAGTGTAACCAATGATTAGTGACGTTGACAGCAAGGTTATTAGTGTTCTTAGACTGCCACTTATTATAGGAGTAGTCCTCATTCACGCCTCTCTTGATGGGGGGGGGATTCTTGAAATATTGTTAGGAGAAGGTTATGGACGCATAGCGGTTCCAATGTTCCTGTTAATCTCGGGCTATTTGTTTTTCCCTTCAAGGGACATAGCATTTAGCAAGAACTTCTATATCTCTAAAATAAAAAAGAGAGCAAAATCCTTACTTGTACCTTATCTGCTATGGAATCTTATTGCGTATTTACTATATGCCATCAATAATGGTTTTAATATTGTCGATTTCTTTAAATCATTTTGGGTTATTGACCTCCCTGGACGAACAGGATCGAGCCCTATGGATGGTCCATTATGGTATGTTCGGAATTTGATGATATTAATGATAGCCTCACCTATGATTTATTATCTTTGTAGACATAAGGTAGTAATCATTCTATTGTTGCTTCTATGGCTTATAGGAATAAAGCCGTTCGATAAAGGAATATTTATCGCATTGACATTTTTTGCAACTGGTGGATGGTTAAGGTTCAAAGGTTACAGTTCAAGCAAACTGAAAGGATATTGGTTCTATGTAATTTTTATTGTTATTCTTTTTGCACTACCATTTTTGGGTCATCAGCTTGCATTCGGTTATGCGCAAAGATTAATGATACTAACAGGAATGCTGTCGTTGATTTCTATAGCAAAGCTGATGCCTAATTCAGATAATAGCTTATATATGACGTTGGCTTCAGCAACTTTCTTTATTTATTGCTGCCATGATATTTTGCTAACATATCTGAAGCCAATGATTATACAAGTTAGTACATCATGGTGGTCATATCTATTATTAACGGTTACAGATATAGTGTGTTGTCTGTTACTCTATTATGGTTTAAACATAGTTTTTCCAAAATATAGTAGATTATTAACCGGAGGAAGATAAGTGAATTCTCTCAAAATAATATTCGTCCTGTTAAGCATCGCCTTCACGTCTTTGGGAATCGCACAGACGGTGAGGCCGATATTTAAAGGTTCCAGCAGATTGGTTGATCCTTATGGTATGTGTGCCCATTTCACTTTTACCGATAAGAAGGCAGACAACACTACGTTAGAAGAACAGTCGGCAATGCTGCGAAATCTTGAGTGTAATATAGTTAGGAGTGACTTGACCTGCAATATGGTTAATAATTCCAATACGGCTATATTAGACAGGACATTGAAAGTACTTGGTAATTGTAAGCTTGGTTTTCTGGGAATTGCAACAGATCCACGTTTTTTTCAGAGCAGATGGGATGAAAACGACCAGTTTAGCTCATTGCTAAGTACGTTGCGGAAACATTATATAATGAACTTGTCATACTTGGAACTTCAGAATGAAGTTAATTACAGCAAGGTACCATCATTAGGGCGCCATTATACTGATGACCTAAAGGCGTTATATGGTCTAAAAAAAACACGATCCAAACTTAACATTCTATTTTCCGGAATTGGTGATACTCATTACGAGGTATTGGACTCGATAATGAAATATGGTGCCAATAGGTATTTTGATATCATGAACTTCCATACTTACCGATCGCCAGAAGATATACCTTCTTTCATGAATATCATTAAGGCCAACATGGATAAATATCATTGGAATAAGCCGATATGGATGACGGAGTGTGGAATGCACACAGCGAAATATAATATAGATGATACAAATTACGCATTTTTCACAAAAGTAGTTCCTCGTTCCCTTAGTAAGTGTGGTATATCGTTGCAGCATCTTACAGTTGGAGTGATAAATGATGTACCCCATGCTTATTGTTCACTTGAAGAAAATGAGATTAACGAATATATCATCAAGCAAGGGTGGAAGTGTGCTTATTTGTCGCTAGACCAGTTAAAAAGTACTTCTCCCAAGGATGTGCCTGTTCTGATCTTGGCGCAAACCGAGTCATTCTACTCAGAATACTTTCCGTCATTGTTAGAGTACGTAAAGAAAGGAGGAACTATCGTTCTGCCATACGGTGCTCCTTTTTACTATGACTCCACAATAAATAAAGCTGTTGGCAAAGCCTATGCAAATCAATTACACATAGGTCAATTATTCTATTGGGATGGCGATGCGAAGCGATTAAAAGCTCCTCAAAATCCTACTTACTATAGAGCTAACGAAAATTTTGGAATCCAATATTCATTCTATAAGCCAGGAAATGGGATGACACCTCGATATCTGACAGAAGCTCTATTACAAGGTAAGGACAAGATGACTCCAATATCTTTTGCCGGTGATAGTAATTACAGAGGTGCTACAGCAGCGTTGTATCAATTGAATAGTGACCTTAGGGGCAATATTATCATACAAACAAGAATGGGAACTCTGCGACTTGTTAATTTGGAGGATGAACAAGCTCGACGAGTTGCGAGAATACATCTTATAGCTTTTGCTTACGGAGTAGATAAGGTTTTCTGGTATAAGTTTCGTTCAAATGAACTTGATCCATATTACAGTGAAGACAACTTTGGAATGGTTCATGCAGACCTTAGTCCCAAGCCTGCTTACTATGCTTATAAGACTCTGATACGGATGTTGCCGAATGGTTCGATAAGGCCTGTACTAAGTATAAATGACGGTATTTATAAAGCAGAATGGAAGAGACCAGATGGCAGACGTGTCTCGGCGTATTGGTGTAAAGATGGATTTTCTTATTACCAAATAGTAGCTAACCCGTATGATTTTTATGATTATATGGGTAACAGTTTATCGCTTACTGACGGAAGAATAAAAGTTTCTTCAGGAGTTGTTTATGCGGTTGAGAAATACTGATTTTTTACTTTTTTCTATAATTGCATTTTTATGACTTCGTAGCAATGATGACATGACATCCCGAGTAAAAGTGTCATGACTTAATAAAAGTGATACTAGCAAAAACTAAATAGCATTATAAGATGAACAACGAATAATTATGAAGGTAGCAATCGTACAAGAATGGCTCGTCTCTGTAGGAGGGTCAGATAAAGTAGTCAAAGCTATACTAGATGTATTTCCCGAAGCGGACATATACACCCTTGTGGCCAAGAAAGAGGTTTGTGATGAATTAGGCATTCCATGGGAGAAAGTGCACACTTCATTTATCCAACACATGCCATTGGGAACAAAGAAGCACAGAGCTTATCTGCCATTGTTCCCCTTTGCAATAGAGCAGTTCGATCTGCGTGGATATGACGTGGTCATTTCTTCATCTCATTGTGTGGCGCATGGTGTTTTGACAAAGGCGGACCAACTACACATCTGTTATTGTCACAGTCCTATCAGGTATTGCTGGGACATGTACAACGAATACCTTGAAGAGTCTCACCTTGACAAAGGACTGAAAAGTTGGATTGTTAGGCTCTTACTTCATCCAATAAGACAGTTTGATGCTGTTAGTGGCAGCCGTCCGGATTATTACATCAGCAATTCTGACTATGTAGGCCAGCGCATAAGAAAAACCTATAGGCGTGAGGCAACGACTATTCATCCTAATATAGATGTCGACCGATTCCAACTCTGCGAGCATAAAGAGAATTTCTACCTTGCAAGCAGTCGATTGGTCGCTTACAAGAAGATGGATATGATAGTTGATGCATTCAACCGAATGCCGGATAAGAAGCTGGTAGTGATCGGTGGAGGTCCACAGTTGAAAATGCTAAGGGAAAAGGCAAAAGACAATGTCACTATTATGGGATTCCAACCATTTGAAGTGCTCAAGGAGAAAATGCAAAAAGCTAAAGCTTTTGTCTTTGCCGCTGATGAAGATTTCGGCATGGTGCCTATAGAGGCCCAGGCATGTGGCACACCTGTTATTGCATACGGAAAGGGTGGCTCTCTTGAAACCGTAAAGGAAAACGAGACAGGTATCTTCTTTCATGAGCAAACAGCCGACGCTTTGATTGATGCAGTCAATCATTTTGAAGAGTTAAGTGACAAGCCCTTTGATTACAAAAAGGTTCGGGCTTGGGCAGAAGGATTCTCTGAAGAACGCTTTAAAAGAGAAATCAAGGAGTTTGTAGAAGAGAAGTATGCTGACTTTAAGAAGAACGGAGTAAATATTCACTAATAAGAAGATTGTTACAATGAACTATATTATTACTGGCGGTACCGGCTTTATTGGTACACATCTTACGAAGTTGATTCATCAGCTTCATCCAGAGGCAAACATCTACAACCTTGACATCGTCAAGCCGGGAACTCCATTGCCTTTACCGGGTCATGCAGAATATCATAAGGCTTTGAAGGTTGGAGAGACTCTGCCTTCCATATATATAGAATATGATGTGAGGAAGCCGATTGAGAACTTACCATTTACTCCTACATCTGATGACATCATCTTCAACTTTGCAGCAGTTCACCGCACACCGGGCTATCCCGATCATGAGTATTTCGAAACGAATATTCTCGGGGCTGAAAATGTGACAGCGTTTGCTGAGAAGTATGGTATCAAACGAATAGTCTTTACGTCTTCAATAGCTCCATATGGCGCTGCAGAGGATGAGAAGTTTGAGACTACATTGCCAACGCCTAATACTGCATACGGAATATCAAAGCTTGTTGCTGAGAAGATCCACATGATATGGCAAGCGAAAGATGCTGCTAATCGTCAACTCACCATCTGCCGCCCGGGAGTCGTTTTCGGTAAAGGCGAGAATGGTAACTTCACACGTCTTTACTGGGCTATAAGAGGTCATAAGATGGCATATCCTGGTCGTAAAGATACCATCAAGGCTTGTATCTATGTAAAAGAACTCGTAAGATTCATGATGTATCGCGTAGAGGAGCATCCTCATGGCGTAGAACTCTATAACTGCTGTTACGAACCTGCTTACACAATTCAGCATATCTGTGAGGCCATGAAACAGGTGACGGGATTGAAAACTTGGATTCCTGACATTCCTAATTGGCTTATCATGCCAACAGCAGCAGTAATTGGCGCATTGGGTGCACCGATGGGTATTTGCCCTGCACGAGTCAGAAAACTTCAGATTTCTACAAATATCTGTGGAAAGAAATTAAAGGAATCTGATTATCAATTTAAATGGACTTTTGAAGGAGCTATTAATGATTGGTTCATTGATAATGATAAAATGTATCTACAATAGAGATTTAATTAACGTCAGTAGATGCAAGGTAAAATATTTTTGTTTTTAGTCATCATTTTGTGGCCTATTCACATTTTTGCTCAAGCTTTTGGCTATAAAGTAGAGGCACAGAGTTCGGTGTCGAACCGGACGACTCCGTTATGGCTGAACGCAAACCACTACGGGCTGTCTTCGCTGGAGAAATCCAATGGGTATCTCCTGGCTGGAGTAGAGAAAAAGGATAATCTTACTGAGAATAGAAAAATAAGCTGGGGTGCTGGCTTGGAATTGGCTGCAACCTATAACTATACATCTTCGCTGATCTTGCAACAGGCATACGTGGAAGGGAAATGGTTGCATGGGGCACTGACTATTGGATCTAAGGAGTATCCGATGGAGTTGAAGAACCAGTTCTTGTCATCGGGCTCGCAAGCCCTGGGCATCAATGCCCGGCCTGTGCCTCAGGTAAGGCTCGCACTGCCGGAATACAAGAGAATATGGAAATGGCTCTATATCAAGGGGCATATCGCATACGGGATGTTTACTGATGATGCCTGGCAGAGAAAGTTCACGGATAAAAACTCGATGTACTGCCAACAGGTTCTTTATCATTCTAAAGCCGGATATCTGAGGTTCGGAAATCCGGAACAGCCACTGACCGTGGAATTGGGCCTTGAGATGGCAACGCAGTTTGGTGGCAGGAGTTATGCTACAGATGGGGCAGTAAAATGTGGCGGTCATGGGCTGAAAGATTTCTGGGATATTCTTTGGTGTGGAGGCGGTGATCCCGGAGAGGGAAAGTTTGCTAATGCTGAAGGTAACCAGGTTGGAAGCTGGGTCGGCCGAATCCGGTATGATCAACCTTCTTATTGCATCTCATTATATTGGGACCATTATTTTGAGGATCATTCCCAGATGTTCTTTGTTGATTATGACGGTTATGGTCATGGCAGCGAATGGAACGATAAAAAGAAGTGGAAGTTTTATCTTTATGATTTCAAGGATATCATGCTGGGATCGGAACTCAATCTGAAAAGAGGTACCTGGCTGAGGGATGTGGTGGCAGAATATCTGTATACCAAGTATCAGAGCGGGCCGATCTATCATGACCATGGTACGCTGGTGTCCTATCATATCGCTGGTGATGATGACTATTGCAATCACGGTATTTATTGTTCCTGGCAGCATTGGGGTCAGGTGATGGGGAATCCTCTCTATCGTTCTCCTATCTATAATGACAATGGCCAGATCCGAGTACAGAATAACCGGTTTTTTGCATGGCATCTTGGCTTTGATGGTTACCTGAATGCACGGATGAATGAAAGGGGAGAGGTACAGTCGGATAATCTGCTTTCCTACCGTGTCCTGACTACGCTTCAGAAAGGCTGGGGTACATATAAGGTACCCTATCTGCCTGTGCAGAATGATTTCAGTATGTTGTTGGAATTAAACTATACCTTTAAGCATGGGTGGAATGTCAAAGGTGCTCTCGGGCTGGATGCCGGGGGTATCTATGGGAATAACAAAGGTTTTCAGTTTTCAGTTGTAAAAGTCGGAATCCTATGAGAAAGCTATTATATTTCATTTTAGGAGTTATGGTGTTGGCGTCCTGTGACTTACATACGTATAGTAATGGGCAGTTGGACGGATATTGGCATTTGAAAGAGATAGATACGTTAAGTACAGGAGGAATCAGAAATCTCTCAAAGGTTAACAGTTTCTGGAAGATAGAAGGTCGGCTAGCAGAAGTAGGAACTATTTTTTTTCTTCACGAGCGATACAGTGATACGCTGAGGCTTTATGCTCCTTATGTTCATGACTGGCATCAGGATTCACTGTTAAAGAATACTGATCCGGTGAAGGCTTTAGGTGTCAACTCGCTGAATGAGCACTTTAAGATCCTGCATCTGAGTGGCAGCAATATGATCTTGCGCGACAGCCTGCTGCAATTGGGTTTCGAAAGGTATTGATAATAAGTGATGACTTATCATGAAAAAATGGTTTTAGTTGCTGATGGATATAGAACCGGGACAAGGTCGCTGGCTAGATCATGGAAGTGTATGAGGGGATGAAAAATTTGGCATATAGTTATGGAAATAGGCCTAAATTCAGCCAGTTAATGAATCCAAAGAGGGCAATTATATCGGATAATGCTATCGTGGATTTTTATAACTTAATTTTCGATAATCATTTTGACCAGAGTCTTGTTATTGTCGGTGTTCCTGCTAAGTCCATCACAAAGATTATTGGAGGTCGTAATTGTCTATTTCTGTTCAGCATTTTAGTTATTCCTCATATTGACAGATACTTCATTTCTGTCTAATTCTGCCTAGTTTGATTTGGTCTGTCAACCATTATCCTCTATCTATTCTTGATTAAGAAACAGGACTGAGGTTTATAATTGATCAAAAAGAACGCTTATTTCTGTTGATTGATTCTATTTACTGTAAAAAACAAAACAATTCGTTTCCCATTTCTGATTTTTTTCTTATTTTTGAACCGTGAATCTACTGAAGCACTTCACGACTGCTGTTGATTACCTTTTTGTCGTTCTTGTTTCAGTCTCTCTCGTCCGACAACCCTTCACCTAATCTGATCAGCTGCTAAGAAAAACAATAGATCTAAGAACTTCATAGTAAAGAGAACACGTACTTAGAAAAATAATTATCAAGTGCGAATGGTCATAGATTAGATCATAATAACCTTTTAAAGATATACTGGTGAAAAAATTATTAGTCTCATTATTTGTTTTATTCTGTGTTGCTGGTACAGCATCTGCTCAATATAATTCTACAATTAGCAATCCCTTTTCTGGTAGTACATTATCTTCAACCAATACAAATGTAAGCTATCAAAATGGCTATAGCAAAAAGGATGGTACATCTGTACGTGGACATTATAAGACAGAATCCAATAATACCAATTTGGATAATTTCTCGACGCAGGGGAATACGAATTTATATACGGGCAGTAAAGGTACTCGCGCACGGGATTATTCCTCGAATGCCAATAACTATGGGAGTGGTCAGCCCATCTATACAGGATCGAGAGGCGGTCAATACTATATAAATAGTAAGGGACACAAAACGTATGTACCGAAAAGATAAGGACTTAAAGAAGAGGAAGAAACTGATATAGGTTTAAATAAAAGTTCGTATTTTTACTTTAACGTTGTATTAAAATATAAAGAACATGAAGAAGGTAAACAAAAAGAACGTGAACTTTAAGTTTGCAGTTATTAATGACTCTTTCGTGAACAATGATTATACCGCAGGTTGCAGCGGCGGGAAAAGTGATTGCTGTACACGTGTTTGCACTCGTTATGCACAGCCCGCCAATACCCAGCAGTGGGGAAAATTTCTTGAAGTTAATGCAGGAGTAGTCCAGTACTAAACCGTGATAGATCCTCAAACTATATACTCTATAAATTCATCGGTAGATGTCTATAAGATTGGTGATGACCGATTGGAATTTTACTTTATCACTACTCGTAGGCGTATTACGATGAATGTTACACCTATGGTTATCTCTCTAATCAACGATATAGATGGAGAAACAACTATAGACCAAGTGTGCAGTATGGTCGGAATCGACTTTGAGGACGAGGATGTGCAGGCTTTCTTGAACTATCTCCTACAAAAGAAAATTTTATTGATACCTGCTAAGGATGAAGAGAGAAAAAAGGCTCTTTCACAAGACGATATTGATAGGTACGATCGCCAGCTGAATTACTTCAACTCCCTGTTTGAAGGCTCGGCTTACGATAGTCAAAAGAAACTTCAGAATATAAAGGTCCTTATCTTCGGAGCAGGTGCCATTGGCTCCGGAATTGCTATTCAACTTGCTATGGCCGGTGTCAGACATTTTTCACTTGTTGACAAGGATATTATATCAGAGGATTCCATCGAGAGACATTTCTATTTTCGAAAAGAGGATATAGGCAAATCCAAAGTCGAATCTTTGGCAGATGCTTTAAAGAGGATTGATAACAAAGTGGAATACAAAACTTTCCATATTATCATAGATTACGATACCAATCTTGATAAGTGGCTTGGCGATGCGGACTTTGTTATAAACACTATGGATGAACCTTATATAGGCTTTACTAGTATGAAAATAGGCCGTGAATGTTATAAGCTTAACCTCCCTCTTTATGTTGGAGGCGGTTTTGATGCACATCTAATGAGCACTGGAGAGTTGATAGTACCTAATGTCACTCCTTGCGTGGATTGCTATACATCCTATTTTACTGAATCTCTGAAAGATTGGCAACCAAAATATAATGTAGAAGCTGTAACCGATAGAGAGTATAATGACAGTATTTTCGAAGTAGGCGGACTTTCGTCTATGGCTTTATTTTCAGTAAGTTATGCGACTATAGTTATAATAAATTATCTTATTACTGGAGATGTCCTTTATTCTAAAGGCAGAGGGGAATTGTTGTTTGATAGTCTGAACATCAACTATTTGAACGTTCCTCGTAATCCGAATTGCAAAATTTGTGGTAAGAAGTGATATTTTAAAACTCCGACCGTCAGTAGCAGTAGTTGCTAATGATGACTTTACAGAATTCTTCTTGTCCGATATAAGGAAGTCGGTGACTCTGAAAATGGACAAGAATGTATCAACTATGTTGTTTTCTTTGGATGGTAAGGCATCGATTGATCAATGGATGAAATTACAAAAATTGTCTGATGATCAATATGATGATATTTCTAACCTTTTATCCTTTTTAAACCAACAACACGTTCTTATAAAGATAGATGAGGATTATCTTTCTGAATTTAAAGTCTATCCGAGAGTGTTCTCACTACTTGAGAATTACTATTCCTCACACAACGAAATAAATAATGTTTTTAAAAGGCTACGCGGAGCGAACGTGATGATAATAGGACTTGGCTCTGTCGGTACATGGGTAGCAAAATGTCTGTCTATGGATGGCGTACAGAACTTTATTCTCGTTGATGACGACAAAGTAGAGTCGAGTAATCTGCACAGGCAGTTAGGCTTTACGGAAGAATCTATAGGAAAGAAAAAGACAGATGCTTTTACTTCATATTTGAAAGGGGCAGACCCGGTTGTAAATGTTATAGGTATTAACGATAGGCTTAATGGCGGTTTTTTCAAAAGGCATGAATTTGGGAAGATAAATCTCATAATCAATTGTGCTGACAGCCCGACTGTTGATAAGACGAGCCGAATTGTTGGTGAATATGCAATGGCGAAAGGCATAGCACATTGCATTGGCGGTGGCTACAATCTGCATCAGTCACTTATCGGCCAGATTGTCATTCCTGACAAAACCGCTTGCTTAGAGTGCTTCAGAAAGAATATGGACGAGCTAAATGTTATTGATACAACAAACATCAGAAAACTGGAGAACAAGAACCGCAAGCTGGGTAGTTTTCCTCCACTGTCGTCATTGTCAGCCTCAATAACAGCTAATGAGGCATTCAAGTATCTTGCAGGTCTTCATGATTTTGTAATGACTAACACTCGTGCAGAGTTTTCTATCAATGATTTGAATTTCCATCAGCTTGAGATGTGCAGACGTGAGGATTGTAAATGGTGTGGCATTCATGGAAAATATTATCAGTTATAAAGGGATAAGAACCAATAATCTGAAGAATATTGATCTTCAGATTAAAAAAGGCAGTTTTATAGGCATAGCCGGTCCAAGCGGTTCTGGCAAGAGCTCGCTTGCCTACGGGACAATTTATGCTATAGCACAGAATGAGTGGGCTAAGGTTACTGACTCTGCTGTTGGTGAAGAGCAAAACTATCGTATAGATGGTTATGAGAATGTCATTCCGGCAATAGCCATGAAGCAGGACAATTATAATACCAACCCTCGTTCCACTATTGCTACCTTCATGCGCTTAGATCGTTCCTTCAGATTGTTATTCTCTTCTGCAAACCATGTCTCACCGTCTGTATTCTCCTTTAACAATCCGCAAAGTGCCTGTCCTTATTGCAATGGCTTAGGATATGAGACCGTAGTCGACTCAAATGAATTGGTAGACTGGGATAAATCAATCTCTGAAAAGCCCTTTGCGCTTTGGCGGAAGACATATTATTCAAAACTGCTGAAGAAGTACGCAGGTCTTCATGGCATACCATTGAATGTGCCATTGTCTCAGTTATCAAAGAGCCAGATAGATCTTCTTTTATATGGTAAGACGGAGGAGAAGTTTTCTGTAACCTATAAGAAGAGTGGTAAGACATGCACTCATAGGTTTAGATATATAGGTTACCTGGAAGATATTGACTCTTTAGAGAGAGATAGTAAACATGTATCAAGTGCCCATAGACTTGCGAATGTCAGCTATGTTAAGACATGCAGGCATTGTCAAGGTACTCGTTTCTCTGATAAGGTCCTTTCATATAAATATAGAGGGAAAAATATAGGTGAGCTCTATAGAATGGAGGTTGATGAACTGCAGCCGCTGGTTAAGAATTGGATACAAAGTGGTGTCAATGATGAGTTAAGACAACTTCTTTTCAATGTCAACGTTACACTCAAAGGCATGATCGGTAGCAACCTCGGTTATCTGTCACTAAACCGCAGCATACCTACCTTGTCTGGTGGAGAGTTACAGAGGCTCAGACTTGTGAATATCCTCAATTCACAAATAGACAATATGATGTACATCATCGATGAGCCTTCTGCACGCCTGCATGTCTCTGAATACGATGCCATACTCCATGGAATTGAGTATCTTAGGGATGAGGGTAATACCATTCTGATGATAGAGCATAATCCCTACTTCTTAAATAAGACCGACTATAATATATATATAGGACCTGGTGCAGGTGATGCAGGCGGTTGCATTATTGATACGCCTATTCGAAAAACAGAGAAAATTATTTTTCCTAGGAAGTCTGCATTCAGTGATATGCTTTCCGTAAAGAATATAACGGAAAATAATCTCAAAAATGTCAGCGTTGAATTTCCTCTTCAATGTATTACCGGATTATATGGCCCTTCTGGTTCTGGAAAGTCTACTTTGGCAATAAATATAGCCAAGGAATATCCTAAGACAGAATATATCAGTCAAAAACCGTTGCGTGGCAGTTCTATATCTACCATAGCAACATATAGTGGCATCATGGATGATATTCGACAAGTTTTTGCATCTGAGAACAAGGTTGATACTGATTACTTCAACTTCAATAAGGACTTAGGCCAATGTCCGACTTGTAAAGGCAAAGGGATGTTGACTTATGAGGTGGACTTCGGCAAAATAAAAGTGAATGTGCTTTGTGACGACTGTGGCGGAAAGCGTTATAATAAAGGAGCCTTGTCATACAAATATAAGGGAATGTCTATATATGATATTCTGGACGTGACCCTTGACCACCTGCTCGAAAATGACATCTTCTCAGACTATCCTTCTATACAAAAGCAATTAGAGTTACTTCATAAACTTGGGCTCGGTTATCTGACATTATTCCGTACTACAGACACCCTCTCTGGTGGAGAGTGCCAGCGACTGAAGCTGATGAAATTCATTGGCAAACGACTCAAGAATAAACTCTTCATCTTTGATGAACCATTGCGAGGCCTTAGTTCCCAGAATGCGATTGATATACTGTCCCTATTTAAGGACATGTCTTCACATGGAGCAACTGTCTTGTTTATAGAGCATAACATCCTCGGCTTCTCCGCTTGCGACTATGTCATCGAAATGGGCCCGGGTAAAGGCAAGTATGGCGGTAAGATAACGTTTGAAGGATCAATCTCTGATTTTGTCCATAGTGTGAACTGGAGACAGTATAAAGAGAAAATGTAAGTAGTATTATGAGCGACAATACTTTTCAAAAGAACCAGAAAGACAAGATGAGTAAATTCAAAGTGGCTAGACAAGATATTGCCAAGCACTTAAAAAACGGAACTATGTCGTTCATCATTGGTGCGGGATTCA
Organism: Segatella asaccharophila; assembly: GCF_054687055.1. NCBI lineage: Bacteria > Pseudomonadati > Bacteroidota > Bacteroidia > Bacteroidales > Prevotellaceae > Segatella > Segatella asaccharophila. Next base: position 8,350 of record NZ_BAACAN010000033.1, on the reverse strand, counting down.
GTAAGAACATATCCAATAAGTTCTTAGCGTGGAAAGAATTGCTTCATGACATGATGGTGGAGATGTATAAGGAAGAACGTCAAACATGGCATGCATCAGATGATGACCTTATCGGGAAGTACGGATATTTGGGAATTGCCTCTGACTATGTTAGACGTAGGGGCTATCATGAGGCAATAGACCATTATATAGAAAAAAGAACTCCTGTACTTGAAAAAGGTGATAATGGTAAAATGAGACTGGCCGAAGATGGTTATGTGATTTCTGATGAAGTAGATGTGACGACTCATCGTGAACTTCTCAGCTTGAATGCACGATATATCTACACTTTCAACTATGACAATGCACTGGAGTTTTATGAAGACCTTATCGTAACAGAGAAGGATACAAAGGAAGCAAAAATGTTAAAGAAAAGCATAGACGATTTAAGTGGTAGAATTAAAGAACTTACGATTAAGACCTCCTCATCACAAGGTATTACAAGTAATAATCAGGCTGAATATTCTGAGAGCAGTCATAATACTGTTCCTATAATAGGCTCTTCTCAAGAAGATATTAAAAGATTATCGGCTGAAAGAGCTGAAAAAGAAAATGAACTTGCAAAACTTAAAACTTCCAGTTCACAAAAATATTATGTTGTCAGAAATAGCAGGGATATAAGTAAATCAGGACAGCAGCCTTGCATCTTCAAACTTCATGGTTCTCTAAAACAAAGTCCAGACTATGGTTTTGACGAGGATACTCATCTGCAATATATTATCTGTCAAGAAGATTATGATTCTTATTCTAAGAAACATGAAGCGTTTGTAGATTTGATGCGTATCAGCCTTCTCCGTGAGGCTTTCTGTATTATCGGTTTTTCCTGTGATGATCCTAATTTCCTGTTATGGATGAACTGGGTAAAGGATATTAAGGACCGCTCCCATGATGATGAAAAGCTACCAAAGAAATACTATATCAATGTCGATGATGAAGAAGTTCCCAAGGATAAGCAGTTGATGCTTACAAATCACGGCATTGAAATTATTAACCTTTCAGAGATTTATGATGGCAAAGGTAATAAACAGAGCCGAAAACAGAGATTACTCAAATTCTTTGGTGACTTGAAAAAGTTCAAAGAATCTGATAATCTTTGGGATAATGTTAACATCAAGTACCGTGATCCTCTTAACATTTCCAATCAGGTTGTTGAATACGATAGTGACATTGTGAAACGAGAATTTGAGAGACGACTTTTATTTCCCTACCCTGTCATTACGAAAAAGGTAGACGAATACACGAGAGGTGATATTTTGCGTATGTTATCTCGATATATAGACGAGCAGCCTGATAATTCTTTGAATCTCAGGCTTGTATTGCTGGCATTGAGCGACAATAATATGCCATTCTCGCAATTTAAAATAGATGAAGGGCACTTAACGAAATTGCGACAAGAAATTAACGCTGATCCAGATCTGTTACAGAAATATTCGGACTATGAAGAGTTGACGGCCATCGCCCAAGGTAATATAGCTGATAATCCTATGGAACACGCAAGCAAAGATGTTAGGAATTATACGTTAATACTCAGAAGCCTAATGTCTTTTCACTTTGACGATGCAAGCAGCAAGTTGGAAGAATGGAAACCGATAACAGCATATGCAAAACTTGTGAAAATCTTATTAGGCAGCACATTCACCGACGTAAATATTATGGATAATAAAGTAAAAGAAATTGCTGGTGAGTTGAATACTTCAGATGACAATCAACTTGTTTATACAGCATTTGATCTGCTTCTGAGAACTAGGCCGTCTAATACATGGAGTAAAGATCCTAACCATATATACAATATATTGGTTAAGGACCAACGTGAGATCTTTGAAAGAAACCCGAGAATAATACGATGGAATGATTTTATAAGAACGCTGCATGACGATGGATTTCCTGAAAAGCAAGTAGAACCGTTGGGTAACATTGTAATAAGAATAGGGGATAATGACAGGAATGTAAAGCCTTCGATCCAGCTCATTATGATGCTCATTAAGGCTGGCCTTTTTCCATTTATGAATCAACAGAATCTTGTTAGCAAGGAATTCTGGATGAAAGTCGTTGAAATGGTCTATCGAATGTATCCTCAATATTGTATTTTAGGTACGGCTCTCTATGGAGAGATGGATATGTCTTGTCGTGTAGCACAACTGTTTACTTACACTTCTGACGGTACTCTACTAAAAGAGTTGCCCACAATATTGGTAAATATCTTAAGAGGCACTAGGTGCAAGATCTTTACTAATAACGACATGGCTTTGGCTCAACTGAGAAATTCATTGTTCATCTTTGCCCAGTATTTCATAAAGGTTGTACCATATTTTTCATGGTTAGAGACCTATAAGGAGCTCTTTGATAAGAATAATTGGGTAGAAGATGACAAAAGGCCCTTTTATAAAGAAGATCGAAATTTCGCTGAAAATGCGTTGGAGTATATTACGGACGAAGAATATTGCAACGAAATTATTAGCAAATGCCTAAATTATGATGGTGGGATAACAGACTATCAAAATCATCTCATAATTGCTGCGGGGAAAGGACTGAAGTCTCTTGATAGACAGAATCTTGGCACACTTGAAAGATGGATGAAAAGTGAAATGACTGAGGTACAGTCGTTCGTTATCTTTAATCTTCATGGTCTACTTGATAAAGAGAATTTTCAGAGATGGCTGAGAAGGCTTCCCGATAATTTGCTTAAGAATGATGTTACTTTAGAGGCGACTTGCTCTTTTGTAGAAAATCCAAATGAATATCTTGTGAAGAGACTATCTTCATTTGCAGCTCAGAGTCTTGGACTTTGGGCTAATGGTATTCGTACGGCAGATGGTAAAACGGTCAGTTTTAGTCGTGAAAGAAATCTAGATATAGATGAGATAGACGAACATGTAAACCTAACTGAAGGTGTTGTAGTAACTAGCTATAAGAAATTGAAGCTCTCTTTCAACTAAATAGAAGCCTATGCGGTGAAACCCAGCTTTGAATTAGAACTTAAACTTAACCATTGGAATAGATTAATCCGTTCAATGTCTAACTTTCTTAAACGGCATGGGGAAGTTTTGTCAAGTCAGGATGACTACATCGTTTATCGTAATAAGATAGAGTCAAAACTTAACGAATTGTGCGGTAACAGAACAATAGCCGAACGTCTCGTCTCAACTAAGGACGAAGATGTTGAGAATGCCATCATCGATTTATTCCAAGCAGTACAAATCAATGGCATCAATGATTATGCGTTTGAGTATCACATGCTCGCTAATACGATACTACAGAAGTCTACCAAGGCGTTGCAAACATGCCTCAACCATTTCTCATGGATAATTGGTGAGCATACGGATTTCTTCATTCAGCATGGATTCGCCAGAGTCGTCAAAATGATATTAGCTATGTATGCTCCTTACTTCACTGCTGCTCCATGCGAGGAATGGACGCTTGAAGCAGAGAAAGACCAAGTAGAACAGAATATGCTCAGGCTTTGTGACTGGCTGAAGAAGCAAGGCGAGGATATTGGAGATTGGAAAGAATATGAGCAGGTGTATATTACTTGTTAGCACCTTAATGCTTAAAAAGCATACTATTTTGCAAATAGTTAAGCGAGATCTGTGGGCAAAGCAAATACTTGTAAGTATCCCCCATAGGCATTTTACATAAACCTTTAATAAATGATATTTTTGTGCTCACATCTAAAAACAAGGATAAAACAGATTTTAAAAAACAGTTCTTCCTCTATAAGACGGAAGGGGGAATATGTCGATCGAGGCATCTTATGTGAACAACGATTCAGTCACTGGTTATTCGTTAAATGGAACTCTAATATTTAGAAAATCCTCATATTGGTTGTAAGCGTCCAAAATAGGCATCTTGCAAGACCCCTTAATAAATGTTGCGTTGTGCTCACATTAAAAATCAAGAATTATGTTGAGTACTACAGATTTTGACAAACTGCTCTTGCTCTATAAGACAGAAGTCATGAAGATGATATTTCACCAATTGATCCACGAAGAAATATTCGATTTCTCTTCATTTAAGATACTTGGTATGAACAAATGCCCTAAGTCATATTTTAAGTTAAAAATGAGTAATATGCGATTTTTATGACTCGTAAGTGCTGATCATTGTCATTATTTTTATTACTTTTGTACTCATAAATATTATAATTAGTAATATAACAATTTATCACTATGTCTATCAAGGATAATCTTGCTGCAAACTTGCGTTTGTTGAGGTCGAAATTTGGCTATACTCAGGAGCAAATAAGCACATATCTGGGCATTACTCAGTCTGCCTATAATAAGTATGAGGCCGGGGTAAATGAAATACCTATGGACAAACTGGAGAAACTGGCTACGATCTATAATGTGGAGGAGTATGATCTCCTGACTGGAAATGTGGAGAAACTTCAGGCCGACTTGGTTTTCGCTTTCCGTAATAATGGGGCAGAGATCGACTTGAAGAAAATTGCTCCATTCCAGAAGATAGTTCAGAATTACTTGGAAATGTCACATGAACTCGAGAATTGATATCAGTTTGGTAAATGAGGCTACTCAGTTGCGTGAGGAAATGGGAGTACGTAGTACTGATCCCGTCAGCATTCATCAGATCCTGAAATATAAGGGTATACTCGGCTATTTCAAACCTCTGGGGAAGGCTCTTTCCGGTATGGCTATTAAAGTACAGGCCGGTGAAGGTAAGATGCCCAAGTGTTTTATGTTGGTCAATACAGATGATCCTTATTGCAAGCAGCGTTTTACAGCAGCTCATGAGCTGTATCATCTTCTCGTTCAAAAGGATTTCCATTATTCATACGACAAAGATATTTATGGAAGCAAAGACAAGGAAGAAATCTATGCCAATTATTTTGCTACCTATCTGCTCCTTCCTGAAGTTGGTGTCAGACAAATGATACCGATTGGAGAGCAGAAAAAGGATAGGATTACAATAGCTACACTCTTGAAAGTGGAGCATAATTTTCGTTGTTCACGATTGTCTCTTCTTTATCGTTTGCATTATCTGGGACTTATTACAGAGAAGTTTATTGGCTCGCACAAAAATCAAGTTCAGGCAGATGCATTGGAATATGGCTATGATACAAGTCTTTATTTGCCTAACCATAGATCAGAATTGGTGGGAGACTACAATATCAAGGCGCGAGAATTGTATGATAAAGGTATAATTTCTCAGGCAAAGTATTATACTTATCTGCGTGATATGGATATTAATCTTATGGGGGAAAAGGATGCAGAAAAAGGTCATATTGGTTGATTCTGACGTCATCTCTCATTTTATGGCTGCCAATAAAATTGATGACTTGCCGAGGATATTAGCTCCTCATCATCTGTTGATAGTGGATCAAGTCTACAGGGAATCCTCGTACCATCCGTTTTTCGAAGACCGGAAAGAAGAACTGGATAATTGGATAAGAAGATGTCATATTATGAGAATCCCATTTCCAGACGGTAATCAGGACATTCGTGTGGAATACTATAAGATAAAGAAAGAAAACCCACGTTTTGGCGCCGGAGAGCGGGCATGCATGGCTATAGCTAAATATGGAAAGCAGGTTATAGCAAGCAGCAATTTCCGTGACGTGGCTGATTATTGTAATGCTAACGGTATTGAGTATATTGGTCTTATGGATATACTGAAAATTGCTACTAGAAAGGAAATCTATACAATTGAGGTTTGTAATCGATTTATTTATGATATTAAGATTATCAATGATGCTAAACTCCCAGTCTATGACATTACAAAATATATACCGGACAGAAACCTGGATGAATATTGATGTAATTCTAATTTTTCAATGGTAAGAGTATTAACCGTTGAACCATTACAAATAATAGAAATGTGATTACGCTGAAGGGTATTGATCCAAGAATGATAGCAAACAACCTGGAGTCATCGAACCTGATACATCCGGGTGAAATGATTAAGGATGAAATAGAAAGTCGTGGAATGACACAGAAAAGACTTGCTGATATGACGGGTATTTCTATGTCTGCTCTTAATGAAATGCTTAACGGCAGGCCGTTCTGTGACTATTGAGTATGCCCTCCTTCTGGAGGCTGCGCTCGGAATAGATGCTGACATCTGGATTGGCTTGCAGGCGGATTATGACAAACAGGAGGCCCGTTATGATAAATCCTTCCTCAAGGGTTGGGAAAACATAAGGAAAAGTACTGCGGTGTTGTAGATGGGAAAGGATATTAATGTCATTCAAATGCGGTCTTTTTCTTTCTATTCAGCAAGGATATTATTGATTTTTTAGGTTGAGGGTTACAGAGACTAAGGGATGTCCTGCTGTATTGAATATCAGTTTTTCAAGTTGGGCTTGTAAATAAAACGTGAAAATATAGCGTATTTAAAATAAAAGCATTATATTTGCTACAAATTATAGGGTTATGACTGTTAAGAAATATTACATAAATAAAGATGACGGCCTGATCAGGGTAAAGGATAGTGATGGCAGTACCGTTTATTCTTCGACCAGACATTCTATTGTAAAAGTTGACAAGCATCCTTATCTTGCTGGATTTTCCAAGCTTGTTGATTTCGGCAGTTCTTACCGTGAGCTTTTGAAGGAAGTTCAACGGTCTCCATCTCAGTCAATACGGAAATATTGGGAAAATGTCGGTACCTATACTTTGGATATAATTGCTGACAACAATAGATAAGAGAACTTATGGATAAGTCTTCGAAGAGGAAAGACGAGATTAAGGAAAACGGAAACATTCCAAAGGAGTTACTTGACCTTCTTAAGGACCTTCCGGAAGAGCAACGTGGAGAAGTTACTCAAAAACTCATTGTAACCAGTCAACATTTAACGGCTTTTCATGGTCCATTGCCTCCTCCAGAGGTGCTTAAGGAGTATCAGTCCATATTACCGGGTTCTCCTGACAGATTTCTGAAACTGGTTGAGAATGAACAAGAGCACACTCATTCCAGCGAAAAATGATCATAAAAAATCAGGTATGGCAAAATTGGGCAGGACTCCTTATTGGTGCAATCCTTGTAGCTTTTTTCTTTTTGGGAGCTTATAAACTTGCAGTCGCAGGGCACGATACCGTATCAGGTATTATTTTTTCTGTAACAATTATATCTATAGCTACAATTTTTGTTCTACATAAACGTTCCGACAGTTCTAGGAAAAAAGAAACTGAAGAACAGAATTTGCCGAAAGAGTAATAACTATTTTAGAACAAGTTCAAAAGCTCTTTTATATCTTCTTCAGAAAGTCTAATGAAGGCTACCTAGACTTTATCAGAAGATTATCCGGCCAATTAGTCAACCCATTCCAATCTTTTCAATTCTGTCCTTAACTTAAAGTCAGGAGCACTTGGAGTACCTTGCTGATGCAACATGTACATCAATTGGGTACATGTTGCTTTTCGGAAGACATTGGGAGATGAGCGAAATCCGGCAAGAGGGAACGAATAACAGAATCAGGAAAATGACATACGAAGAAATTTGGCGGAAGATAAAGGGTATGTCACAGAAACAGCGGAGTATGCTTGCGTATGAAATGACATTGAAGGGTTTCAATGTCGGATATATCCATCCGCATTATTACTTTGACGCCAGGTCTGTTCATGACATTTTGTTCTATCCGCCCCATGGGCAGCATGAGATTGAGTACTCCGACGGCAAATATTATGATGCGTTGAAGGAAATCATGGAGAATGATAAGGAGATACATATCCAATTTAAACGATATTCGTGGCTCCCTCGCCTCATCAATGACTGGTGGGAGGGGAAAGTGATCAGGTCATATATCTGCTCACGGTTCAACTGCGGGTATGTCAATGCATGGTACCGTATCCTACCCGGCGACAGTCTGGCCGGAGAACGTCCGCGCTCGCTGTTTATCATGAAGAAGGATGGCAGCGAGGCGGTATACAGGATGACGGCTGCGCAGGGAAAGGACATGACTTTTACTTGTTCCTGCTAAAGGCGTCATCGAACCTCTTCCTCTACAATACAAGACGAAAGACAGGAATAGGTCAATCCGGACATTTTGTGTAAACAATGGCATCTATTGCGAATGAAGGTTGCCGTAACTTCAAGATATTCAAAGCTGTACCATGTGCAAAATTACAAAATAACCGGTGGATTGTTCGCCAGTCTGCTAAAGGATGTCTGATCTTGTGCCGGACCCGGAATCGGGACTTGTATCTTAGTTGAATGGAAAAACGTTATAAGTTAGTTTAGTTAACCGCCTTCAAATCTGACAACGCTTCTCTGGGATAGTCACGTTATTCTATGAAAGGGGTTTTCTGATATCTGAAAAATGAAATGTATTTGAATTTTCAAGAGAAAATGTGACTTT
>NZ_BAACAN010000032.1:0-26938 GCF_054687055.1 Segatella asaccharophila | reverse complement strand
AAAGAACTCATAGGATTTATTGTTATTGTTGTTCATGGATGCAAAGATACGCTCTTTCTTGCATTCTACAACTTATAACTTCAACCTTTATTTTCTTATAGTCAACACGGATTTATACATGTGCCCCAAAATTTGCAATTGGTATCAACTTTTTCCTTTATAGATTTAATTTTATCGTCCTCTATTTTTTTCAATATTGGAGCTTTTTCCAAATTTGGATAAATTCTATTAAATCCATAGATTGGAAAATATTGGGTGTTCTGTATTTGGAGTTTGTCAATAGCTCTTATCTTATCATCGTCATGATTCTCTATTATGTTAAAATAATCATTGATAAAATCAATAGGATGCATATATTCATAGCTGATAATTCTCTTAGAACCGATAGCAAGAACTTTATCATTATTATTAAGTGATTTGTCATCATCAAATATCCTGACTTTAATACCACTTGTTCCTTCGTATATGTCTGTCACAACATTTCTTATCTTTCGTATATCTATAGCTGACACAGGAAGCTTCAAATTACTTATGACATTATAAATAGCAGCAAAGTCATCTGTACATAACTTATTTACTTTTATATTTCGAGAGCCAATCAAGAGATCAAGCTCTTGTACCTCATGATTACAGGATCCTTGCTCATATTCTACAACCAAAAAATTCTTCCTTATCTTTTCAGATAAGAGTGAATCATAATCAACATATTTGAAGATAGTACTCAACAATCCATTTATATCCTTATCCTGCAAGCGATAACCGATAAAAACTATAGGATTATGAATAAAGAGTGATATTAGCTGAGCACGTATCAGTTCATATTCTTCCTTAAACCTTTGATAATCATCATGTGTTATAATAATTGAGGCTGGTTCGTTGACACTCCCATGTACCTTATAAACAGCACCATAAGGATTACTTAGTAGAATATTATTACCAACGTAAGGTGTGAAATGAATAGTATTTTCTATCAGTTCATCATAGTTGGTAGTTATAATAGAACTGACGTTTTTGGCTGCACAAATAAAAGTTTGATATTCCTTATCTTTATCATCCTTCATTTCTAAATTTGATAAAGTATCGGAAATGTATACTTTTAATCGTGAGACCTTCACTCCACACCTGAGGAAATCATAATATTTTTCATTTAAAGAAGAATATTTGGATTCCTTTGTTTGATCGAGTCTTTCCTCATATAATTGCTCAATGTCCGTTGCTACATCTTCATAATTATATTCATTCCCATTGGTATGATTATTTCTGTATTTAAGAAATTCACGATCACTGCCTGTTAGATACTGTGTTGCCGCAAGTAACAAGTCCGACCAACTATAAGAATGTTTCAAATATCTTTGAGAAAAACCGGAACCCAAGAACAATATAGGATAATTTGTAAAGTTAGTGACAAAATCTTGTATATTCATAATTATCTGGGTAAATTATAATCATTTAATCAATTTATTTTTTAAAGGTTATTATGATTTAATCCTTTGGTCTTTCGCACTAAAAACTCTTATTTTCAATGTGCCCCTATTCTTTTTGCCCCAAGTTTATTTCTATTATTTCTTAGCAGCTAATCAGATTAGGTGATAAGTTGTCGGACGAGAGAAACCGAAACAAGGACGGAGGCAATAATGACTACCTGAGCCATGGTTCAGTAAGATCCATGGTCCAAAGATAGTAAATAAAATGGAAATAAGCAATGGATTGTCGAGTTTTTTATAAAAAACAGAATCAATCAACAGGAATAAGCCTTCTTTTTGATCAATCATAAACCTCAGCCCCATTTCTCAATCAAGAATAGACGGAATGAGGATGAAGGTTGGTAGGCCAAACTGAATCAGACAGAAAAATGAAGTATCTGTCAAAATGAGGAATAACTAAAATACTGAACAAAAATAGACAATTACAACTCCCATCCTCCAATCTTTTTGATGGATTTAGCCGGGACACCAGCGATGATTGAATTGGGTTCACAGTGATTGCCGGAAACCAGGCTGCAAGAGCCCACCACACAATTATCCGGTATGACCGCACCTTTAAGAATAGTCGTCCGACAACCGATCCAAACTTTATTACCCACAGCGATTTCCTTTGCTTCATTCGTCACGTGCCCCTGGTCATCATATATTTTGTGGGTGTCTGAATCCATCACCAAACAATCCCATGAGAATTGAACATCTTTACCAAACCGGATACTTTTATAGCAGTTGATTGCTGAAGAAGCAGAAATGGAAAAATTGTCACCTAAAATCAATTTTGCTCCATGACTGACATGTATCTTTGAACCGTGACCGATATGAGCAGAACCTAAAAAACATAACACGCCCCCGGAAATACTCAATATAGTTTTTGCCCTTGGTTCACAAATCTCGACCCGATGAAATCCTATATGAATCATTGCCGTACAAACGCAAGCATTCGGTATAATAATTGTACCTCCCTTATTGATAGTTATCGCTGTTCCATAATGAATCCATATTGGCAACTTCACTGCCTGATGAACCGGAAGATAACACAGATTGAACCAAAGGGTCTTTGGAACAGACAGAAGGATATCTAAACCTTTTTTAATCACCATACCTTAAATTTTTCTCCTGCCATATACCACAGAAATAGCACATTTCCCACTAAATAACGACGCCACATCCGTCGAGGTTCCTTGACCAGACGATACAACCACTCCAAACCGTGATGCTGCCACCAGAGCGGGGCACGCTTAGCTGTACCGGCAAAGAAATCAAATACAGCCCCAATAGTACCTACATGACAATGAATATTCAGCTCACTCCAATGCGAATATGTCCATTTCTCTTGTTTCGGAGCAGTCATTCCAATCCAAAGAAGATCGGGGTCAGCTGCATTAATCGCATCAATAATTGCCCGATTGTCTTCATCACTGAATTCCGGCTTATAAGGAGGCGAGTACGTCACCACAGTAATGTTAGGATAATCCACAGACGCACGCTTCTTTACCAATGCCAGCACCTTTTCGCTACTTCCCATAAACATGCACTTTCCTCCCTTACGGTTCAGCCGTTCCATCTCAAAGGCAAACAAATCCCAGCCTGCCACACGCTCCTTAGGCTGCGACTCCGCCTTGATCCATCCATATGACTTCACGATACTCATCCCGTCGGGAATCAGCACATCCCCTTTCGACAATGCCTCGGCAAACAACTCGTCCTTCCGTGCCATATTATAGGAATGTGCATTAATCGTGTTGATCAGCAGTTTACCATCCGGCAACGAAGCCAGTTCGGCTTTACTGCCTAAAATTGCCAATGTTTTCAATCTAAACATATCTATTCAAAATTATTTTATTATCTTCGCTGCCATAAATGACGATACATTATGACTTACGACATTCAAACCATCTACTCTCGCTACACCCAACTTTCAAAAAAGGAACGCCGCCAACTCCTTACATCACTTCAACTGCAAGGAATCAATGTTATCAAGATCGAAGCTTATGAATATAAGGAAGCACCCGGCTTCAAGCATCTGTTTTTTTACTTTAAAAACAGGAAGGCTGCTATTCCATATTTCATGTTAGACAAAGAGATCTGGCAGGTGATACAAAAGGAGATCATGAAAGCCACAACCCCTTGAAAGCTTTTTATCTGACTCCAAAGCAAATATGAGTTTAAGCAATTACAGACATTCGGTCAGAATTTCTTTCATCCTGCACTCAAACTTCTCCAAAGTAAATTGCTGAAGGTACTTTTCATATCCGGCATCACCCATTGCCTTACATTCTTCTGGATGCTGAAGGCAATAAGCGATTTTATTAGCTAAAACTTTAGGATTCCTCTTTTCTACAATATATCCGGTTTTACCATCATCAATAATTTCCGGTATTCCTCCCTCATCCGTTGAAATACAAATCAGATGATATTGCATGGCTTCAAGTAACACCAAAGGAAAGCACTCATTAAGATAATAAGATGGAAATACGAAAATGTTGGCATTCCTTAAAAAAGCATCCTTGTCTTTTCCATACTTTTTTCCATGATAACCTGCAAATTTCTCTAAACCTCTTGAATTAATCTCCTGTTTCAGTCTTTTCTCACTAAGATCTTCGGTTGCTCCACCCACAATATCACACATAAAAGTGATGCCTTGATCCTTTAAGATTTTACAAGCGTCCAATAGTACGAATATCCCTTTACTTACTAATAAATTAGAAAGAAAAAGTAAATGAGGTATTCCTGTATACCTCTGCAGAAATGACTTTCCTGCATCTATATCGGGTGTTCCATTCGGGCAAATCCAAACATTCTTCTTTTTTACATATTTACAGACATCCTGATAAAGAACGTCAGCTAACAATATGACTTTAACATGAGAAAAGAAAATTCGATACAGGCAATTATCCAACAGACGATTTTGGCATCTTGCCACACCTTTATTATGATAATGCAAAATGATTTTACAACCCAGACTTTTCAACATCTCCACCACTATAATGTCTTTATAAAATGCTCCTCCACCAGCATTAGGAGTAACATAAACCAAGTTTGGCTGAAAAGCCTTTACAGTTTTTCGGATAGTCCACAACAAACAAAAGAAATCTTTAATTTTTCTTGCACTTAGTCTGCCTATATCCTCTAGATTTCTTGCTGTCGTTAGATTAATATAATGACAGTCAAAAGACTCATTTATCAATCGACTGTCATGGATATACTGCCCCATCATTGCCGCTCCATGAACAGGTGGTGGAAGATGAAGGATAAAAAGAATTCTCAGTTTCATATATTTTCTTTATTTACAGGCATACAATCGCTCGTATGCCTGTTGCATATTCTTTATTGAAAATTTTTCCTTTACATATTGATAGGCCTTTTCTCCCATTTTGATTCTGTCAACAGAAGGCAGGCGGTTAAGGAGAATACACCACTGATCTAAATCATTGTTTTTTACAGCAAGTGGCCAGTCTGAAGGGAAGGTCTCATCCAGTCCTGGACAAGAACCATTTACAAGAATAGGTATCCGGGCCATACTTGCTTCTACACTCATTAGCGACAATCCCTCAAAAAGTGAAGGAATCATAACATAATCGAAAGATGCGAGATAAACAGGGAGATTAAATATCCGGTTATAAAGCCGGGCATTGTGCATATTATTCACGGCATTTTCCACATCATGTTGCATACTCCCTGAACCAACTATATGGAAATAATACCAATCATTATTCTTAAACCTTTTCAAGATCTGTAGGAGTTCGGTTATTCCTTTCTGTTCTTCAAATCTTCCTGCAAACAAGAGATTAAGTTTATCTTTTACAATTTTGGGGAAAGGAATCTGAACTTTCTCTTCCACGCCATTATAGATAACAGGTGAATCTTGATCATAAACATCCAAATAACTTTTTCTAACGGCTTCACTAATGGAAACATTTGCCCCTTTCTCCTGGAAATATCCTTCAACGGCCTTACCTATACTACTCCATTCTGACCATAACTTAGTATTATGGATCGTCCTTATGACCCTCACTCGTTTCCAACCTGGCAACCAACCAAACAAGATATTAAATATATAAAGGCTCAAATCAGGAACTTCTGTATGCGTATGTATAATGGCCGGTCTATATTTTAGATATAGGCATAAGAAATAAATGGGAAACAAAATAATGGAAAGTTTATTGTTTGACCATATTGGAGTATGGCATTTCACACCTTGCTTTTCCATAGATTGTCTGAACGAATGGGCATAATCACTTCTGGCTTTCACTACAGCTACCAAATGATAACTGTAATCATCAGAGGATGATTTACAAATGTTTGCAGCAACGATTTCTGCTCCTCCCAAATCGAAATGGGTGATGATGTGAAAGACTGTCTTCATAATTTCTATTTTTATTACTTCTGAATTTTATTGTGCTTCTCAAGCATATTTTTGTTGATTATTTTTTTGATTATCGGGGCAAAAGTATACTTGTATACGATTCCTATCAAATATGACAACAAAAGTGAAAAAACGAAACATTTCACATGAGCAGACATTCCTTCTTTACCTGTTATCCGAAAAGCAATTATATCAAATGTATTACTGATGAGGTACATATATAAGGATACCGAACTAATACTTTTCAAAACTTTACTCACCATTTTTCCAATATGCATGTAGAGCATCAATATAAAAGCTATTGTTGCATAAATGGCATAGCCCAAACTGTCATGTCCACCCATATAGTAAAGATAGCGATCTGAGGGAAAAAGCTCATTCAGTGTCGGCTCCACAAGAAGCAGCCCAACTACAACCAAAAGAAGTAATCTACAATACATAGTCTTATACCTATCAAAATGACAGCGAAGATAATGGCCAATAACATAGTAAGTCAATGGAAACAATCCGATCCAAAAATCAGGAATGACCACGTGCCCATTTCGGTTAAAGAAATTAGCAGTTAATGACAAAGTAGACAGCACAATCAGCATAATCCTTTCTTCTTTTCCATTAAGATGGTTCAATATAATGTTGAGAAATGGAGTCAGGAAAAATAACCCTAACCACATATCAATATACCAACCATAGCTGGTAAGCTTAAAAGCTAGAAGTTGTTCAATATAATTTCCAGGAGAGAAGCAGAAATGATTAGCCACCAAATAGCAGACTGATCCAAGGATAACATAGGCGATATAAACCTCAATACATCGTTTCCATTTCCCCTTGACAAAATAATCATCTATCGTTTTTTTACTATTCAAATAACCTGTCAACATAAGAAACAAAGGAACCCCAATCATACATATTCCTCGGATAAAACCTTGCAGGAAACTGATATGTCCATCACGGAAGGCATGAACACCGATTACACAAAATATTGCAAAGGTGCGGACAAAGTCCAGATTGGCATTATACCCCATAATTGAAAAATTTGTCCTTGTATTTTCTGTATTATTATAATTCATAATCTTTCCTTAATTCATTATATGTTTGTCCAACTTATCTATAAGCTTATCAGTAGTTATTCTGGTTCCCAACTTACGGGCAAAAGTTTTTCCGCAACGTCCAATTCTTTGTACCTTCTTCCACAAAGTCCCTAATATAAGATCTATAGTAAAGTGTTCAAAAATGGAGATGTCAATAAGTTTAATCTTGTTTTACTAATAATTCTTTGACACAGATTTTTAAAGTCAAACTATTAAGACAATAATAGAAATTACAAGCTTATCAAGACTGAAGGCAATCTTGAAATAATTTATCAGATTTCTTAAGATGTTTCAATTCTTTATGTGCATTTATCTGACAGGCTATTTTCAGAAAGCATAAGTGTTTCTACTAAATTCCCCAGTAGTTCCCTATAACCGTAAATCATGGCATTAGGCTTCAACGACAAGTAGTCTGGCAACGCTGGCAATAACTTGCAGATCTCCTTCATTTTCTGGCAAAGTTCATCTGTATCAGTTGGAGAAAAAACGTCGCCATTAACACCTGGCATCACCAGACATTGGCTTCCGGCTCTGCGGGATACGATGGCCCAACAGCCAGCAAGTAAAGCTTCATTGGTCACAGCACCAAATGATTCTTGATAACTTGCTAATATAAAGGCAGTTGCAACGTTGTACCATTTATACAGATTGTCATCTTCAAGACGACCAGTAAAAATTATATTGTTTGCGGCTTCAGCCTCCTTATGAAGATTACCCTCTTCTTCACCGCTTCCAATTATGACAAGTACGCTATTATTATCATTCAGTTCCTTGAACGCTTGAATAATAGTCTTCACATTCTTCAAAGCAACAAGTCTGCCAACATAGAGAAACACATGTTTGCCTGCAAGACGGTATTTGTTAACAAGTTCTTGACTTTCCGGGATCAACCGTTCATAATTCTTTCTAGCCTTGTCTTCATCACGAATGATAGGAAACCATACTCCTTTATGATAATGGTTTTGATACCAATCCACAACTTTGGGCTCTACAAGGATAAGATTGTCCAGGTATGGTGTCACAACCCTTCTTACTATGCGATGTCTTAAACTATGATCATTATTATTTGCTATCATGTCATAGCTGTCATCACACATACTTACCACCTTATAGTGTTTTCTATGTATCCAACGGTAAAGGAGGGTTATGATAGTATTTACTCCCATTTCTGCTGTCAGAACAACATCAGGATTAGTTTCCTTCAACATGCGGACATACTCAGAGCTTTCTGCTTGATAAATGTTCTTCTTTTTATGGACTAAGTAAACAGGAGAATACTCTAACAACTTATCTATCTTAGACGTGTCTTTGAAAACCTTGAATTTGGTACTAAAACAGATAGTTGCATCAAAAGCATGACTTAAATCATTAAACAAGTCAACTCTATAAGGTGCTATTGTTGAATGGAAAACTAATAGTTTTTTCTTCATAATTTATCAATATTAGACGTTATAAGTTACGCAAAAACACAACCTATCACATTACATTGATTATAATTCAATGAAATTTATAATTTTCTGTTTATATACTTTGTTATAACGAAGAAAGTCAAGTACATTCTTCCGATATCGGCTGTAAACATCTTCATTAATAACTTCCTTTGGCATAAATTCGCTGATATCCTTATATATGAGTCCTAAATTCATATCTTTTACCAATTTGGTGGCATGACTATGATGACCAACAATTGGTACTCCTCTGAATAATGCATCTAGTACAACGCCGCTGCTACGCTCAGCATATGAACCTTGGT
This sequence comes from Segatella asaccharophila, assembly GCF_054687055.1. NCBI lineage: Bacteria > Pseudomonadati > Bacteroidota > Bacteroidia > Bacteroidales > Prevotellaceae > Segatella > Segatella asaccharophila. The sequence goes on along the minus strand of NZ_BAACAN010000032.1, from coordinate 18,250 downwards.
AGTTGAGCAGACTGTACTTTGCATTGTCCAGATAATAGTGATAATCATTATCACTGACATAACCAAGATGTAGTTCAATGTTATCAGAATTATCACATACTTGCTTTAATTCTTTTTCTAGCCAATCATACGCTACTCCTCCGGCGATAAGCACTTTATATGGTGTATTGGCCAGATGCCGTGCTGCTTCAAGTACTCCTTTATCAGGCCAAATCATACCAATCATAACAAAATCATATTTCTTATTCGAATAAGATACGTTAGGGATGTCCGATATTTTACCGGCAAAAATATAGTCCGGTATCATGCAATATGGCTTACAAAAAGATTTGCCCACATCTTCATTTGAAGTCAATACTCCCTTGATACGGTGACTTGAGAAAGAATATACAATACGCTTTAATAATGAATTAATAGGATTCTTGTCATATGCAATCACAAAAATATTATTTTTCTTGCATGCGAACAACATGATTCCTATCATAAAAGTTGCTGCTGCTGAGTGTTGCATAACTACAACGTCGTCATTAGTAGCATGTTTATATAGATACCGACAGTTCATTAATGTGTGCCATATTTGTCTCCATTTCGGCTCGCTTGACTTACTGTCGTATGGCAATAGGAAGACTTCGTTCTTTTTAAACTTAGATAGATAGACGGGGCCACCACCAATCTTTACATCGACGACATCACTGAATAATTCAATGTAATTTTCAGCTAACGAAAAATAATGACCTGTAGATTTGCCTTTGTTACTATAGCTCTTCACATCGGCTAATATCAAACGTTTCATACTAAATAGCGTCTTATTTATCTTTTTCACTAACTATTGCAGCATATATAAAAGACCTTCCAATATCATGCTTGTAAATTGTTACAGATATGAAGTACATGCCTTTCATTTCTCCATGGAGTATTGAAAATGGAGTTAAGATTTCTTCATTGAATGGAAAAGATCTACATATTTATTATACTGCAAATTAGAGAACAATTTTGATCTATTAATACAATTCGTACGTGAGTATAAATCTTTATGTTCTACGACATCAATAATCCCATTTCTTAAACCTTCCAAATCTCCTTGCTTAACAACGATACCTGTAGTACCATCGATAGCTTCTGGGCTTCCTCCTGTGTTAAACGTAACTATTGGAGTCCCCGAAGCTAGAGCTTCTATATTAGTGGTTGGGAAATTATCTGCCATCGTAGGATTACAAAAAACAGAAGCATGTTGATATAGTGCTACCAAATCTTCAAAAGTCTTTGTTCGTCCTGTACAAATAACACCTTTATCTTTTAAAGCCTCTTGACTTTCTTGATTGATTCCTCCTACCAATACAATCTGATAACTCTCAGGTAAATTTCCTGCTAATGCTTCAAAAAATCTCAAACCTTTACGTTCTTCCCAATTGATAGCGCAACCTAAAACGATTTCTTTTCCAACTTGTATATTATATTCTCTCAAAAGACTGGCGTCAGTCGTTTTAGAAAAGCCTTCAATATCTACGCCATTATAGATGGTCTTAACTGGAAATTTCCCAAGAAATGATCCCTTTACAAAATTAGCCAACCATTTGGATGGAGTCACAATGGTCAGGCGATTAAGCTTTAAAGAATATTTTTTTCTAATGTTCCAAGTTATATGCGTGTTGTCAATCTTTGATTCACAAATAGGACATTTACCACATCCTATCAACGATCGTTCACAACCTATCTCGTCAAAATAAGGGCATTGGCCTGTAAAGGCTCTGCAGTCATGCATTGTCCATACTACAGGGATGTCTGATCGTCTTATAAATGAAAATAGTAACGGTATATTAAGAAACTTATCATTTATCAGATTAAAGTGTATAACATCAGGTCTGAAATAAAGCAACTTATAAATCAGATCTAATGTATCTGTTATGGAAAATATATCTTGAATCCCTGTAATGCGATATAATCGATTATGAATAAACCAATTGAGGGGATTTCCGAATCGCACCTGGTCTGGCAAAACATTACGTCTATTACGACCACTATTAGGAACAAACAGTCTTACCTCATCGTTTCTTTCAAGTATAGCTTGTCGGATTGATTTGTAATACCTAGGGAAAAAGCCTGCGTTCCCTGAATGTAAAATCGCAATTTTCATTTTAATATCTCTTTAACCTCAACATCGTTATAGTTGAGCCATTTCTTTGATAAACAACATCCTACAAGTAGGAAGAATGCAAGATGATAAAATCTACAACCATTTAAATCACCAATAAAGCTGTTAAAATACCACCCAATAGCTATGACGCCGATTGAACGGACAAACTTATTCTTGCCTTTCCACACAGCATAATATACTGCCAGAAGGATAAGCCCCAAATATACTGCAACGAACGCTATTCCTCCGCGTAGGAGATAGTTAAGAACTGGCACCTCGGAACTTATTCTCCCATATCCTCCTAAGGAATCTTCATCAAAGAAGAAAGAGTAATAATGCGAGAATGCTCCTTTACCTAAGATCCATGAATCTGTTTTGGTTAAATCTGAAGCCATTTCGACATATAAGAAGGTTCTCGTGTCATTAGCCAAATCCTCATTTCCTGTCTCTCCTAACAAATAATTTTGTGCCTCGTTGAAAAAGCCATCTTGATTATCTTGAATGGTATTCAACATAGGTATAAATAATAAAAGGGGTGCAATTGTTACTGCTATAACAAAGGCTTTTATAAAAACAAGTTTTTTTATAACATAAACCAACAAATAGCTTGCTAAGGTAAATCCTAATACAATAAATAACATTCGTGCAGGATTTTCTCCATAAGTTGCGTTTATAATTGCACTAAGAAAAACCAATCCTATCAGAATTTTATACTTTTTGCTCACGTAAGGAAAGAGTGTCCCGACAAATATGGCCAAAGAAGATAGAGGAAAATTAAGGAAGACAGACAGAACAGCTCCTATAGCCATATAATAGTATGTAACTTTTTTAAGCAGTCTCACACTATAAACTTGAGAACCAAGATAAGTAAAAATGGGGGGCATCATTAATAAGGCTGTATATTCGTTACCAAATAGAGTAAACCATTTATTTCCGAAAGCATACATATCTGGTGCTGTATTAATGACGCTTCTAAATATTTGGAATGCAGCCATTATTAGCAGCAAACGTAGAAGCCAATTCGTTTTTATAGAAAAGTCATTATTTTGGAAAAAAACAAATGGCACAGATAAGATGCTCAACCACATACATGCAGAAAAGAAACCTTTTATTGGTCCAGGTGCCATAAAGTACAATCCCCAAAAGGAGGAAATCAGCAGTGTAGCAAAAGCGCATATATATATAGATCTCTTAACTCCATTGAGACTTTTGGCAATAACACGATTCTCGTTCATTGTAAATTCAATTTGAGATAAACACCTTTTACAGTGTTTCTATTATATTCCGTGAAATCATATCTATTTTTATGTTTATAGGGACCCTTAAAAAATCTCCAATATAAATTCCTCGGATATTTAAGCAATTTCGTCCATTTCTTATGGTTCTGTTTTTTGTGATACAGATACAAATTTTTCTTCTTCTGGCTTTGACTGAAAGGAAGATTGCATAAAAGTTTTTTTATTTCTGAACTTCGGTCAATAAAATTTTCTACAATTTCCGTTCCAGGATCTCTTTTTACTGTATAAAGGGATATTGCTGAGATGGGGGTGATTATATCTTGGTTCGCAATATAGACTATTTCATTATCTCGATTATATTTCTTTATTACACCATTTATGTAATTTACATTTCCCAAAATCCATGAAAGTTCTTCAAGGTTGTAAATATACCGAATGAACAAGGTCCTTTCCTTTATGCTGTTATTGAATCTCTTTATTCTCCGCTGATATTTATCTTTTACTCTTTCAATCTGCTTCTCTAATGGTTGATAAGCATTGAAGTCATGGACTAAATGCACACCAAGTTTTGGAATGAAGTAGATCCATGGTTGGTCTGTATGCTGCCATAAATCATCTTCATTGATATAATCAAGAAAATGCTCAACCCCTCTATCCATTAACTCGATTCTATCCTTGAATGAAACATTTGCTTGCCAATCAAAAGGACCGCTACCTGTTCTGAGGCCAATTCTTTCTGTTTCTGAGGCCACGGCACAAGCGAACCCAAGGCTTATAACATGTTTATATTCTTCCATATATTCTAAAATTACATTATCCTTTTGCAATCTATGCTTAGAAAATAACAATTTATTCGTATGATGCCTCCATAAAAGTTTGATTTAGAAATGATTTCTTATAAAGATATTACATTTAATACCCAAAATAACATACTAATTAAGTAGGCTTACGACTTCTGCACCTGAGCCTATATTTTCGCTAATACTACACTTACTTCTATGTTGAGTGTATCACTTAACCTTCATCCATTTTTTATAGCCTTGATCTGGATTTTTCTTAAATCCAGATAACATTGCTTCTATACAACAAATTGTAGCTTTGATGTCTTTCTTATAGAAGAGATAGTAAGGCAAGTGATAAAGGAATATGTCTTTAATAAGACCGACTCCATGATACCTCCGCCTGCTCTTAAGGTTGAAAATCTTCAGCCTTCTTGCCCCCCGTTGTTTGACTATGGAAGTTAGCTGAGTCAGCTGAAAGATATTGATTGAGATCTTTACGTGATATTATCATTCTCGATAAAATTATGAGGTTTTCACTCTTGTTCTTCTATCTGTACTTCATAGGTGCAGCCTCTGTCGTCTGTGACAGTGCATGTTCCGTCGGAATTTACTGTCTCAGACGCAGTGAGGTAACCACCATTAGGAAAATCAATCTGAACAACTTCGTTATTTTCCACTTCAACATCCAAATCATAGCTGTTACTGAAGCCTGTTTCCTGATTATAGTAAGAGACCGTTGCGGAATAAGTACCGTCATCAAGATTATCAAAATCCAATGAGCCGTCATCTTCTGAGTTAGTACCGTCTCCGTCTTCATCGCCATCGAGTGTTGCATCACTGCTGGAACCCATTTTTGTCTCAGTAGAACAGTCTAAATGTTCTTCCTTATCATTGTTATTATCGTCTGAACTTTCATCTGATGAACTATGGCCACAGGATGCTATGACTAACAAGAAGGAAAACAGAACAATTTTGAATGTCAAAAAACTTCTCATGCGTACAATACTACATTACTATATTCCACGTTATGCAATGCAGGGCACCGCCCCAGTTGGCGAGGTCGCGGCAACGGAAAGGGTGGAGGGTACTGGAGGGAAAAGCGTTGCGGACTTGTGATACTGCTTGCGAGTCTTCATCTATGCCGAAAGTGGGGAGGATGATGTGATTGCCGACCTGCAAGAAATTGATGTATGCCCAGTTGTAATCGATATTTGGCGAAGCTACATCGAAGGATAACTCAGTAACACTATGGCCGTTGTCCTCTAACACTTCACGAACCGCATCAGCCTGCTTGGGTGATAACAGAAAATGATAAAAGACCATCGTAATTGCGTTAACTATAATAACAGATATAGAGCTGTTATGTTGTATGTTGCTCATCTTTTTACTTTTGCTATTACTTTCACAACAATGCCCTTTACAATTTCCTTCTCTTTTGTATTAAGTGCTAAGAAGTATATACTTGGGAGATAAAGGAGATAGAATGATATGGTTGTCATGAAGAAATTTAATAGTCTGTTGTCTGAGAAGTATAATATTGCTAATGGAATTGGAATAGATATGAGAACTATCTTAATCATTTGCCATATTACTTTCTTCATATAATCTAATGTATCGAGGTGAATAAGTGTACGAAGATATATGATTCTTACTATTGAGCAAAGTGCGTTTAATGCTACATATACTACAAGAACTGTATAGATAGGGAAACCTAATTTAAGTAAAATATATGATATTGGAATATTCATAATCTTTATAGAACCCATTAGTATTTGATGCACTTTTAAGTAGCCAGTTGCATGCACAGACATCCACAATGGATTTGAAAAAGAATCAAAAATGTTATATCCAACAATCAAACAAAGGAAAGTATCAGCCATCTTTGGAGGATTGACAAGCCATACATCCAAAATAAACCTAATATTTATCATTATAGGAAATGCCACAGAAAAATACAGGAAGAAGGTGAGCTTACTCGTCGAATAAATCAACTTCATAAAATAATCATACTTCTTGGCTGCATAGGACTTAATAATCTGAGGACTGTAGCTTTGGCTAAAATTTGAGATGAAATAGCTTAACTGAGTATTAACCTGGTTTGCAACACCATAAGCAGCATTAGCAGCAACACCATAGAAAAGATTAAAGAAAATACTTATAGACTGGTTGACAGCAATATCAGCAATATTCACGATTAGACTCCAGCCAGAGTAATTCATTAAACTCTTTAATAGTCCTTTATTCCAATACTTGGTATAGTGACATTCTTCAAAGTGATGCTTGCAATATACTACCATCCACAAGAAAATGACAATTGTAACTCCCATCTGCAACAAAGCATACAAGATAAGTTTGTCAGCAGGAAGGACTATAAGCAGATATACAATTACTAACTTTAGAACAGCTTCTATTATGCTTGTTAGAGCATAATAGTTCATGTGTTCATGTGCTATTATTAGAGAATTGAAGGGAGTCCTTATTATACTAAGTGCAAAGTTGAAAAAGGATATTTGAAAAACCCATTGGGCAGCCTCCATTCGACCATCAGGGATATGTAGCTTATTTCCAATAAACCATACACCAACAATTTCCGACAGCAGCATAATAATCCCTGCGAGTATGAGTTCTGTATTCATACTCATGGAGAATATCCTTTGTAGATTAGCTGTATTGCCTGCACCCAAGTCGTATGTTATGAATCTTGATGTAGCATTGTTAAGAGCTGTTTGTAGGAATGTGAACATCACTACAATGGTACCAACAAGATTGTAGATACCAAAGTCATTCACGCCAAGTACTCGAAGTACCTCGCGTGAAGTAAATAGCCCCACACCTACGACCACAAGCATTCGTATGAACATGAAGCCCGTGTTTTTGGCTACTCTTTCTGAATTTTGGTTAGGCATTTATATTTAGAATGAGATTAGTCAGCAATGTATGTAATGTTCTTCTCTTCAGGAAGATGCAACTTCTTTACATTTCTTATTGTCCAGCGCTTAGATAAATCTTGGAAATAAAGGTAGTGATGTGAAACTCTCTGCTCAATAGGAGGTGGTGTCTGCCAATCCTTATATTGTTGTCGTAAATAGAAGTCATAATTAGCAGGTACTACAATTTTTATATTCTCAAACGGGACTTCTATTAAGTTTTCCAATAATGATTTAGGGAAAGTCTCTCTATCGAAAGATGATCCCCATCCATAATAGGCTAATTTGTCTCCTTTCTGTTCCTTTATCTTTTGTTCTAAGCTTTGTGACAATTTAAGGTAATGTTTTTTTCTGAACTTTCTTATCATGGCATTGAAAAAGAATGATAACGTTTGATGAATACTATGATTCTTGATAGCTTTAATAAGATCTTTAAACCGCCAATCCCTTATAGAAAGATAATAATGGAAAATGGCCTTTTTATATTTAGTTGACAAGATGTTGGCAATATCCTTATTACCAACTTCATCCAATGGGAAAATATCAACGAACACGCCAAAGATACATGGCATTGATTCTCGTTCCCATATGGTTGTATTAGCATCACAGAACTTAAGAAAGGATGTTGTGTAAATACCTGTATCTACACTGGAGTCACCAAACTTAAATAATTCATATCCAGTACCTTGGAGTTTTTCTCGTAGAGCTATAACTTTCTCATAGTCTTTGCGAGGCATACAGACATCAATGTCGTCATCCCAAGGGATGAAGCCTTTATGTCGAATTGCTCCCAAGCAGGTCCCATAAGCGCCAAAATAGGTGAGATGATACTTTTTACAGAAGTCTATGAATGCTTGGAGGGTTTTCAAAAGAATCTTCTTCTTTTTTATATCTTCTTTATTATTATATTGATCCATATTATTTTGAATGATTTATGTTGCTGTTAGATAATACTTTAAAATATTCCTTATTTTCGGGCACGCGTTTTGTAAAAAATATAAAGAGAATTTAATATAAGACGGGTAGTATACAGTGATATAAACACTGTAATTGCCATCTTAAGATATAAATATCCAGTATTTTTAATTACTCTGTTAGCAGTTTCTGCCATATTATTACTTTTTATGGTATTTGCCTAACAAAAGGGGTGCGTATCTGATAGCCAAACGAATTAAAGGATAACATATAATCATGACCAAAAGACTTCTCAGGAAACTACTACTTGGAAATCCCATGTGATTGACTAGCATGTTATATGTCTGAATAATCATACTATGCATACCGAGAATAAGCAAAGTTCCAACAGAAAAGGTCTCTGCAATCTTGGAGCACTTAAATTTAGATAATATGTTGAAGAATAGAATTGAAGCTATAATTGCATTTACAAATGTATATGAATAATTTATTCCGAAATGCTCTGAGAAAATGTCAACATCAGAATTTAATAAAGTCATTGATACATAAATTACAAGTAATATGGCTAGTTGCCAATTCTTCAAGTTCAACCACTCTTTCTTTTCTTCCTTGAGATAAATTCCAAACATCATAAATGGAAAGCATGGTAATACCTTATAAATATAGAGGTCATCTATTGGATGAATATATTTAATAAAGAGCGGTTCAAATGAGCAATATAGAAACAACAATAAACCTATTGTTTTATATTTATTTCTAATAAATGTCAGTTTTTTTATATCTCCCAAAAGTAGCCTCATGAAAAACAAAGCCTCTATGAACCATAATCCTGTAAACAATGTGATGTTATCTCCATAGTTGCGTTCGAACATGGGGGGGGCAATCTTGTTGATTAGCTCAAAACATCCATATGGTTCTCCTTTAAGATACATCCTACTAACCTCGTAAATGAGATAAAATAAAGAAAAGAAGATTACAGGTACACCAAAAGAAATAAGAGTTCTTTTCCAATTATGCGGTTTATACAAATAACCGCTGATTATGAAGAAAGCAGGCATATGGAATGCATAAACAAATTGATGTCCAACTCCAGAGAGTCCTGCATGCCCCCATACCATCATCCAAATGAGCAAGAATTTAGCCCAATCTATCCATGTCAGGCGTTTGCTATCCGTCATAATCAATCTACTATATAATTTATGGCCTTTTCCTCTGGCAGGTCAAGCTTCTCAACATCTTTAAGTTTCCATCGTTTATCTAAATCTTGAAAATATAGATAATGGTGTTTTATTCTCTGTTCTGGTGGTGGTGGAGTCCTCCAATCTTTATAAAGTTGAGTCAAGTATACATCATATTCTGCTGGTACATTTATTTCAATATCCTCAAACGGAACCTTTATGAGATTTGTTGTTAATGATTTCGGGAAAGTTTCTCTTTCAAGGCTAAATCCCAATCCATAATAGGCAACGTTCTCACCTTTTAGTTCCTTAATCTCGTTTTCGAGCTTATTTGCCAGATTAAAGTAGTGTCTTTTCCGATGAGTCCTAACAAGAACATTAAAGAGGAAAGTAATGGAAGAACGAAATTTGTGACTCGTTATGTTTTTGTAAAGGTCTTTTATAGACCATTTATGCATTGCAAGATAATAATGCCACAGAGCACCGTCATATTGTTCACATAGTTTCTTCCCATTTCCTTCATTGTCAACAGCATCAAGTGGGAAAATGTCTACAAAAACTCCAAAAATGCATGGCATTGATTTCTTTTCCTAGATTGTTGCATTTGCATCACAGAATTTTAAGAAAGAAGTAGTGTATGTACCTGTGTCTGAACTTTCATCTCCAAACTTGAAGATTTCGTAGCCACTTCCTTTTAGTTCTCCACGCAATGCAATTACTTTTTCGTAATCTTCACGCGGCATACATACGTCTATATCGTCATCCCAAGGGATGAAACCTTTATGGCGAATAGCTCCAAGGCATGTACCACATTCTCCGTAATACTGAAGATTATTTTCTTCACAGAATGCTATAAATGCCTTGAAAGTTTGAAGAAGTTTAACTCTGACTTCTTCTGGTATACCGTGTTTATTGTTCATCTTCCCTTATTTAATTCTTTAATAATGTCAATTCCCCACTCATACACCTTTATCTGTATATGCACATTGTAAAAAATACGGGTCTTCGAATTCATCATGCAAAGAAATCAACTTATTATAATCATCTCTCATCATGATCATATCAATATCATCGTCCCAAGGAATAAACCCACTTATCTCTAACTGCACCTATTAAAGTACCACTATCAGCCCAAATCTTTAAGTTATGACTATTACAAACCGCCAATAACTTTTCTACAAGTTTCAACTGAATATACCATATCTTTTTTGTTTCATGCGTCACATAAAACCCTTTACGATCTTCCGCTTTCAAATTCATACACTTATATTTTGATTACTCTTCCTTTATCAAATTTTTCGACCAAAGAAACAATCTCTCTTGAAACCTCTCGACTCACATAAAAATCATCATGCCCCTCTTTGACCGCTTTAACAAAAGAAACTAGTTCGTATCGAATACCCTCACCCTCTAACTGGTAAAAATAACGCTTATTCTGATTAGTATTTTCAAATCTCACTTCAAAATAATCTGTTTTCCACCATGGGGCTGGTACATAAATATAGCCTTTTGTTCCAGATATTATAAGTTCACCTTCAGATTTTACACCCTGTCCAACTTTAATTGAAGCCACTGCATGTGGATAAACAAATGTAATTTTTGTAAATCCATCAAACAGAGATGAAGTATCAATAAAATGACTTATAATGTCTGCTTTATAATCTTCGGTACCCAATAATTGAAGTATTGGCATCAATGCTGTTGGACCCCACGCACAAATTGAGTTCCATTTCTTCGCATAATTAGCTTTATCGCCTTCTTCTTTAAGTTCTTTTTGACTAGTACAAGTCGAATCTATTGAGAAAATATCACCAATAATACCACTTTTTGCTAATAATAACAGTCGAAAATAAGCCACAGAATAAGCAGTTTTAATAGAATCCATCAAAACACATCTATTGGCTTTAGCTATCGTTTTAAGTTTTTCAAACTGAGATACCTTATTTGTTATAGGAGATTCGCAAAGAACATGCTTTCCCATTGAAAGAGCTTTTTTAATTTGTTCATAATGCTTATTCGGTAAAGAAGCAACATAAACGGCATCTGAATTTTGCAATAACTGTTTATAATCTCGAAAAAAAACTATCTTCTGATCCTTATCTTTCAAACTATTATGTTCATCACTACAAACTCCACTTATAGTCAAGCCATTAACAAACTTACTCTCTGAAATAAACTTATTAATTACTGAAAAATAATTTCCAATCAATCCTATTCGTAAGTCTCTTCTTTCAGAGCGAATCCCAGAAGAAGAAACCCCTGCAGTTCTTTCCAAATAAACAACTTTACAATATTCATTTAAATAATCAAAATGTCTCTTCCAATCACTTCCTATTGCAAAGATATCAACACCCATGCGTTTGATATCATCTATCTTTTGACCCTCGTATTCTTCCACAATGATTTCATCTGCTAAACCTGTCGCTCGAATAGCCTCCACCCTTTCCATAAAAGACTGTTGGACATTGATTTTCCCACGAGCCTTATCGAAATCATCACTCGTCACACCGACTATCAAATAGTCTCCTAAAGCCTTGGCACGCTTCAAAAGATTAATATGTCCATAATGTAATAGGTCGAAAGTACCATAAGTAATAACTTTAACCATATGCATTATTCATCAAGTTTTAATAACGCATCCATGAATTGTTGCATATATTTCTTTTCACCAATTGTAACACGAAGACAAGTACCAAAATCACCCACGTTAGAATACGACTTAATAAGAATTTTCTTTTCGACTTTCATCCTTGTAACGATAGTTGGAGCATCTGTCTTAGTCTTTATGAATAAGAAATTTCCAGCTACTCCTTTATGCTGATATCCGTTTTCATCCAAAACATTCAATAGATATTTTCTACCCTCATTAAATTTAGAAATAAGAGAATCTAACATTGTTGGAGATGTAAGTATGGCTTCCGCAAATTTCATAGCAAATGCATTCGTATTATGAGGTGTACAAAGTTTCTGAACTAACATTATTCCCTCAGGCCATCCAACTACATAACCCAAACGACAACCAGCCATAGAAAACAGCTTGGAGAATGTACGTGTTATGAATATATGCTCATCCTCTAAAGCATATTTAATAAAAGTACCTTTATAAAAATAATGATAAGCTTCATCAACGAGAACGGTAATCCGTTTTTCTTTAGCAATCTTCAAAATTTTATCAAACTCTTCTTCTGAATATACATTACCCATTGGGTTATTTGGATTCAAGAGTATTAACAATTGAGTATCATCAGTCATCTCCTTGATAATATTATTGATATCCATTGATAGATCATTATTATAATGAACCTTGATAAAGTTACGCTTATACATCTCGGAATATACTTGAAACATGAAATATGAAGGAACAACTCCTACAATTCTTCCATTCTCAGAAGTAAAAGCCTGAATGATATAACGAATACCCTCAGAAGAGCCATTTACAAGACATAAATGTTTAATATCCGTATGAAGATAACTAGCTAATACACCTAAAAAATGGAGAGTTTCAGGATATTGTGCAACAAACCCTGGAGTTATATTAGACAACACTTTATCTATAAATTCTTGTGGAAGCCCACCAGGATTTTCATTCAAATCTAAACGCAGATAGCCCTTTCTTTCATTTTGATCAAAAATTCGGATCAAATCTTTTAATATAGGATTTGTATAATACATAATTATTTATTTATAAATTTCAGTTTTAAATTCAAATTTATCTAGTGATTCTATTCAATACTGAACAGCCTTTAGTTCGTGCCCAATTTATGTCTATACAGCATCAACAGGGCACTTCCAAGTGTCCCTAATTTTAAGTTCCGAATAAAATTTGAGAGATTTTAATCTATGGTCAGTTGGCCGGGTATCATTTCATGGAAGTCACGGCAGCCTTCATCAAATTTTCTAAAGAAGGCCTGGAAGTACTTCTATACTTCTATGCCCATCATACGACAGGTCACCGAGCACTCGATGCCATACATTTTTCTTTATTCAGGCATCTGTGCACGCAGATAGACCTTCTTCACATAGTTGCGGTCATGCTCTACCATGAGTTTCACGAGTTCCCTGAAAGTGGTCTGACGAGGATTCCAGCCCAGAACACGTTTAGCCTTTGACGGATCACCGAGGAGCTGGTCTACCTCGGCCGGACGGAAATAACGGGGATCGACTTCCACGAGCACACGGCCTGTAGACTGGTCTATTCCTTTTTCGTCCATTCCCTCTCCCTTCCATTCGAGTTCGATGCCGGCTTCATGAAAGGCCAAAGTGCAGAACTCACGGACAGTATGCATCTCACCTGTCGCAATGACGAAATCATCCGGTTCTGGCTGCTGAAGGATCATCCACATACACTTTACATAATCCTTGGCATATCCCCAGTCACGGCGTGATCCCAGATTACCCAGATAGAGTTTGTCCTGATAACCTTCAGCGATACGGCAGGCAGCGAGGGTGATCTTCCTCGTAACGAAATTCTCTCCGCGACGCTCACTTTCATGATTGAAAAGGATACCGTTGCAGCAGAACATGCCATAGCTCTCCCGGTAGTTCTGCATAATCCAATAACCGTAAAGTTTGGCTACGGAATAAGGAGAACGGGGATGGAATGGTGTCGTCTCTTTCTGCGGGACCTCGGCGACCTTTCCGAAAAGCTCGGAGGTACTGGCCTGATAAATCTTGCAGGAATGGGCCAGCCCGCAGATGCGGACAGCTTCAAGCAAGCGGAGCACTCCGACCGCAACGACGTCTGCCGTATACTCAGGCACATCAAAGCTTACTTTCACATGGCTCTGGGCAGCAAGGTTATAGATTTCCGTAGGCTGGACCTCCGAGATAATGCGGATCAGGGATGAGGAATCCGTCATGTCTCCCCAATGGAGATTGACCAGGCGTTTCTTCTTCGAATCCCTCATCCATTCATCCAGATAAAGGTGCTCTATCCTACCCGTATTGAATGATGAAGAGCGGCGGAGTATTCCGTGAACTTCATAACCTTTATTAATCAAAAATTCTGCCAGATATGATCCGTCCTGACCCGTAATACCCGTAATGAGGGCTACTTTCCTTTCCATATTAAAATTCAAGTTTATTAGTTACTTTCCAAATTCTTTAATCCTTTGCTCTTCATTCAATGAACAAACGAGCAACTGACCGTGCTTCTCTGCTACAATATAACCGTTGAGGCCTTGGACTACAACTTTACTTTCATCCCCTGTATGTACTATACAGTTTTGACACTCGTACATACGAATATTCTTTCCAACTTTGGCGTTGCCGTCCTTATCCTGAGGAAGCAAAGTACGAAGGGATCCCCAACTGCCCAAGTCGCTCCAGCCGAACTCTCCGGAGATCATATAGATTTCTCTGGATTTTTCCATCACGGCATAGTCAATGCTGATTTTTTCGCATGTCGGGAACAACTTACTGACTACTTCCTGCTCTTGAGAAGTATAGAAAGATTGGGCCATTTTGTCCATAATGCCTGCCAGCATAGGCTGGAAGGTCCGAATGGCTTTGATGATGGTATTGATGTTCCAAACAAAGATACCCGCATTCCAATAATAGTTACCAGCCGCGAGATACCTCTCGGCTGTTTCTGAATCCGGTTTTTCTTTGAAGTCCTTGACCTTGAAGATTTCATCCACTGATGTCGGTCCTGCGGTGGCAATATAACCATAACCGGTTTCCGGACGGCTGGGCTTGATACCGATGGTAACAATTGCCTCCTTATCGGCCGTATAATCCAAGGCCCTGTTTATCACGCGTTGATATTCAGTAGTGTGAATAACAAGTGCATCCGAAGGTGTCACTACAATATTGGCATTCGGATGCTGCTTATGAATTTTCCAACAGGCATAAGCGATACAGGGTGCCGTATTACGAGGTTCAGGTTCCGCAAGTATGTTGTCTACAGGTATTTCCGGAATCTGATCCTTCACTATGCCTATATATTTCTTATTCGTCACCACCCACATATTCTTTATCGGGCAGACAGGTTTCAACCGATCCACTGTAAGTTGGATAAGTGACCGGCCGACTCCCATTACATCTATGAATTGCTTAGGAAAATCGGGAGTGGACATCGGCCAGAATCGACTGCCTATACCGCCTGCCAGTAAACGTCTATTATTCCATGAGCTATCTGGAAGCGCCCTGTTTATGGACGTCCCCAGACTTTACTCATAAATGTTAAACTTTCGTTATTAACAAACTTTTGCGTAATAACAGGGCAAAAGTGTTTGATTTGAGATATTCTCGTCTGCAAACTTCACCAGAAGATCCTTGATGTAAACTACCGGTGAGATTGCATTCATTGCGCAGCTTTCAACAACAGAGAACATAAAAGCTACGTTCTTTGCTGAACGCTCGCTGCCGATGTTCAAACAGTTCTTCAATGTTCGTTTGAAGTGGCGCATCATCTGCTCGGCTAGGTTGTTGCTGAGTTCCAGGCCTCCATTCTCCAGCACCATCTCCATGGCGCTCCATTCCCTCCGGGCATATTTCAGCGCCTTCGTGAACAGTTCTCCACATCCCGCATAACCGGAAGAAAAGTATTCTTCCAGTTTCTTCTTTATCCTGTCCATCATGGATACGGAGTGCTTCTTCCGATAGTTAAGTCTGTCTTCCGGAGAGAGATTGAGCTTCCTGCACTCATACTCAACTCCGAACAGTTTTCCAAACTCTTCTATGAACCACATCGAGCCTTCATGATTCTCTATAAGGCTGTCTATAAAATTTCGTCTTATGTGAGTGAGACATGCACTCCGTCTCTGATTAGGATGGTCATCCTTGTCATAGATCTTATAAACGATGTATCCGTCGGAGGTAAAGAAACCGACGAACTCATCGAGTATCGGTCGGAGAACCTTTGCCGCACGGCTTCCGTGCTCATAGATGAACCAGACCATCTTCTTCAGGTTTGCCTTGAAACCCCAGAAGTAACGGTTCTTATATTCCCGTTTACCTGTTTCCTCATTATCGATTCCGACCATGCCTGTGGTTTCGTCTATCATAAGGTTTTCCGTATTAAACGTGGTCGATTTCCACATTTCAGACATAGCCCTGCGGATCTTCTCGATAACCTTATTTACCACACTGCCGATGGTCTTTACACTTACAGTGCAGCCCTTATGGGAAAGCATGCCGGCTACCTCGTTCAGTGAGTTGTTGTAACAGAACTTCTGTGTCAGGATGAAGGACAGCATCTCTGTATCAAAGCGGCTTACGCCAAGATAATAGGGATTTTCCATCGTGTTACAGGTCACGCTTCCACCATCAGGACCGGGCATGATAACCTTTGCCACTTCATAGAAATCCTCCTCGTAATGCTCCGGTATACGATGGACCACATGGTACCACCAGGTGTCGGCATGACCCCTGCGCTGCACGTAACGCCCTCCATCAGGCAGGGTGTAGTAATCACTCAGGTAGTGATAACGGGGGTTGGCCGTATAGGGCTTGTTCTTGGTATAGTCAATACGCGGTTCGTGGTGTTCCTGCGTGCGGTGATATGCAGTCCTTACATCAACCGTACGGCCTTCGGCTTCACCGGTGGTGCTTTCACCGTCATAGCCGGCCTTTTCCTCTGCACGGGTGATTTCATTTCTGTTGTTCAGAAGGCGCTGCTGCTCTGCCGAGCGGACGAAACGCCTGGAATGCTCGAACTTCTTCAGGGCCTTCAAGGCCTTGAGATCCTCTCCCGCCTTTTCGAGCCGGGCCTGAAGATAGGTTATCTGCCCGCGAAGCTTCATGAGGTCGTCATGGTCGTCATCGTCTTCTTTCTTTGATGATTTGTCTTTATTCTCTATAGCCTTCAGCAGCCGTTCGTACTTAGCGTCCTGCTCTGCCTTCTCTATCCGGTATTTCTTTTCCTGCTCTGCCAGCTCCAGGCGATGTTTTTCTTCCCGGGCTTTTAGCTGTCCGGCATACTCTGCCTTAATCTCAGTGGTCTGCTTCTCAAAGAACTCCTTCTGACGTTCCTGTACGGCCAGATCCTCTTTATGCTGCTCGGTATAAAACGCTTTCAGTTGAGACACGATGGTATCCGGAGAGGACTTTTGCAATGCTGCAAGTTCCTCTTCCAACTGGCTGATTCTGATGTTGGCCATCTGTAGCTTTTCCATCGTGTTCATGCTCACAAAGATACGAAAAAATATTGATATTAACAAATAATATTACGCTTAATTAGCTACATATCAATACTTTACACTTCTACTATCCTTGCTCCCGCATCCTCATTTTAGTATATGAAACGCTCTCTGTGAAGCGAACGAAATCGCTCCAGCAAATTTTATAACAAGACTTCTCTTCCTGGAATACAGGCAAAAAGAATTTCCCGGCATCCAGACGGATTTTCAGCAGTTCAAACCTGCCCAGGCCTCGATAGAGGATTTTCATCATGGTCAGTTTCTTTGACAGGAAGATGTACACGTTGTTCATCGTACGGGGATCCATCTTCATTTCCTCATTGACAAATCCTGAAAGGCCGTTTATGTCCTTGCGCATGTCCACCGGCTCCGGATAGATGTAATAGTCCTGCTCTGAAGTGAAGGATATCATATCAGCCTCCAATCTTTTGCAGCATCGTACAGACATCCTCGATACTACAGTTGAACATGCGGAAAAAAGTCCCGTTATCAAGCCTGACACTGAAACGCTGTATTTTTTGATCTGACTTAATAGTTGGCTGACCGCCACCGGGCAGGGACTCGTCCGGAACCACCTCAAGCCTGACCGGACTGCTGTCTGTCTTTGGCCGGGTGTATCTGTCCCAGAAATGTTTTCTATAGTAGCGATTGACATTTGAATAGTTGTAATCGTTTTCCTCGCAGAACCGTTTCATTGAACCACTGCCTCCATACATTCTATATTCCCTGATGATGGCCGCATAGTCCGGTTTGTTTCTTTTTTCTTCCATTGTGTGATAAAATATAATTTCACACACAAAGGTATAACTTACCCGTTGGCGGAATTAAATTTCAAGAATAAACATGTCTAAAAAGTTGCACATATCGCTGATTTTTAGTAACTTAGAGTGTTCAAAAATCTTTAAGCTATTTAATCATTGTATGTGCAACCTGTA
>NZ_BAACAN010000031.1:0-29466 GCF_054687055.1 Segatella asaccharophila | reverse complement strand
AGATGACTTCTTCGCTATACATTCCATCGCCGATACGGCATGGAAGAACAATCAATCTCAATACAATGCCATTGCTACCATCCTATCTTTATAGGATGGCACACCTTGGGTATGGCTGAATAGTTACTCGTATTTTTCTGAGAAAAAACTTGCGTCATAATAGGAAAAAGGCTATCTTTGTAGCGCATCTTTAGATATAAATACAGGTCGTAGACCATAAAGATATTTTTTGATTTGTTTTAGTAGATTAGTTTTTAAGTAGTTTGTTTTTGAAAATCGGTTGTCGGGACGACATCCGATTTTTTTCGTCTGTAATCTTATGGGGTCTTTTTTCTTATCTTTTGGAGATAGGGGAGGGGTTGTCTTCGTAACTTTTTAGATGACAAATCTCGGTTCAATCCGATTTTTTTCTTTGAATTTTTGTATCTTTGCCGCATGAATCAGAAGAAAGTCTCAAAATTCTATTTAATAAGGATTCTTTTATTCCTTATAATATGTGCAGGTCTGATGTATCTGACCAATAGTTTCTTTATGTCCCTTGGTATTCTGCTTATCCTGTTTGTCCTGGATGAATTTGTCAGAAGATGGGATGAAAGACGGGCCCAGAGACGCCGTCAGACGGATGCCCGGGAGGAAGAAGAATAAGCTGTAATTGGAAAAAACAAGAAAATGGAAAAACTGATTCAGCTCTATTGCCAATGGTCCGGGCATGCTCCCATGACTACTGAAAAACTCATCGGACAGGGGAGTAACCGTGTCTATTATCGAATCACGGATACCGGCGGGCATTCCGTTATCGGGGCAGTCGGGACAAGTAGTGACGAGAACCATGCCTTTATTTATCTGTCCCGGCATTTTGCAGAAAAGAAATTACCCGTTCCTCATGTCCTTGCGGTCAGCGATGACGGATTGAGATACCTCCAGACGGATCTGGGCTCGGTATCTCTTTTTGATGCTATACGCGGAGGCCGTGAGGCCGATGGCAGATATAATCAGCACGAGCAGCAATTATTGGTGAAAACGATTCGGGAATTGCCGGATATTCAAATCCGCGGCGCAGAAGGGATGGACTGGTCAAATTGTTACCCTCAACCGGTTTTTGACCGTGACGGCGTGCTTTTTGACCTTAACTATTTTAAGTACTGCTTTCTCAAGCCTACCGAACTGGACTTTCATGAGATGAAACTGGAAGCCAACTTCCGTCTCTTTGCAAATGATTTGATCGTGGAACCGATGAACAGTTTCCTCTATCGCGATTTTCAGGCACGTAACATCATGCTGGATGCAGAGGGGAATCCTTATTTTATTGATTTTCAGGGAGGTAGAAAGGGACCTGTCTATTATGACCTGGCTTCGTTCCTCTGGCAGGCATCGGCAAAATATTCTTTCAAGTTGCGTAGAGAACTTATCTATGAATATTATCAGTCGTTGAAAAACTATGTAGAGGTGCCGACGATCCGCCACTTTTCCAACAGGTTATCCCTTTTTGTACTTTTCCGTACCCTGCAGGTTCTGGGGGCGTATGGCTTTAGAGGGTATTTTGAAAGGAAGAAGCATTTCATAGACAGTATTCCTCCGGCTATCCAGAACCTGAGGGATCTGATCCGGTTGTCGGAGAAGCATAATGTGTTTCCTTATCCTTATATGATGGATATGCTGCATCGACTCACAGAGCTGCCTCAGTTTGCTGAGACCGAGGATCCTGTCCGTCATCGTGCTGATGGGCTGAAGACAACTAAAAATAATATTTATCATGCCCGTCCGGAAGATGGCCTGGCCACGTTCTCGAAATATGACGGAAAGGGACCACTGGTCGTTCATGTTTATAGTTTTTCTTACCGGTCAGGTATTCCTGAGGATCCTACGGGCAATGGTGGTGGCTACGTCTTTGACTGTCGTAGTACACACAATCCGGGGAGATATGAACGCTACAAGAAGTTGACTGGACTGGACGAACCGGTCATCCGCTTTCTGGAGGATGATGGTGAAATACTGACGTTTCTGGATAATGTTTACCGGTTGGTAGATCATCATGTACAAAGGTATTTGCAGAGAGGCTTTACCAGTCTGATGATCAGTTTCGGCTGTACAGGCGGCAGGCATCGCAGTGTGTATTCCGCCCAGCATGTGGCTGAACATATCCATCAGAAATTTGGCGTGGAGGTGGAGATAATCCACCGTGAACAGCATATCCGCAAGGTATTGCCGGCAGTGGAGAAAAAGCAATGATCAGTCTAGGTAAGTGAACAGGGGCAAATCAGAGGGCAGAAAACTTTGTGTTCTCTAAAATAATGCGTATATTTGCAGGCATGAAAGGAGAACAGATGCAGGCAATGATTTTTGCTGCAGGAATGGGGACACGTTTAAAACCATTGACTGACCACCTTCCGAAGGCGTTGGTGCAGGTTGGGGGGAAACCATTGCTGGAACATGTCCTCCTCCGTCTGAGGGCTGCCGGGATCAGTCACGTTGTCATCAATGTTCATCATTTTTCCAGTCAGATTATTCATTATCTTTCCAGTCACGATTTCCAAATGGATATTCGTGTGAGTGAGGAGAGTCCATTGCTCCTGGATACGGGGGGAGGCCTCAAGAAGGCCAGACCACTGCTGAGGGAGGATGCTCCTGTCCTGATTCATAATGTGGATATTCTGAGTAATGTGGATCTGAGAAAATTCTATCGAGCAGGGGACTGCTTCTCTGTAGGGGCGCGGCATGACATTATTATGCCTGGTCAGAAGGAGAGTAGCGGGCAGGATAAGGGGTGTGATCACGATCATACGAGAGGCATCCGCACGGCGGAAGCTACCTGCCGGCAATCCCGGGATCCTGCAGATGTGTTCCTGCTGGCGAGCCGTCGTAAATCAAAGCGCTATCTGGTTTTTGATGATGAGATGCGCCTCGTGGGATGGACAAATATTGAGACAGGCGAGGTGAAAAGTCCTTATTCGTGGGTGAAGACCTCACTCCCCAGCCTTCATCTGCTGGCCTTCGCAGGGATCCACTTGTTCTCTCCCCGCCTTTTCCCTCTGATGGATGAATGGCCTGACCAGTTTCCAATCATGGATTTCTATCTGAAAAACTGTGACAAGGTGTTGATCAGGGGATATGTCCAGGACAATCTCCAACTCATGGATGTGGGGAAACAGGAAACACTGGCCAAGGCTGAAGGATTCTTGAAGGATCTGAAGGTATGAAGAGACAGATATAATATTCTATATAAATTCTGATATGCAACAACAGAAGATCATTATTCTAAATTTTGGCTCACAGACTTGCCAGTTGATCGGTCGCAGGGTCCGTGAACTTAATACCTTCTGCGAGATTGTACCTTACAACAAATTCCCTGAAGATGATAAGGATATTATCGGCGTTATCCTCAGTGGAAGTCCTTATTCCGTGCATGATCCGTCTGCTTTCAAGATGGATCTGAGTATGCTTATCGGCAAGTATCCTGTATTAGGGATCTGCTATGGTGCTCAGCTTATCGCCTATTCTCATGGGGGACGGGTGGAACAGGCGGGTACTCGGGAATATGGTCGGGCCAATCTTGAGAAGTTTGATGCTGATGACCCTCTTTTCAAGGGTTTTCAACCGGGATCACAGGTATGGATGAGTCATGGCGACACCATTACCGCTATTCCCGATGACTGCCACGTCATTGCTTCTACTGAAGATGTCCATTTCGCGGCATACGCCAGCAGCAAGTATCCGCTATGGGCTGTACAATTCCATCCTGAGGTCGTCCATACCAAACAGGGAAAGCAACTGCTGAAAAACTTTGTCGTGGATATCTGTGGAAGTCGTCAGGAATGGAGTCCTGCCTCGTTTGTGGATAAGACGGTAAAGAGTCTGAAGACAGAGATCGGCAGTGACCATGTCATCCTTGGACTGTCGGGAGGAGTTGACTCTTCCGTCTGTGCTACTTTGCTTCATCGTGCCATCGGCAGGCAGTTGACGTGTATCTTTGTAGATAATGGGATGCTCCGTAAGAACGAGTTCTCTAAGGTCATGGACGCTTACCAGGGACTGGGACTGAACGTAGTAGGCGTGAATGCCGGTGACCGGTTCTTCAAGGATCTGGCAGGAGTGACCGAGCCGGAAAAGAAGCGGCATATCATCGGCCGTGATTTTGTGGAGGTCTTTAATGCTGAGGCTAAAAAGATGACGGATGCCAGGTGGCTCGCCCAGGGTACGATCTATCCGGACCGTATCGAGAGCCTGAACATTACGGGTATGACCATCAAGAGCCATCATAATGTCGGGGGATTGCCGAAAGACATGAAACTGAAACTCTGTGAACCGTTGAAGTGGCTGTTCAAGGATGAGGTCCGCCATGTGGGGCATGAACTGAACATGCCGGAACGGCTGATCAAGCGCCATCCCTTCCCCGGACCGGGACTAGCCGTGCGTATCCTTGGGGATATTACGCGGGAGAAGGTGCGCATCCTGCAGGATGCTGATGATATCTATATCGAAAATATGCATCAGTATAAAATGCCTGATGGCACATCTCTTTATGACCATGTCTGGCAGGCTGGTGCCATCCTGTTGTCTACGATCCGTTCTGTAGGGGTCATGGGGGATGAACGCACTTATGAGCATCCTATTGCTCTTCGTGCAGTGAACAGTATGGATGGGATGACGGCCGACTGGTCGCGCCTGCCTTATGATTTCCTGGCTAAAGTGAGCAATGAAATCATCAATAAGGTTAATGGGGTCAACCGTGTCTGCTTTGATATTTCCTCGAAACCGCCTTCGACGATAGAATGGGAATAGGCTGCTGACGGAGAAATATAATCCTTTCAGTGGAAGATATTAAAAAGAGCAGGCATCTTGTTGCCTGCTCTTTTTGTTTCCGTACAAGGACCATGATCCTGTTACCTGTCTTTTTGTTCCTTCTCCTTTCTCATCAGGTCACGGATCTCAGTCAGTAATTTCTCTTCATTGGTGGGTTGCGGAGCCGGCTTGGGAGCTTCTGCCCTTTTCCCGGTCATCCGGTTGATGCTCTTCACCATCAGAAAGACACAGAGGGCAATGATAAAGAAGTTGAGAAGCGTCTGGATAAAATTCCCATAGTTGATCGTGGCAGTCTTCATCTGCTGTTCTACCCCCGGGATGACGACAGAGGGCAGGGTGACTTTCAACTCACTGAAATTGACCCCACCGATCAGCCACCCGATAGGGGGCATGATGATGTCATCGACAATGGAAGAGACAACCTTCCCGAATGCGGTTCCGATAATTACACCGACAGCCATATCAATGGCGTTGCCTTTAATGGCAAATTGTTTGAATTCTTGAATAAATTTACTCATAGATTTATTTGTTGATCTGTAAATTGTAACCTCAATGTGTCAGTCCTGTGAAAGAACCTCAAATAAGGATAAGGAAAGAGAGATTCCCCCTCTTTTTTAAATAATTTAATACACTTATACGATGCAAATATAGAAAAAAATTTGTATCTTTGCGAATGAAAAGGGAAGAAAGCCGGAATAAAGCGATTCTAAACCGTATATTTGTAAGAAGAACAAATATGGAGGTGAACAGAAAAGGTAAAAAAGTTCGTAGAACGGGATAGAGAAGGCTTCTTATCCTTCGAGGATAAAAGACTACGTAATGAGGAGATTATTTAACCCTTTAAAACATTAAAAATAAAATGATTAAAATTGGTATTAACGGTTTCGGCCGTATTGGTCGTTTCGTTTTTCGTTCAACTCTTGAAGCTGCAAACAAGAACGATGTAGAAGTAGTAGGTATCAACGACCTTCTGTCTGTTGATTATCTTGCCTACCTGCTGAAGTATGATACAATGCATGGTCGTTTCGATGGCACCGTTTCTGTTAAGAATGATCACACTCTGACTGTAAATGGTCGTGACATCCGCTGCTTTGCTGAGCGCGATGCTGAGAATATCAAATGGGCTGAAGTAGGTGCTGAATATGTCGTTGAGTCTACAGGTTTTTATTTGACAATGGACCGCGCTGAAAAGCACTTGAAGGCAGGTGCTAAGTATGTTGTTCTTTCTGCACCTTCCAAGAAGGGTGAGGACGGCCGTCAGGCTGATATGTTCGTTTGTGGTGTTAATACTGACAAATATGCAGGTCAGAAGATCGTTTCCAACGCATCTTGTACCACTAACTGCCTGGCTCCTATTGCCAAGGTTCTGAATGACAAGTTCGGTATTGAGACTGGTCTGATGACAACTATCCACTCTACAACTGCTACTCAGTTGACAGTTGATGGTCCTGCTAAGGGTGGCAAGGACTGGCGCGGTGGCCGTGCTGCTTCTGGCAACATTATCCCGTCAACAACAGGTGCTGCCAAGGCTGTAGGCAAGGTTATCCCTGAGTTGAATGGCAAACTGACTGGTATTTCTATGCGTGTTCCTACTTTGGATGTTTCCGTTGTTGACTTGACGGTTAACTTGAAGAAGGCTGCTACACAGGCTGAAATTGATGCTGCCATGAAGAAGGCTTCTGAGACGAACCTGAAGGGTATCCTGGGTTATACTGATGAGGCTGTGGTTTCTTCAGATTTCCTGAACTGCCCGTTGACTTCTATCTACGATGCTACTGCAGGTGTTCACCTTACAGACAACTTCGTAAAGATCGTTTCCTGGTATGACAATGAGTTCGGATATAGCCACAAAGTGGTAGATCTGATCAAAGTCATGAACAAGTACAACAAGAAGTAATTTTAAAATTTGCATAAAATTAGCCGTTCAGTCTTGTGCTGGACGGCTTTTTTCGTTATTCTTGTAGAAATAAAATGAAGGAGAAAAAGCCTGCAATGATTACGATCCTGGGGCCTACGGCCACGGGAAAGACTGCTCTGGCTGTTGCCCTGGCAGCGGATATAGGGGGAGAAATCATCAGTGCTGACAGCCGCCAGGTCTATCGGGGCATGGACATAGGAACCGGGAAAGATCTCAAGGATTATCATGTCGGTGGACGGGTGATACCTTATTATCTGATCGATATTTGTGACCCCGGCACGAAGTATAATCTCTTCCGCTACCAGCAGGATTTTCTTGAAGCGTATCGGACGATCCTCGGACATGGCGCGATGCCTGTTCTCTGTGGTGGCACAGGCTTGTATCTTGAGTCGGTCTTAAGGGGATACCGCCTGTCCTTTGTCCCCCAGAATCCTGAGTTGCGTGAGCATCTGAAGGACTTGTCTATGCCTGAACTGACGGGGATCCTTGAAGACTTGAAAACTCAGAACGGAAATGCAATGCATAATCATACGGATGTGGATTCCTGCCAGAGGGCTATAAGGGCGATAGAGATAGAGTCTTATTCCCTGAAGCATCCTGCTGCTGAAAGGGATTTCCCGCAAATAGATGCTCTGATTGTCGGCATCAATGTGGACAGGGATGTGCGCAGGGCCCGGATTACGCGCAGGTTGAAGGAACGTCTGGAACAGGGTATGGTGGAAGAGATCAAGGGACTGTTGAATAAAGGTGTTCCGGCTGAAAACCTGATGTATTATGGATTGGAATATAAATATGTTACCGAGTATGTTATCGGCAAACTTTCGTATGAGGAGATGTTCCGCCGGCTGGAGATCGCCATTCATCAGTTTGCCAAGCGGCAGATGACATGGTTCCGGGGCATGGAACGCAGAGGATTCACCATCCATTGGATAGACGGACAGTTGCCGACAGAAGAGAAAGTAGAGGAGATAGAAGAACTGATGACTGAGGGGCGCTGACTGGATAGGCGTCCTGGTCCCTGGCTTGTCATGAGAGTGCTCCAGTGTAGGACACTATTCTGTCCTGGAGATCTTCCTTAACACTTGTTCCTTGATGATTTTTATTTTCCGCCCGTCGATGGCAATGAGTTTTTCATTGGCAAATGCAGACAAGGTACGGATGGCATTGCTCGTGGTCATATTTGAGAGATTGGCCAGGTCTTCGCGGCTGAGATAGATGCTGAGGGTTGAGCCGTCTTCTTCTATCCCATAACTGTCTTTGAGGTAGAGCAAGGCTTCAGCCAGCCTCCCTCTGATATGTTTCTGGGTAAGGTTCAGCGTCCGGTCATCAGCGATGCCGAGTTCTTTTGCCAGTCTTTGAATGAAATAGTCGCAGATCTCAAAATTCTCGGACATGAATTTCTCAAGGATTTGGATAGGGAAGAAGGCGATAATGCAGTTTTCAAAAGACATGGCAGAGGTCTTATAGTCCTCGTGGGCGAAGGCAGCCCGGTAACTGAAAAATTCGATGGGCTTGATGACCCTTACGATCTGGCTCCTTCCCCCGATGCCATTCTTGAAAATTTTCACCTTACCTTGTATCAGGCACATGGCATAAGTGGGACGCTCAAAATCCTTGTAAATCATTTCGCTTTTCTTGAATCGCCTGACGGTAATATTGTTGAGCAGTATTTGATATTGCTTGTCTGTAAACGATTGCCATAGAGCTGCGATGCTCCGTGTGATTTTCTCTTTGTTGATTTCTATCTTGGATACCATATACTTCTTACCTCAAATGAATTCGCAATCATCATAGTAGTTATTTTTTCAAATCAAGTAAATGCTTCCTTTCTGAATATCTGGAAAACATGAAAAGAGTAATGTTTGTTATCCATATAATGACTCTGGAGGCTTTTCTCTTTCAGAGTCAGATTTAATCATCTGTTATTCTTTGCAAAGTTACATAAAATTAGCGAATGAGATAATCTTTTTGGTGATTATTATATTATAAAACATATTATTCCGATTTTTTGGATAAAAAGCAGAATAATAATTTGCGTCATCCAATCAATTTTATTAACTTTGAGGTGCGATAGGTGGACACAGAGGAGTCTTTCTTTGTACGCATTTATTCGTAGATATTAACAATCAACCTTAATTCAGACCTATGAGTTATCTTAAATTTGAACACGCTCTGATGTCAAATCTCCAGGAATCCTTACAGAAGGAGATTTTGGGTACAAATCGTTCCGGGGCATACTCTTGTTCTACAATTGTGGATTGTAATACTCGCAAATACCACGGGCTGCTTGTCATACCTGTCCCTGAGCTGGATGATGAAAATCATGTGTTGTTGAGCTCTCTTGATGTATCGGTCATTCAGCATGGGGCACGTTTCAACCTCGGCTTACATAAATACCAGGGGAATCATTTCAGCCCTAATGGACATAAGTACATACGCGAATACAATTGTGATAAAGTCCCTACTACTTTTTATCGGGTAGGTGGGGTTATCCTCAAGAAAGAGTCTGTGTTCCAGCATTATGAGAACCGTGTTCTCATCCGTTATACTCTGGTGGATGCCCATTCGGATACCACCCTGCAATTCCGCCCTTTCCTGGCTTTTCGCAGTGTCAGGCAGTTTACGCATGAGAATAGTGCTGCCAGCCGTGATTATTCGGAGGTGGAGAATGGTATCAAGACGTGTATGTATGCAGGGTACCCTGACTTGTATATGCAGTTCTCCAAAGAGAATACCTTTCATTTCCAGCCGGACTGGTATCGGGGTATTGAATATCCGAAAGAACAGGAGCGGGGATATGCATCTGATGAGGACCTGTATGTGCCCGGTTATTTTGAAATGGGGATCAAAAAGGGAGAAAGCATTGTGTTTTCTGCCTCTACGACGGAGAGTAAGCCGCATGGCCTGATGGCTCTTTGTGAGAAGGAAATAGGCAAGCGGGTTCCTCGTAATAATTTCTTCCATTGCCTGGTAGACGCGGCTCATCAGTTTCATATCCATGAGGGCAATGGCGACAGGTATATCCTGGCTGGCTATCCCTGGTTCAAATGCCGTGCGAGAGATACTTTCATCGCTCTTCCGGGACTGACCCTTTCCATCGATGAATACGACTACTTTGAATTGATCATGAAGACTGCCGGTACGGCGCTGGAGGAGTTCATGAAGCATCTGCCGTTGACCAAGAAAATTTATGAGATTGATAAACCTGATGTTCCTCTCTGGTGTGTCTGGGCAATTCAGCAGTATGCGCATGCAGTGGGCAGTGACAGGTGTCTGAAGATGTATGGCTCCCTGCTGAAGGATGTCCTCCATTTCCTGATCGGTAATCAGCATCCGAATCTTCAACTTCGTGAGAATGGCCTTCTCTATACTGAGGGAAAGGAAGTGGCGATGACGTGGATGAATTCTACCGCCAACGGACGCCCTGTGGTCCCCCGGACAGGATATATCGTGGAGTTTAATGCGCTGTGGTATAATGCCCTTTGTTTCGGTGCTGAATTAGCGGCCCTGGCCGGAGATGCAACTTTTGCGGAGGATCTGAAACAACGGTCTGAACTTGCAAAGGTGAGTTTCCTCAAAACTTTTGTCAACAAGTGGGGATACCTTTTCGATTTTGTAGATGATGAGACGCCGGACTGGAGTGTCCGCCCGAATATGGTATTCGCAGCTGCATTTGATTATTCTCCTTTATCCAAGGAACAGAAGAGAGATGTGCTGGACTTCTGTACGCGGGAATTGCTTACTCCTAAGGGCCTGCGATCCCTCTCTCCAAGAAGTGACGGCTATAATCCTATCTACGTTGGCCCTCAGAGCCAGCGTGATTATGCCTATCATCAAGGGACGGCATGGCCGTGGCTGGAGGGATTTTATATTGAGGCTTGTATCAAACTCTTCAAGCGCAGCCGGTTAAGTTTCCTGGAGCGGCTGATGGTGGGATACGAGGATGAGATGTCCACTCATTGCCTCGGAACAATCTGTGAGTTCTTTGATGGCAATCCTCCGTTTTCAGGCCGTGGCGCTATTTCCTTTGCCGTGAACGTAGGTGAAATCCTGAGGGCTCTCGAACTTTTGGAACAAGCTAATAATCAAACGAATCAACAATAACTAAGGAGGGAGGATCAATATGAAAGTTTTAATGTTTGGATGGGAGTATCCTCCTCACGTGTTTGGCGGACTGGCCACGGCAAATTATGGGATTACTGAAGGCTTGCATGCCCAGGGGGATATAGAGACGACCTTGTGTCTGCCCAGACCCTTCGGTGATGAGGACCATTCCTTTGCTCATATTGTGGCAATGAATTGCGTGCCGATTGCTTATCGCAATGTCGATTACAACCTGGTGAAGAGTCGCGTCGGTAATCTGATGGATCCGGATATGTATTTTAAATTCCGTGATCATATTTATGCAGATTTCAACTATATGCATGTGGATGATCTTGGCTGCATGGGATTCGCGGGAGGATACCCTGCCAATCTGAATGACGAGATCAATAATTATTCCATTATTGCAGGGGTTGTGGCCCGTACGATTGATTTTGATATTATTCATGCACATGACTGGCTGACTTATCCTGCCGGCATCTATGCAAAACAGGTGAGCGGCAAACCTTTGTGTATC
Source organism: Segatella asaccharophila (assembly GCF_054687055.1). Classification (NCBI taxonomy): domain Bacteria; kingdom Pseudomonadati; phylum Bacteroidota; class Bacteroidia; order Bacteroidales; family Prevotellaceae; genus Segatella; species Segatella asaccharophila. Next base: position 18,130 of record NZ_BAACAN010000031.1, on the reverse strand, counting down.
CATGTGCATGCCACTGACTTCGACCGGAGCCGTGGCCATGTCAACCCTACGGTCTATGGCATCGAGAAAGATGGTATGGATCATGCGGATTGTATCATGTGTGTGTCAGATCTGACACGCCATACCGTGATCAATGAGTATCATCAGGATCCGCGGAAGGTGTTCACCGTTCATAATGCGGTTTACCCTTTGAATCCTCAGGCTGCTGCCTTGCCTCGTCCAAATCATTTGAATAGGGAAAAGATCGTTACTTTCCTGGGACGGATCACTATGCAGAAGGGTCCGGAATATTTCGTGGAGGCCGCAAATATGGTGCTGCATCGTACGCGGAATATCCGTTTCTGCATGGCTGGCTCTGGTGATATGATGGATGATATGATCTTCCTGGCTGCTGAGCGGGGGATCGCTGACCGTTTCCATTTCCCCGGATTCATGCATGGCAATGATGTGTATAAGTGTTTGAAGGATTCTGACGTCTATGTGATGCCTTCGGTGAGTGAACCTTTTGGGATCTCTCCGCTGGAGGCTATGGAGTGTGGCACGCCTACGATCATTTCCAAACAGAGTGGATGTGCTGAAATCCTTCATAATTGTATAAAAGTGGATTACTGGGATATTCATGCTCTGGCGGATGCCATCTATTCTATTTGCCATAATGAGAGCCTTTTCGAATACCTCTCGGAAGAGGGAAAGAAGGAGGTGGCCGGAATCACGTGGGAGAAAGTGGGCAAATGGATCCGTGAACTCTATCTGAGGACGCTGGGGTGGAAATAACAGATTATTAACTGATCTCTATATCAATCTAAAACATCAATATAATGAAAACAATTTGTTTATATTTCGAAATACATCAGATCATTCATCTGAAGAGGTATCGCTTTTTCGATATTGGCACTGATCACTACTATTACAATGATTTTGCAAACGAACAGTCTATTACCCGTATTGCTGCGAATAGTTATATGCCAGCCCTGGAGACCTTGCTTCAGATGATCAAGGAGAACCATGGCTATTTTAAGGTGGCTTTCTCTTTGAGTGGAGTGGGTATCGAGCAGTTGGAGGTGCATGCTCCGCAGGTTCTGGAGAAACTTCAGGAATTGAACAGTACTGGTTGTGTGGAATTCCTCGCGGAACCTTATTCTCATGGCCTCTCTTCGCTGGCTAATGAGGAGAGTTTTAAGGCTGACGTCAACAAACAGGTGGCTATCATCAAGGAGTATTTCGGACAGACTCCTGCAGTGCTTAGAAACTCTTCTCTGATCTATAGTGATGATATTGGTGGACTGGCTGCCCAGATGGGCTTTAAAGGTATGCTCACGGAGGGTGCCAAGCATGTGCTGGGATGGAAAAGTCCGCATTATGTGTATCACTGTGCCCTGGCCCCTGACTTGAAGCTGCTGCTGCGTGACATCAATTTGAGTGATGATATTTCCCTGCGGTTCAATAATACGACCTGGAGTGGTTATCCTTTGTTCGCTGACCGGTATATCGACGAGATTGCTGCCCTTCCGGAAAAAGAAAATATTATTAATATTTTTATGGAACTTTCGGCTTTGGGTATCTCTCAGCCTCTTTCTAGTCATATACTTGACTTTTTCAGGGCGTTGCCGGAATTTGCCAGGAAACGGAATATAAGTTTCTCTACTCCTTCTGAAATTTTTGCTAAAGAGGAGAGCATAGATGTTCTGGATGTTCCGGATACGTTGAGTTGGATAGATGAGGAGCGTGATGTCAGCCCTTGGCTGGGTAACCCGATGCAGCGTGAAGCTTTTAACAAACTCTACAGTGTGGCTGACCGTGTCCGTATCGCGAATGATCCGCGAATTAATCAGGATTGGGATTATCTTCAGGCCAGTAATAACTTCCGTTTCATGACTACCAAACCGAGTAATGTGGGGCTTGACAGGGGTATTTACAGTAGCCCTTTTGATGCCTTTACCAACTATATGAATATCCTTGGAGATTTTATTAACCGGGTGGATGATCTTTATCCGGAGGAAATCGATAATGAACAACTGGAGGGAATGTTGACGACTATCAAGAACCAGGGGGATGAAATAGAGGCGAAAGATACTGAAATCACACGTCTTCATGCTCAGATAGAAAAGATACAGACGGCATTGGACGGCATGCGCAAGAAATATGAAAAGGAAGCTGAAAAGGTAGCCGAAATATCACAAAAAAAGACTGGAAAAACAACGGAGAAGAAAAAGTTGGCGGTGAAAACTCCCATACTTGGAAAGGGTGATGAAAAGAAGGAGGATAAGAAGGGAAATGAAGGGAAGAAACCTTCTTCGCCTGTTTCTACAGATCCCGGAAAATAAAATAATCATTTATGCAAGTCGTAAATCCCGGCTTTTCTGGTGTCCTCTATTGATGCTGTCGGTATGGGACTATTGAAAAACCGGGATTTCTTTATATTTGTCGATGGTGGCTTAGGGGGTAGAGCAATTCTTTTTCTTTCTGTGCAGGGTCAAAAACCTGGAACATTGATTTGCATATTTCCTGAAGATTATGTAAATTTGTCTCCATGAATATCATCAGGGAACTTAAGAACAAGAAGCATCCGCATGTCTTGGGCGGATTGGATATATTTAAATATATCGGTCCCGGATTATTGGTTACAGTTGGTTTTATTGATCCTGGCAATTGGGCCAGTAACCTGGCTGCTGGCTCTGAATATGGGTATGCTTTGCTCTGGGTGGTCACCTTGTCTACCATTATGCTGATCGTATTGCAGCATAATGTGGCGCATCTGGGAATCGTGACGGGACTCTGCCTGAGCGAGGCAGCTGTGAAATATACGCCGAAATGGCTGGGACGACCGATCATCGTCAGTGCGGTCCTGGCAAGTATTTCCACTTCTCTGGCAGAGATCCTGGGGGGAGCTGTCGCCTTGCAGATGCTTTTCGGAATCAATATTCCGACGGGGGCTATTCTGGTTACCTGTGCCGTTCTGGTCATGATCTTTACGAATTCCTATAAAAAGATGGAACGGGCGATTATCGGCTTTGTGTCCCTGATCGGTTTGTCTTTCATTTATGAACTGTTTTTGGTGCATATTGACTGGGGAGCAACACTGTCCGGTACGTTTGTTCCCGTCGTGCCTCATGGATCACTGCTCATCATCATGAGTGTGCTGGGGGCAGTGGTTATGCCACATAACCTTTTCCTGCATTCGGAAATTATACAGAGCCGGGAGATTAACCTTAAGGGAGATGCCCGGATCAAGTATATGCTCAAGTATGAATTTTTTGATACCCTTTTTTCCATGCTGGTAGGCTGGGCCATAAATTCAGCAATGATCATTCTGGCCGCTTCGACTTTTTATGAGCATGGACAGCATGTGGATGAACTTTCGCAGGCGCAGGCTATGCTCCAGCCTCTTTTAGGGAATAATGCTGCTACAATCTTTGCCATAGCCTTGCTCCTGGCTGGCATTTCGAGTACGATCACCAGCGGAATGGCTGCGGGGAGTATCTTCTCTGGGCTGTTCGGGGAATCCTATAATGCTCATGACACACATTCTATTGTAGGGATCGTCATTTCTCTGGGAATTGCCTTGTTGATGATCTTCTTTATTGGCAATCCTTTCCAGGGATTGATTTATTCTCAGATGGTGCTCAGTATCCAACTCCCTTTTACGGTTTTCCTGCAAGTGCGGTTGACTTCGTCTAAGAAGGTAATGGGGAAATATGCCAACCGGCTATGGAATACGATCTTTCTATACTCTTTGGCTGTTATCGTCACTGCTCTGAATATCTGGCTGCTGGTCAACCAGTTTACCAACTGACTTTCTTTGCCTTCTTTAAATTACCAGGTGAATACTGGAGCAGAGACTATAGACCAGAGAAAAAGAGTACTTTCCTGTAATCATTCGTTGATTAAGATTTACGGTTGTCTTTCTTCTCGCTGTCAGGAAGTCCTTTGTCGATGATTTTATACTCTTATTAAGGTGTTATTGATGGATTGATGGGGATAATCACTAATAATAAATATGTTAAAAAGTATATACAATCGTTAAATAGATATTATAAATATAGAAATATCTATATAAATAATAGGGTGACATGGAAAAATGTTAATTTTGCACCCGATAAATAAAAAATATATTTGCTATGGCATTTCAAGGCAATTTGAGCCGTGACAATCGTCATCGGCTCAGTCTCTTAGGGCTTATTGTAACTTTAGGTATTGTCTATGGAGATATTGGAACTTCTCCCCTCTATGTGATGGGGGCCATCGTAGGAGCGGCCCGTGTCATTGATCCTGATTATATTATCGGGGCTGTTTCCTGTATCATCTGGACGTTGACTCTTCAGACAACGGTCAAGTATGTTATTCTGGCTTTGCAGGCTGACAATAACGGTGAGGGTGGAATACTTGCACTGTATGCCTTGATCCGGAAGCACCGTAAGAAGGGTCTTTACTTGCTGGCGATCATCGGAGCCAGTACGTTGATCGCAGATGGAGTCATCACTCCTTCCATTACCGTGATGTCTGCAGTTGAAGGACTGAAGAGTTATGCTCCTTCCACGCCTGTTATCCCTATCTGCCTTTGTATTATCACGGTTTTGTTCTTTATCCAGCAATTCGGTACAGAGAAGATCGGGCGTCTGTTTGGGCCTTTGATGCTGATTTGGTTCTCAATGATCGGCATACTGGGATTGATGCATATCGGCGATTATACACGTATACTTTATGCCTTTAATCCTTATTTTGCCATCCGCCTGCTCATTCATAGCCCACAATGGTTCTTGATATTAGGTGCAGTATTCCTTTGTACTACGGGTGCTGAGGCCTTGTATTCTGACCTTGGGCATTGTGGAGTGAACAATATCCGGGTGAGTTGGATTTTTGTCAAGGCCATGCTGCTTCTCAGTTATCTTGGACAGGGTGCCTGGATCATCGCTCACCGCGGAAGTCTTTCTCCTGATGTGAATCCGTTCTATGCGATCATGCCTCATGGTATGTTGTTCTTTGGTATTCTCATGGCTACCATTGCTGCTATTATTGCCAGTCAGGCTCTGATCAGTGGGTCTTTTACCATTTTCAGTGAAGCCATGAATTTGTCTTTCTGGCCACGTCAGAAAATTAAATACCCTACAGAGATCAAGGGTCAGTTATATATTCCAATCGTGAATCTCTCTCTCTGGATATGTGTTTCCTTAGTGGTTATCTTTTTTGGAAGTTCTTCTCGCATGGAGGCTGCGTATGGACTGGCCATTACCATTACGATGTTGATGACTACGCTTCTTCTCCGCGAATATATGCTTCAGCGGCATTTAAGTAAATGGTTCGTATTTCCTGTCATTGCTTTCTTTGTATGTATGGAGTCGATATTCCTGGTTGCAAATTTGTTCAAATTTGTCCATGGAGGATGGGTAACCTTGACACTGGCAGGCATTATCTCCTTTATCATGTATGTATGGTATAATGCTTCGCGGATTCGGAATAGTCAGGTGCAGCCTTTGGATATTCGGAAATATTATCAGGTGCTTTCGGATATTAAGGCTGATAATTCGATTCCAAAATTTGCTACCAATGTTGTCTATCTAAGTAAGTTGAGTAAGGATAACGAAGTGGAACAGAAGATTATGTATTCCATCATCAATAAACATCCTGTCAGGGCTGATCATTATTGGCTGCTTCATGTGTCTTACGAGGATGAACCTTCCACATTGGAATATACTTTTACCCCGTTGATACCGAACACCCTTTTCCGGGTCAATCTTCGACTTGGCTTCCGTGTCCAGCCATACGTTAATCAGTATTTCAGGCAAATCATAGAAGACCTGGTGGCTAATCATGAGTTTGACTTGTCCAGTTGTTATCCTTCTTTGAAGAAGGAGGGTATTCCTGGTAACTTTGTGTTCATCATCATTAAGCGTATTTATTCCTCGATCAGTTCTTTGTCTATGTCGAGAAGATTGGTGATGGGGTCTTATACCTTCTTGTCCAACCTGAAGCAAAGCATACCTGCCGCTTTTGGACTTGATACCAGTAATATCCGGATAGAGAAAGTGCCGCTGATCGTCAAGGCAGGAGGTCTGAGCCGTATCCAGAGAAAACCGGAACCGGAAGATGAAGGGTCTGAGTCTTGATCCTTTCTGCCCAGACGTTGCCGGGTAATTTGATGGAGACAGCCGGTAAGATCATAAGATGATAACTCATGATTTTACCGGCTGTATTCATCCTGCCTTATGTGATGGTCTTTCAGATGCTGGGGTAGGAGCTGACAAAACGGTTTATCCAATCATTGGATGAGTGCAAATCCTGCTTTTAGCTTGATGATATTCGGATAACAGTTGATCCATGATTTCATTTACTGTTTCAATGGAATGAAGAGAGGAAGAAACTTGACCGATTTCAAGTTCGCCGTTTTCTATGTCTCCTTCGAAGATACCCTTTTTTGAAGCTTTCTCTCCAAGAATCGTGCGGAGTTCTTCTGCTCCGGCACCCTTGTCTTCCGCTTCAGCGACACGCCGGAAGAGTGCATTCTTGACTAACCGGGTAGGGGCAATTTTTTTCAGGCAGAGCATCGTGTCACCTTCAGACAGGGAGAGGCATTTCTCTTTGAAAGCCGTAGAGGCTGAACTCTCTTGTGACAATGCAAAACGGGTCCCTATCTGTACGCCGTCAGCACCTAACGCTTCCATCGCTAACAGGGCCCTTCCGGAGGCGATGCCTCCTGCTGCAATAAGGGGTAAATTGGTAACTTCCCTGATCTGTGGAATCAAGGTGAGGGTGGTCGTCTCCTCTCTTCCGTTATGACCGCCGGCCTCAAAGCCTTCAGCTACGATGGCATCTACACCGGCTGCTTCACATTTCTTTGCAAAGATACTGCTGGAAACAACGTGGGCGACTTTTATTCCTGCATCATGGAATCTCTGGGTATAAGTTTTAGGACTTCCTGCTGAAGTGAAAACAATCTTTACTCCTTCGTCAATGATGAGTTGGACAAGAGTTTCCATTTCTGGATACCTCAGAGGGATATTGACTCCCCAAGGCCGGTGTGTAGCGGCATTCATTTCCCGGATATGTTCCCGCAGGACATCCGGATGCATAGTGCTTGCACCCAGCAGACCCAACCCACCGGCATTACTTACTGCCGAGGCCAGTCTCCATCCACTGCACCAGGCCATTCCTCCTTGAATGATGGGATATTTAATATCAAATAGTTGGGAGATTCTGTTATTTTTCATTGTAAAGTAAATGGGATTCTTCCATCTTCGTTGGATCTTTTAATAAGGTAGGGGGCCTCCTCGTAAATCAAGTATGTCCCTGTTTCTACTCTCTCGTCAGGCGCTATGTACCATAGAGGATCTCTCTATGCACCATCCGGCCCCTCTCTATGCACCATTGAGGTCAACTCAATGCACCATTCAGGATTTCTCTATGTACCCTCCGGCACCTTCTTAAAAGTTGCAGGGATTTGGCAGGTGTATGATGCTGCCCTTATCTGAATTCAATAGAATGAGTTATACTGTATTTATTTGCCTTCACTCTGGCTTCATAGAGGATTTATGCCTTACTGAATCTTGTTTGAATGTGAAGTCGTTTTAGATTCATGCTTTTTGTCCTGGTTTTTGGCTAATACCTTGTCAGACCTGGATGTTTTATTCTGAAGTCTGGATGTGCCTTTAGGATGCTTGGTGGAGTCAGTTTTCTCCTGTTCCTGATCATTCTTACTGTTATCATCAGTCTCCTGGTCAGTTCCCTGGTCCTGGTCATCCCCGTTATTCTCATCCGTAGATTCATCCATTTGGGTATCACTGCTCCCTTTATATAGATAGATTCCCTTGCCATAACCGATCCGGTATTTATTAGTGTCAATGGTATAAGCAAAGGTCTGTCCACCTTTATAAGTGGCGATGATCTGTCCGTTCTGAATATTGAATGTACCTGTAGAGATACCACTGTTGTCCTGGCTCTTGATATGTGTCCCCGAGATGATCAGTTGTACGGTACCGTAAGGGGTCTGTCCTACCCATGTCCCTTGCAGCCAGTCATAATTATTATCGTCCTCGTCGACGTCATCCGATGTGGTGTCCTGTGCTGCACTGTCTTCCATTGCTGGAGCCTCGGTCAGACTGCTGTCTGAAGGGCTGCCCGGCTGGTTGCTTTTACCTGAGTGCCTGCCAAGGACAAAAGCCAGGATGATCACACAGATAACGATTCCTGCAATGATCAGATTTTTCCTCTTCCTGACTTCTTTAGCTTTTTGTTCCTCTTCTTCTTCAGAACCCTTCCCTTCGGGTTTCTGATTCTCGGCAGCTGGTCCTGCAGAGCCGTTTCGATGAGGCGTGTCTTGGAACTGGCGGTTCCTGTCCTCCTCCATACGCTGCTGGTTTTGGATCCTCGGATCAGGTATGTTAACAGGTATTTCGGGGGGTACCTGACGAATGGCTTCTTCTTGCCTTTCTTGTCCGGCGTTATGGGAAACGATCGTTTTGGCCGTCGTGGATTTTCCTTTCCTTCCTATCCATTTTAAATATTGGATACAAAGGGTAAGGATACCAAATATAATGACGTATAATAATAATATTCTAAGAAATACCATGACCGATAGTTTAGTTGTGCAAATATACGGTAAATCGATTTGACCGCAAAATAAAATTTCACTTTTTTCAATCACTTTGATGAATACTGAGTTTAATTTATAACTATTTTTGCAGAAAATGATTATATTTGCAATTCGAATTGTTTCTGACCGGGGGCGGGAGGCTGAATATCCCGGAATGATGACGAACTGTTCTGGAACTGATGGAGTCCCGTCTGCACATATCGGCACCGGTTTTCCAGCAGGGGTCTTTGCCTTGACAAGATAGTTGACCGGGAGACGCGAGTTAATGGCTATCCGGTCAGATTAGGTCAGTTTTTCAATAGTATTTTTATGGATAAGAACAGAATCACGCCCTGTCACATCATAGCTCTGAAAGATCATGAGATCTTCGTGTTTGGCAGTAATATCCAAGGCCGGCACTACGGCGGAGCTGCCCTTGCAGCCTGTCGTTATTATGGGGCTGTTATGGGGCAGGGGGTAGGCCTTCAGGGTCATAGCTATGCTATCCCGACCATGCAGGGTGGAATAGAGACCATCCGGCCTTATGTCAATGATTTTATCTCTTTTGCCCTCCTGCATTCCCATTTGCATTTTCTAGTCACTCGTATCGGTTGTGGAATTGCAAGTTTTACCCCTGAAGAGATTGCCCCTCTTTTTATGGGTGCAAAAAAAGTGGAGAACATCAGTTTGCCTGAAGATTTCTGGAAGGTGATCGGAGAACCCTGACTGCGGCGGAGGGTAATGGCAGGATCTGAAGGAGGAAGGTAATGGCAGGATCTGAAAATGAAGACATCGAAAATGAATAATGCAAGGAATGAGGAGATGATGCAAAAAGCAAGTCACCGCCAAGACGAAGATCGCAAGTGGGAGGTGTTGTCCAGTAAATATCTTTTTCGTCGTCCATGGCTGACGGCTCGCGTTGACCGGGTAAAATTACCCACCGGCGTGATCAATGATGAATACTATGTCCTGGAATATCCCGACTGGGTCAACACGATAGCGATCACCAAAGAGGGAGAATTTGTCCTGGTCCGGCAATACCGGCATGCCCTTGGAGAGACCCGCTTTGAACTTTGTGGAGGGGTATGTGAAAAGGGGGAGACCCCATTGGAAGCTGCTCAACGGGAATTATGTGAAGAGACGGGCTTTGGGAAGGGGACATGGAGGAGCTATATGACACTTTCCGCTAACGCCAGTGCGATGAATAACCTCACCTATTGTTTCGTGGCTACGGATGTGGAACGGGTTACTGCCCAGCATTTAGACAAGACGGAGGATTTATCCGTTCATCTGATGAACCGCAAGGAAGTATTTCAACTTTTACAGGCCGATGAGTTCAGGCAGGCTCTTATGGTCGCTCCCCTTTGGAAGTATTTTGCCATTACCGGGATGCCTGAATGATCATCTGGAAAAGAAAGGTTCGGAAAGGCTTGAGCCATCGTGTGCCTGACAGGATTAAACGTGAGGAGAATGCTCCTTCTTCCTTCAATTTGGAGTGGAAGAGATGATTAAGCAGATAAGTCTTGCCACATCGGCGAGGTCCGGTCACGATCTTAACCAAATTACACTGATGTGCGCCTGACAGGAACATAAATCGTAAAATATGTTAAAATAGAAAGCAATGAGTATAACTCGTAATACATTAATAATCAATATTTTAACATGATTCCATAAATAGGATCGATTGCGTGGAATTGCGAGAATTAACATATAAGTCGCCAAAAAGTCGCCAAAAAGTCGCCAAAAAATTTGGAGTATTTCTGCAAAAAAACTATCTTTACAGAAAATTAATTTAAGCTTTATGGCGACAATCGAATTGTCATTATCTAAGAAAGCAACTAAAATCACAAATGAGGCTGGTCAAGTGAAGATGCTATATGAAGTTATGATACGTTTCTTCCATGGGCACATCAATCTCCATGCTAAATCAGAGGTGTTTGTATCTAAAGATTTCTTTGAGTACTATATTGACAAGAAATTATGTGACAAGATTGGGATAAGGGTACCCGCTAAAATGGAAACTGCAACAGAGGCTGAAGCATTGAAACGAGGCTTGCAAATGCGCAATGTTGGCGATATTGTAATACGTAAACGTGTAATCACGCAAGATGTTGTTTATCATAGAGAACAGCAGAAACGTATCAATGGTATAAAGGAAGCTATCGTTGAGGCTTTTGAAAAGGCAGATAAGCACAATATCAAAATTGACTGGCTGAAAGGCATTGTAGAGAAGTACAATCATCCATCCGAAGCAGAGAAGAGAAACTGTACAGACTTTTTTGATACTATGCAAAACTATTTGGAGGCTAAGCATTTTTCGGTCATGATGGAACGACACTACAAGGTGTTGGCTCGTAGTGTTGGCAGGTATGTGGCATTTGTGAGGGCAACGAATAAAAAGCGTAGGCACTTTTCTTTTGATGTTGAGAAATTGACTAAAGACGATATTGAGGACTATCGAGATTATTTGCGCAACGAGAGCGATTTAGCAGCAGAACAACCAGCATTGTTCGCTCGCATTGTGGATAAATATCCTGACTACTTTAAGTCAAATCGCTTTGAGATCCATCCAAGAGGCGAAAATACTATCTTTAAATTCATGAAAGAACTTAAGGCTTTTTTCAACTGGCTTAACAAAACCGAACGCACTAGTAATAGACCTTTTGAGAAAATTGAGTTAGGCTCAGAACAATATGGAGCAGTGAACTATATAACCATTAAGGAACGGAACCAAATAGCAGAGTGTGATCTTTCTCAGTCCAAGCATCTTGAAACACAACGTGATATATTTGTGTTTCAGTGTTTTGTTGGTTGCAGGGTAGGTGATTTGATGAGGTTTACTGAAGCTAATATAGAAGATGGTGTGTTGACATACGTGCCACATAAAACTAAAGACGAGGGCGGACAATCGGTTGTTGCCCGAATTCCATTGCACCCGAAGGCTATTGAACTTGTAGAGAAGTATAGGGGTAAAGACCCTAAGGGCAGGTTATTTCCTTTCATATCACCGCAGAAATACAATTATGCAATTAAGGAAGTATTCACAAAGGCAGAAGTAACACGCAACGTCATTGTGCGTAATGCGCTTACAGGAGAGAATGAGGCAAGACCCATTAACGAGATTGCAAGTAGCCACATGGCACGCAAAACATTTATTGGTAATGCTTATCTTATTTCACCAGACCAAGCTATTATCGCATCCATGAGTGGTCATACGCAAAATTCACGGGCATTTGCACGATACCGGAATATTGAGGACAGTACCAAAAAGGCTATCATAGATAAATTATAATACGAGAAAATTCAGAAGAAAAAGAATGGGAGGAAACTTCTAGAGCGGGCAAGCAGATCTACAGGGTAAAGCATACTGATACGGGAGCTTCATGGGTTGGCGCGTGCTACTTTACGAAAAATATAATGAAGTTCTTCAGGGAACTTCTTTATGCCCTTATTGAAATGATGGAAATCATCAGAATAATCCCGGAAAACACTTGGATTTTTAGAAATCAAAGTCAGGTGGCCAAGAAAACTCTCGTTCTCGCCATCAGTTGATGAAAATAAATCAGCGGGCCCTAATTAGTTTTGTGCAATGTTTGAAATCAGAAAATGTGAGGAGAGTGATATTCCGGCGGTAGGAGCATTTTACAATGCCCTCATCTACCACCTGCTCCAGCGTATCAACTATCCCAAATGGATGTATGAGATCTACCCTTATGAAAGTTTCGTTCAGGAAGATGTCGCATCACACTGTCAGTATGCCTGTTATGATGCCGGACAGGTCTGTGGAGCCTTTGTGCTTAACGAGGATCCGGAAGGCAGTTATGAACGGGGGAAGTGGCGTCAACACTTGGAAGAGGGCCAATATCAGGTCATTCATGCTTTCGGTGTAGATTATCACCGCAACCGACAAGGCATCGGCAGCAGAATGCTCCGATACTGCATCCATCTCGCTCAGATCCAGGGATACTGTGCCATCCGTCTTGACGTCGTGCCCGGTAATACCCCGGCACGCAAACTCTATGAAAAGCTCGGCTTTCTCTATGCCGGAGAAGTTGACCTGGACCGCGGCAATGTAAGTTTCCCCACCTTCGCCCTGTACGAATTGAATTTTTCATGAAGGCATAGTCTTTATACATTATTTCCCATGCAGGACCGGTGACGTGGAATCAGGCCGGTACCTTTTCTGATTGCTTCCAATAATACTTTCAGGCTGCGACAAGGTCCTTGAAGTCAGAAAAGGATCATTCCTGCCATATTTGTCGTCCAGATCCCGGGTAGATTTACTCCACATGATTACCTCCTTTTTTAGTCCTTCTTCACAAAGATAACTTCCACTAATCAGCGTTTATCCCAACCCTGTTGAACTGGAGTGTCATTTCCCTTCGGTCAAGGAATATTGAGAAAACCTCAAAATTATTAATCATCCAATTGAGGACAATCAATTTATTTTAAAATTTTTCATATCACTAAACAGTGTGTCAATATTATCAGTCGTAGAAGTATTATTCAGATCAGATTTGTCACCTTCTTTTTTGTCTTTGAGAGCCTTCCTGAACTGCTTTTTCTGCTGCTTGTCATCATCAGTTTTTAACAAATCACTTCCGTTGTCAAAAATCATACTTTCAGACGATTGTTCAAGTCTTCCATATTTTTCGTTGATAGCAAATTTTTGTTTGAAATCTTGACAGCCACCCACTCGATTTAGCAAGATCTTAAGATATTGTTCATGCTGTTTTGCCATTTCAGATGTTGAAATAATTCCAAACAACTCATCACATGTAGCCTGCAAGCAACTCGATTCTGAACAAGCTGACATATCAATCGTTTCAAGGCCCCAGCAACTCTGCTTACTTTGTGTCGCACTGACAATACACCAGCCATTCCGCTGTGCCACTGCGCATAAATTTTCTGAGATTTGCTTGATTTTAATGTACGTATTTTCTGTATTATTATTAATCTTATTTGCAAGAATATTCAAATAATCAATGAAAATAATCTTATAATGAAATTCCTTACCGAGTTTATTTGAGTATATTTTCTCTTGCTTTAATAGATTCTTTTCTAATTCATCTACTGTCAAAGTAGACGTCGGATATTTTGATACATGTATTTTAGCTGTCAAATTATGAATTGATTTATAATTTTTGAAAATCTGTACATATTTCTGCTTATCAATGTCTTTATTTTTAATATCCAAATCATTTATATTAATATTGTACAAATTACTTGCAAGCCTGCGTGTTATGATTGTTTTCTGCATTTCCAAGCCGACATAACATACATCGTAATTAAGATTATGAGCCCGGACTGCCAAATCCTGAAGCCACCGGCTTTTTCCCGCTTTTGGAGCACCTACGAACACCCAGAAGGCGCCTGGCCAGTAGCCACCGCCTGAAACGTTATCAAGGAATTTGACGCCGGTCGAAAACCGTTCAAAATCATCACCAAAAAGGCAATCAACATCATCTAGATCAGCATCGTTATCAGAAAAATTTTCAGAATCAGAATCAAAATCTACAGTTGTTTTTTTATCAAACATATTCTGTATCTTGTCTGCCATTTCCTTACAGTTTTCAATCGTGAAGTTTTCGGAATTCAGCTTGACAAATGAGACCGTTTCCCTGACACCCTTCATGAGTGTCTGGTACCGGTAGAACGCCTCGACCTGCTCGGTCATCCAGACCGGATCGTAGAGAGTCTGATAAGTCTCGCAGTCACCCCAGAGTAGATCAACCGTTTCATCAGTGATTTTTTGCCTTTGCGCTGGTGTCCAGTCGGATGCTGCAATCAGCTGTTTCATTTCCTCGTTGCTTGGGCATTCCTTGTATTTTAACACGAAGGGTGATGCGATTTCGTAGAGGCCACGCATCGTGTCATCCGAAAAGAAACTTGCCTGGCATTTCGGAACAAGTTCGGGGTGATGCAGCGTATAAAAAAGTATTGCGAATTCTGTTCTTGAGTTTACTTCCATGATTTTAAATAGTTAATTTTTTTATTTAGAAGGCCGGCCGACAGGCTCAGATGACTTGATTCCGTATTTGTGCAGTTGATAATGATAGCTACGACGTTCTGCGGCCTGGTCAGCAGATGGAATATTGAAAGGATCAATATTGTACAGTGTATAGATGTACTGATCATAAGTTTTTGCATAGGTTTGCATTGATTTTTCACAGCAAGTCAACTGACGTTTGCGTTTAATGTCCGTGATTTTTGTTTTCCTTCTTAGTGAGTAGTGAGGACAGATATCAGTCTGCAGTGAGTCAGCCGTAAAAGTCTTATTGTTTATCTTATCGATTATCTTATATACAATATTGTGCATGTCAGATAATTTGACAATCTGCAGCTTGAAACAATACCTGAAAGCGTAGTTTCGATTATGTTGAATCAAAAAATAATCACATTGAAGACAGTAATTTTTTTGAACTTCAAGATCGGAAAAGTCATAGCCTGAACGAATCATTATAGCAGCTATATAACTTATATACATGGCATAAGCCTGTTTACCTTGCTCGGTTGCAAACATGACATTACGAGAATTTTGGATAAGCCAGCCCAAGCGCATATCACCTTTGTTTTTGTCGTAATACTGATGATAATTGTCGAGATTAATGTAACTGTCAATTAAGCGGAAGGCTGGAAACAGTTTGTGAAAATCACGACTACAATCGTGCATCACATCCTTATAGCAGTGATGCGGTAAGATTTTTGTAGCGTTGCGCATGATTGATTTGTACTTGATGTACTGATCAGGATCGACTCCAAGCAACGCACGATAAGACATCGTTTTTAATTTTGTCATAGATACTTTAAAATTATTTTTTGGGAATGCGGCTGTTGATTATCCGCTGCATCTAATCTATTTATCATCCGTTTTTTCAAAAATGAATGTTTTTCGAAATTATTTTTGTATCCAGGTCAAATTGTAGGGATTTCCCTATCTGCTAAAATTAAGGACTAAAAAATAAGGATAACGATGTATCGCGCACAGTTATCCTTTAAACCCCAAAAAAATTATTATCTCTATGACATAGTATTTATCTCTGTTTTTTAAGGCTGATTTTTTACGGATGTGAGGGATAATTAAACAATTAATTGTATAAATGCTCTCAATACCTTATTTGATGTGCTTTTATACAATTAATTATAGCGTAGATGCCTTTAAAAACAGGTTTTTCAAGAGATAAAAGCGTAGAAAAAGCAGGTAAAGTCAGAAAATATATTAAAATTACAGACATTCGAAAGTCTGCGAATTTATAATATATGTCTCTGTAATTATAGATAATTCCAGCAGGTCTGAAGGGTTTAAAGGTCTGGAGTCTGAAGACCACGGTTTTTGACTTTAAATTTGTATTCGTATTTTGGATGCCGGATTAAGTAAGCCAGGTATACGCCTTTGGGCTTGCTACACTGCGCCCTTCAGCCGATACCATGCGTGCCTTAACAGGCACATGGATATAAATGATGTAGATACACTTATGTATATTGTTAGTATAGTTAAGATTAAGGATCAAGATCAATAGTACTTAAATCTGTTAATAGATATTATTTTTAATTCACTTAGCGTCGCGTTACGCGCCCTTTAGTGGGCGCGGACGACGCTTGCAAAGTTTGGTTTCGCCCATGCGATTTAAGATCAATTACAGACCGTCTTGATACTTGATAATACTGTACAAACCTTAAAACGTCTTATACGTTAACTATTGAGTCTTAAAGACAATTTTGAATATTGTTAACATAACTCTATATGCTTTAAACTCAAGACCTTGCTCTCTTGATATTAGACCCTATTCATTTTCGTTTTAAGCCTTTAATGTCTTGATACTGTAATTATAAGTCTAAAGCATTTAAAAACCTTGTACGTTGAATTTTGGCCTTAAAGACGATTTAAACAACTTGAAGTTCTTAAAACAACTGTTACTTGATCTGTTTAAGGTACTCTGTACTTGAACTCCTTGATACTTGATCTGTTTAAAGCATCTGCTTTCTGAGCCCTCAAGTCCTTCAGACCTCTGAACATCTCTGTCAAGTTGACTTTTCCAAAAGGGTCCCGCGCCCGCCCCGCCGGTTTTGAAAATAAATATTAAAACAAACAATATCTAATATCCATGTATACGTACGACATTATCAATCGCTGAATCGATCAAGGGCTTAACGCAGGGGATGTGTCATTTGAATTATTATGAGAAGCATCCATTGTGCTTGATGGATAACCTTTTTTGACCCTTATGATACCAAAGACTTATCTGATAGCTGAGAGAAAATATATATATATTAAGGAGCCGTCTTTATATAGATGGTGTAACTTCTGCTGTCTGGTTAGGCAAACCGTCATAAAAGATTCCGGTTAATTTGGCATACTTGTCCGTCTTGGTAAAACCGTGTCTTATGTAAAACTTTAAACGAAAAATCAAATAATAAATAAAAAAGAATTATTAAAAAACATGACGACATTAAGAGTAAAATTCAGGCCTTCAACAATTCCAGACAAGGAAGGAACACTTTATTATCAGGTAATTTATCGTAGAACAGTACGATGGATAAGTACCGGCTATCATCTCTTCCGGCAAGAGTGGAATGAGAAAGAAGGGTCAGTTATCATTCCCAGGGATCAGACACACGAGGACAGGAGAACCCACTTACAACTTATTCAGTCCAGAGTGGAAGGGGAACTGAGGCAGATGCAGGAGATGGTCCGGCAGGAAGAAGAATCTGGTGTTTCTTATACCCTTGATGATCTGATCGAAGCTTTCCGACAATTGCCGCCCGTCCAGACCGTCTTCAGTTTCATGCAGGCACAGATCGCTAAGAAATCTCAGATGAAGCGCATTGGCACCACCAAGACCTATACGGATGCCCTGCGCCGCTTCAGGGAGTTCCGCGAGGGAGAGGATCTGGACTTCGAGTCTATGACGGCCGATTTGATGGAGCGTTATGAAGCGTGGCTGATAGACCGGGGACTGAAACGGAACTCCATTGCCTACTACCTGCGGACGCTCCGTACGCTCTATAATAGGGCCGTGGAAGTTGGACTTACTGACGACCGTGACATTTTCCGGCATGTACATATTTCTTATTGCAAGACCACCAAACGGGCCATTTCCGTCAGTGACATCCGTGCCATCGAGCGTATAGAGCTACGGGAAGACTCACCGCTGGCCTTTGCCCGTGACCTGTTCATATTCAGTTTCTATATGCGTGGTATGCCCTTCGTGGACATGGCCTTTCTCAGGAAGAGTGATCTCAAACGTGGTCTGGTCACCTATTGTCGAAAGAAAACGAACCAGTCATTGACCATCGCCTGGGAGAAGCCCATGCAGGACATCGTCGACCGTTATGCCGGTCAGACACGGAATACACCGTTTTTGCTTCCTATCCTGAAACAGGACGATGACACGGCTTACCGGAGGTACCGGCAGGTGGAGCAGACAGTCAACCGGAACCTGAAGAAAATAGGGGACCGGATCGGACTGAGGATCCCGCTTACTACTTACGTGGCCCGTCATTCCTGGGCCAGCATCGCTCGCAACATGGACGTTTCCATTGCCGTGATCAGCGAGGGCATGG
>NZ_BAACAN010000030.1:0-29522 GCF_054687055.1 Segatella asaccharophila | reverse complement strand
TCTGAAAAGGAGACTTCTTGCTTCTGATTCGCCATATCTAAAGGATTAAAGGATTTATACTGTGGCAAAGATACAAAAAATCCCTTTTCATTCCCTTTGGCGAAAGACAATCATGTACGTTTCATATAAGAAGGAATTGGAGTCTTTGACATTCCTAAAATGGTAGGTGCAAGATCTTCAAAAGATATTAATCTATCACATGTAGTTCCATTCTCAGGTAGCCATGCCGTACGATATTTATCAGGAACATGTATAATCATAGGGACACGTGTAGAACTATCATATCCATCACGTTTGCACCTTGGAAGGCAATCTCCATGATCAGTAGTAAAAATGAATATGGTATTATCCCAAAGTCCATCAGCCTTGAGATTTTCTATCAATTTCCCCACTTGCTGGTCCATTACCTGAATATTATTATAAAATCTGGCAATCTCTGTTCTCGTGCTTTTCGTATTCATGTAAAACGGATCAACACTGACCTTCTTAGGATCTGTTTCTTTGATCTTATACATAGCACGCAGTTTATCCCATTGTAAGGCAATCGGACGATACCATTTTTGCAAACCAGGATCTTTAGAATCAAAAAGGCCAGACTCATGTGTGATCTGTGGATTATAGTTAAACATAAAGGGACGTCCCTTTAAATCAAGAGTACGCCATACGGGTTTCAAGGTGTGTGCCATAACATCACTGTAGCCTTTTGGCTCAATAGAATTCCATATTGAGAAAGCTCCCGGATTGACAGGACTGGAAAATTCATAATCAAATTTTACATCACAATAGGTATAATACCCGTTACGACGCAATAATTCCGGATAAGCTTTGATATAGGAAGGGGGGACGGCAAAATACGGACCACCCTTATAACCGCAAGAGCGCATCTCCATCAGATTCTCAAAGTTCTGGAACACACCGGTAATTAATCCCGAGCGTGATGGAGAAGACACTCCGGCCATTGTATGTACATTTGTAAAACGTACTCCTTCCTTAGCCAGATTATCTAAATGAGGCGTTACAGCTATCGGATCTCCATAGCATCCCAAGCGGGGACTTAGATCTTCAGAAATCACTAATACGATATTCGGCCTATCAGAATTTCTTTGCGCTTGCAAATCATTTGGAGATACACTCTGAGCTAAGGCACCTGTTACACTGGTCGTAGCCGTTACCAGGGTCAGGGTTTTGTATAAAATGTTATTATTCATAATACTAGTATCTAAAATTTAAACGTTGTTTTAAACTCAATCTGGAAAGGACGAATATAAGTACAAGCTAAAGGCTGATCATAATAATTTGAGGCAGCCTCCTTCGTGATCGTATTCGCTCCCGCAATATTGCCCTGAGCTCCAGTCTGGTTCAACAGATTAATCACATTCAGAGAAAATCCGACAGTCTTATTCGGATTATAATCTAATCCTGCAAAAGTTTCCCATCTTGAAGCAAAATAGAGGGCATTAGAAAAACATGCATATTGTTTAGAATAATAGCGTGCACTGGCCCAGATCCGGAATTTCTTGAATTGATATGAAGGGTCAATCTCCATAAGACACTTTGATACGGCGCGCACGGTTGCATTTGTATAGCTGAATTTCTGGTCAAAAGCGGTAAAGTCAAAATCAGTATATTTTGGATTCTGCAGTGTCAGCAGATAATGAAGAGCAAAACCGAGGAAGGGTCTCCAGTTCATGTCAGTAGTCCATCCCAAAGTTTTCACCCCATATTTTACCGTAAGACGGGTGATCTCCGTAGCATCCTGAGGATTCTCGAAATTACCAGCAAAGGAATAATTTGAACGCGTGATATAATTTATCTTTGATGTTACATCAAATTTCGAACTGTTGTAATAAAATCCAAAGGAAAGTACTTTGGTAGCACTTGTCTTAATATCAGGATCAACTGCCTGGCAATAAGAAGAAAGATTGCCATCTATTTCTGCATACATGACATCAGCAGTAAAGCCTCCTCCATTAAATGTGTTCCATACAAAATTAGCCGTTCCTGTTTTGTGGAACCAGTCTTTTTGCAATTTCTCCTTTCCTGTTAATATGTTCCAACCGTCAGATGACTTGCCCCTGCAACTTGTCGGAGCCCAATAACCATCTATATGCTGCCATTCCAAGCGTGTTCCTAAGTCTACGGTAAAACGTTTCGCGAAATGCCATTTGTCGGTAGCATAAAAAGCAAATTTAGAATCAAGACCATCATAATACTGAATGGCACTATTCGGATTCTCATCTCCCCAGGAATCACTTGAATTTGTCCAAACCCCATTTACTAATTTTTGATGTACTAAAGATGTCGGATTCTCTTCCACCGTAGCATAGGTCCCATAAACAGCACGATATGCATTATTTGCATTCAAACCATCAGCACTGAGTCCCAGTAACCAATTATTGTTCTTACTATTCTTGGATAGTTCGGCACGCATATTGGCTCCAAACTTACCCCATTTATCAGCAATTGCCATCTGTCCCTTTTGAATCATACCCGTATAAACCTGATCAGGATTTGACTGATAAACGTATCTGTTAGTAGAGCCTTGTGATGTAGCATCAAATATGGTTCCATAATTAGGATTACAAAAACCTGACTGTGCAAAATGCAACCGTAATGCATAATGAAATTTCATTGCATTAGCGAAGTAGTGATTACCCAGAATATCAAAAATATGAGAGGTAGAACCGGTCTTCTTCAAAATATCCCAATTATACTGTTCTCCCGTCCAGATATCATGGGGATGGGCCACCCCACTCTTTTCAGCATACATGGTAGTTCCTATATCCAGTCCATTATATTCAGAAACTGTACCATCAGAATGGTAAACATAAGGATTAATATTCCATTGAGTTACTCCTTCTGAATTTGCGAATTTGTATTGCAGGCCTATCTCTCCATGTTTATATTTCTTATTGATGAAAAACCTAAATATCTGGGTTTTATCATTAAATCGAGAGAACTGAAGCCGCTGGCTTGTCGGATCATAATTGAGAAATGCACTTGCCTGATACGACCAGCCATGCTTAAGAGGTCCACTTACTTTGCCATTAAAACGAATTAAGCCAAAGGTGTTGGTTTGTATGCCTGCAACAGCACTGAATACAGGAGTACCTTTACCCGATTCCGTTGACATTGCGACCCCAATAGAACCATTCATTATGGCAGTCTTGTAAATATTAAGCGATTGTACTTTCGAAAAGCTCCCGTCCTGCCTCCAGACTGTTGTCGGTGACTGGGACTGATAGTCGTATGTGACAGGCATTCCATTTTCAAGGATTGTTGTACCTCCGAGGTCAGAAGGTAAGCCTATATTAATTTCACGTGGACTATCAGCAGAAGAAGCATTCAGCAGCATACTCTCGGCCTCACGATTTGTAGACGAAGAGGAAGTGGTTACATTCTTCTTGCTTTTGTCTATTTCCTGTGCATGAATGACTGCAGGAAATACAATGAACATTGTCATTGATAGAATAAAAGTTTTCTTTTTCATGTGCGTGTAATAATTAAAGGTTTTAATAAGTTTGAGCTCCTTCTTTCAAGAGTTTATCTTGTAATTTATAATTTTCAAGCATGTACTCTCCATTCTTTGATTTTGGCTTTATGCCTTTTTTCGCAGCATTAAGAATATTGTCCCGACGCTGACCTACAGTAAGTGCATCTGTTCCAAATTCATACTGGAGAAGTGGCTTGACGTAGAAACCTTTCGTATGCTCTAAAGAATCAATCTTCTGACAGATCATCCTGACGATCTCCGGATGCTGGGCTTTGACGTTATGACGCTCACCAATATCATCACGTAAATTGAACAGAAGTGTGTCATGAGCCGGTTCGTCTGCTTCCCAGAAATTACCCATAACTTTTTTCTCAGGAAGTTTTAGTTTCCAATCACCGGAACGAAACGCCATGAGTCTGGGTGACGAAGGGGATGAGGTCGAATTTATATAAGCAAAATCTTGGTTTGCACGTTTTCCTGTACCTAACAGTACTGGCATAATGTCGTATCCGTCAATGCACCTGTCCGTAGGCATATTCCCGCCAACCATTTTTGCAAAGGTAACATACCAGTCCAACATACAAGCCACCGAATGTTCCACCTGACCAGACCTGATATGACCGGGCCATCTGACAATCATTGGAACACGCTGGCCCCCATCCCAGGTGGTTCCTTTTCCACTATAGCAGGGCAGAGCACGGCCACCATAAGGTCCTTCATGTAACCAGGGGCCATTATCAGAAGAAAAACAGACGATAGTGTTTTTATCCAGTCCGCATTCTTTTAATTTTTTCAGAATCTGTCCGACGCCCCAGTCTAATTCCATGATCACATCACCATACAGTCCATTCTTTGATTTTCCAAGGAAATTTCTTGACGCAGCTATTGGTACATGTGGCATATTATAGGCTACATACAAATAAAAAGGAGAATCCTTATGCTTCTGTATATAGTTGCATGCCTTCATGGTGTAAGTCCATGTTGTAGAATCTTTTGCTGCAGGTACTCCCTGTGCCTTGTCTCCATCAATATATACGAATGGTCCATTATCGATGGAGCATGTTGTTCCGAAGAATTCATCAAATCCCTGCCGCTTTGGCAGATATTGAAAATCTGTCCCTAAATGCCACTTTCCGAAAAGGGCAGTAGAATAGCCACAAGGTTTTAACACTTCTGCAATGGTTACTTCATCTGGACTCATCCCCGTATAACTATAGGGCATAAACACATGTTTGATACCTAAACGACACGCATAACGTCCGGTCATCAGTCCTGCACGCGAAGGTGTAGAAACCGGTGCAGAGGCATAAAAATCAGTGAACCGCATTCCTTCAGACGCCATCCTGTCAAGGTTAGGTGTCTGATTGAGGGGAGAACCATAACAGCTCAAATCAGAATAGCCCAAATCATCTGCATAGATAAAAATGATATTAGGACGTTGTTGTGCTATCATTGGCATAGCCGTCAAAGCTAATCCCGCTGATGCAATTACTTTACTTATTCCTTTCATAATCGATATTAAATTACTTATTCATTATTTTGGTATGATTTGAATTCAGATGAATCATTTTTGCTCGGGCAGAAGGCTTGGGGTCACCTTCTCTGTCACGCCGGCACACTCGATGATTCTCGTAGAAAGAGGAGACTTATCAGCTGCATTACGGGCTACTTCCACAGTATAGTTCCCAGCTTCCACTTGCCACTGGCTATCTTTCTCATTAAAAGAGGCCAAAGATGAATAGGGAATGGCGATGCTCACGGTTTCGGACTCTCCAGGAGCAAGATTCCTGGTCTTTGTAAACCCACGGAGTTCGCGGGAAGGTTTGTCCATGTCTTTCCCCGGGGCAGCGACATAAACTTCCACAACCTCTTTTCCGCTCTTTTTCCCTTTATTAGTAACGTTTACTTTTACTTCCAGATCACCTTGACTATCTTTTATTACGGCCAACTGGCTATATTTGAAAGTCGTATAGCTCAGACCATATCCGAAGGGGAAAGACACTGGAATATTTTTAGTTGTATAATACCGGTAACCGACATAAATACCATCATTATATGTGGTATAGTCGAAATTCTTCCGGCTTCCTTCAGTCCGCACATTAGCAAAACCTTTCAAACTCTCCAAAAGTTGGTCTTCACTGATCTCATCTGGATTGGGGAAATCTGCTTTACTCGGTACATCAGTATAACTCTTCGGCCATGTCATCGGGAGTCGTCCTGACGGACTTTCTTTCCCAGTCAGGATGTCTGTAACCGAGTTGCCTCCTTCCTGCCCGGGTAACCAGGCTACAAGTACCGCATCTGGTTCACTTATCCAACTTGATGTCTCAATGACGCCACAGACGTTAAGTACGACAATGACTTTCTTCCCTTGTTGATGAAAAGCTGAACAAACATCAGCAATCATTCCCTTTTCTTCCTGAGTCAGGTTGAAATTGTTCTTTATAGAACGATCGGCAAATTCTCCTGAAGTCTTGCCGATGGTAATAATGGCAGCATCGTTATCTTTCGCTGCCCGATGAAGATTTGGAGCATTAATGGTCATTTCCGGTATTAAATGTTTGGGAAGGAAGGCTGCAAGAGGATTATCGCTGGCCGGTTTACTGGCAGGAGTTTTGGAGATGTAATCTTCATAGCATTTCTGAACAGATGGATCAATGCTTAACCCGCCATTCTTCAAACCGTCAATCAAACTGACCACATAAGCATGATTTACATTTCCGGAGCCGGTCCCCCCGGCAATAAAATCGTATGATGTACGTCCGAACACAGCTATGTTTTTTATTTTAGAGTGAAGAGGTAAAGTGTTTCTTGTGTTTTTCAAAAGGACCATTCCCTCCTGAGCCGCTTGACGGGTCAAGACAGCATGTGCTTTCAGATCAGGTTGATTATCTGCGACATAGCCCTTAAACCTCGGCGTTCTCAAGATTAGTTCCAATATATGTCTGACATTACGATCTATAATATCCATAGAAAGGCGTCCATTAAGTACCGCCTTCTTAATATCATCACGCTGCGACTTTTTCCCCGGCATAAGAAGATCGTTGCCCGCTTCCATCTGAAGGGTAACGTGCTGACCGCCATACCAGTCGGTCATGGCCATGCCCTTAAATCCCCATTCACGCCTGAGAATATTGGTAATCAAATCACTTCGCTCACTGGTCATCGTCCCATTTATCTTATTATAAGAAGTCATGACCGTCCAAGGCTGTGCTGTTTTTACGGCGATTTCAAAGGGCTTAAGGTAGATCTCCCTGAAGGTCCGGGGACTGCCGATGACATTATTACTTGTCCGGTTCGTCTCCTGGTTGTTCAGTGCAAAATGTTTGAGAGACGTACCTACGCCATTACTTTGAACACCCTTGATCATTGCGGCGCACACAGTTCCAGCCAATAACGGATCTTCAGAATAGTATTCGAAATTCCGCCCATCAAGAGGATTACGTTGTATATTAGTAGCTGGAGCAAGCAAGATGTCCACGCCATAACGAAGTACTTCGTTACCCATTGCTTCACCTACTTTATAGACCAGTTGCGGATTCCAGGTTGAACTCATGACCGTTGCCACCGGAAAATGTGTGCAATAAAATTTCTGTGAGGTCCCCTGACGCGTAGCATCAATACGCAGGCCGGCAGGACCATCAGCCACAACAGTTGCGGGAATGCCCAGACGAGGAATACCATTCATTTGACCGGCTGCTCCTGCTACCAATTTAGCAGAATTCCCGATCGTGGCTGTAGCCTGCGTACTCATATTCCCCTGACTTCCCACAAGAAGATCTATCTTCTCGTCCAGTGTCATCGCTTTAATAACCTGGTCAAGAGATGATTTTCCTAATTGAGGGCTTTGTGCACTGACAGTTATGGCTAATAAAGACAAGGTAGTCAGAAGCAAGTTTTTCTTCTTCATTATCAATTAATAGATGTTTGGTTTTCTGACAGCAAAATTATCATCTTTTCTGTAAGATCGTTCTTAAAGTAAGCAGAAAAGTAAGTTTTCAGAAATCACAAAGCATTTATTATAAATAAGTTATGAAGAATATATACTTATTGAAAGTAAGTTTTCAGACCCTTAAATAAGTCATAAATTAGGACAAATAAAGACATTTATTCACTTTAGTAATTATACTCTGCGTAAAAACAAATCATCAACAAAGGAAATGAAGGAAAAGAACTCAATTGTTTATGACAAAGCCCAAAGCATATACCTATACCCCTCTGCATTTAACCAACAGAACAGGTATAGGTATAAAAAAACGAAACAGCATTTAATATTCTGTCTTCTTCGTATCCTTTTCCCACAGATCAAAGGCCTTCTTAGCTTCATCCGGCAGAAGGAGTTGCATTTTCTTATGACGGTCTTCGGGCTTTAAGGCAATCTCCTTATAGATAAAATCATCATCAAAACCTATACGGGCAGCATCCCTGCGGTTATTACCATAATAAATGGTATCCAGATGTGCCCAGTAGATCGCCCCCAGACACATCGGACAAGGTTCACAGGAAGTATATATGTCACAACCAGAAAGTTCAAAAGTGCCCAGCCGCTTCGCTGCCTTGCGGATGGCATTCACTTCAGCATGGGCCGTAGGGTCATTATCAAGGGTAACACTGTTGGAGGCCTCTGCGATGATCTCGCCCTCCCTGGCAATAACTGCTCCGAAAGGACCACCACCATTTTTCACGCTATCTTCCGAGAGAGCAATGGCTCTCCTCATCAATTCTTCTTTTTTCATACCTGCAAAGATAAAACTTTTATATGAATCTCTACCCTTTTCAAGATAAAAATCGACAGCATCCAGGATTATTATATCCACGGAAAGATAGGCTTATCCTCTTTGATGAATGACTTGCTCTTTATGATGATGCCGGTTCCTGAAGGAAATTCCTCTGCCTGAGCTCTTTCTTTTTCTTGGAATATTAATGTTTTTAGTTATCTTTGCATCTATGATAGAAAAGGATATGACCTCAAGAGAACTGTTCAGCCGTGCTGCAGGCATCCTAAAAGCGGGAATACCGCCAAAGGAGCAAAACCAACTGATGCACGACACGCTGGTGCTGTGCTGTCACGAAGGGACCCGGAACTCCGGCCATGCTTTTGGTAACCTGTTCTCACAAGTTGACTATTTATGCAACAAACTCCACCTTCATCTACCAGACAAGATCGCCGTTCAGACCATGCGCCGTCATTCCAATTCCAGCAAACCGCTGTCAAAAGAGGAGTTGCAGGAAGACATGCGTGCTCTCTGTCTTTTTATCTCTGCAATCTTCTGCTGTGATATACCTTCCGAGATCAATGCCCTCATTCCACAAGTAAGCCGCCGCCAGTTGCAGTCGGGCTTTATCAACAATCACTATATCCGTTGCATCGTCCAGTCCGTAGAGGATGACGGCATCCATGTAAGCATTGACCAGGATAATGCTCCCGGACAAGCAGTCATCACCTGCCTGGAAGAGCAGCGAGGCATTGACCACCGTTACCTGAAGGGCCTCGTCCATAAAGGGACCCAACTGAATCTCCTGGATAATCAGATAGATGGTAAGTTTATCCACCCTACATTGACTGTCCTGGAACCTGATTTCTTAGTTGACATCAGTACCATTGCAAGTTGCTTCACCGAATACGGACACCATCCTCTCCTCTATCTGTTGAATCAGATGCGGCCGAGAGCCAACTCTCAGGCTATCCTTTTAGGAGATCTGGCCGGATCCATCCTTGATGATGTCATCAACTCAAAAGGGAATTATAACTTGACAAATACCATTCGGAGCAATTACCAGGAGAAAGCGTTGGAGTATTCTTGCTGTAACGGTTTTAATCCGACGAGATTTTATCATGATGCCATCAACCAGGCCCAGAACATCCAACAGGGAGTACGACAACTTTTTACCGGCAGGGATGCTTTTGACAAGTCCAAAGCCATCCTTGAACCTTCATTCATCTGCGAGGCGCTGGGACTGGAAGGCCGTATCGACTTGATGACTACAGATCTCAAACTCCTGATCGAGCAGAAATCCGGACGGAACATGAATATTGAAAGGCACCAGCCTGACCCCGTCCACCATGGTTTCCCTCTGGAGAATCACTGGATACAACTCCTCCTGTATTATGGTGTCCTGCATTATAATTTCCACATTAATGATTCTCATACGGATATCCGACTCTTTTATTCCAAATATCCTCCTCAGGACGGGCTGATGAGCGTAGTCGATTATCATACCCTTTTCCGCGAAGCCATAAAATACAGGAATCAAGTGGTGGCTCAGAATTTCAATATTGCCCAGAATGGTGTTGGCAGCCAAGTAGTGACCCTATCTCCGGAAACACTCAATGTGAATCATAACCAAGGATCCTTCTACCATCAATACCTCAGGCCGCAAATAGCCTTGATGACAGATCCCTTTGATCAGTTGACCGGACTGGAAAGCGACTATTTCAACAGAATGCTTACCTTTGTCCTCCGCGAGCAAGTTGTCTCCAAGGTCGGAGCTCAGGAAGGACTCGGCAATTCCTCCAGCGACCTATGGAATATGCCTCTGGCAGAGAAAAAAGATACGGGAAATATCTATACTGATTTGCACCTTATTAAAAAAGAGAAAAGTTCTTCTTTCAACGGCTATGATACCCTGACCTTATCCGTTCCACGGCAAGGTACTTACTTTCTGCCTAATTTCCGTACCGGAGACATGATTTACCTCTACGGCTATCCGAAAGACCAGATCCCCGATGTCCGCAACAGAGTCCTGCTTAAGGGGACCATCCAGGAGATCACGTCCGGTCAACTGGTCATCCACCTGAACGACGGACAGCAAAATCCGAATCTGTTCCACTCTGAAGTATATGCTGTCGAGCATGGCGCGAGCGATGCCGGCACCGGATCAGCGCTACGCAATCTGCACCGTTTCATCTCTTCCCCTAAACCCATACGGGACCTGCTTCTCGGACAGCGGGAACCGGAAAAGAATTCTTCACTCAAATTGTCCGGACACTATGATGACGCACTGGATCCCATTCTGGAAAAAGCCAGACAGGCCCGGGACTACTTCCTCCTCCTCGGACCACCGGGAACAGGAAAGACCTCACGGGCTTTGCAATATATGGTCAGGGAGGCCCTGGCAACCCCTGGGCAGTCAGTACTGCTGATGGCCTATACGAACAGGGCCGTAGATGAAATCTGCAATATGCTTCTGGAAAACAAAATCGATTTTCTCAGGATCGGAAGTCCTTATTCCTGTGACCAGAGGTTCCAGCCTTACCTCATCAGTAATATGGCTGAGCATTATCCGAAACTGGCCCGTCTCAAGGATAAGATACAGAACACACCTATTATTGTCGGTACTACATCAATGGTATCCTCACGTGAATGCCTTTTTGACTTGAAATCGTTCGACCTGGCCATTGTTGACGAGGCCTCTCAGATCCTTGAGCCGAATATCATCGGACTGCTCACAAGGGTAAAAAAATTCATTCTGATCGGTGACCATAAACAATTACCCGCCGTAGTGCAACAGGAAGAAAAAGATTCAAAAGTTTCCCAGAAAGATCTCAACGACATCGGACTGACCGACTGCCGTAATTCTCTTTTCGAGCGATTGATCTGCTGGGAAAGGAAACAAGGACGGGAACATGATTTTATCGGTATACTGGACCATCAGGGACGTATGCACCCCGCAGTTGCCGAATTTCCGGGAAAAATGTTCTATGCTCGTGAACGGATCCAGCCGGTACCATTGCCTCACCAGGAAGAAAGGAACCTCTATCCACAGAAGGTAAAAGAAATATATGACAATGCTTCTCCCCTGGACCATCTGCTCCTCAACCATCGGGTGATCTTCATACCCAGCAGATTCTGTAAGGCGAACGGAGTATCCGACAAGGTAAACTCTTCTGAGGCTGCCATCACAGCACAATGCCTGCAGCGCATATATACCTATACACAAGAGACTTTCAAAGCCACGGAAGACAAGCATAGCAGGTTTAACGCTGCCTACACCGCCGGTGTTATCGTGCCTTACCGGAACCAGATCGCCATGGTCCGGCAAGAAATAGAGAAATTACATTGCCCGGAGCTCCTTGGCATCTCCATTGATACTGTCGAGAGGTATCAGGGCAGCCAGCGCGATTATATCATCTATTCATTCACCGTACAAAGTTTCTTCCAACTCGAATTTCTCACCGCAAGCTGCTTCCAGGAAGCAGGGATGATGATTGACAGAAAACTCAATGTCGCTTTGACCAGGGCAAGGAAACAGATCATCCTGACTGGAAATCCAAAATTGCTTGCCTTCAATCCAACATTTAAGAAGCTTATGGATTATTGCAAGGGACAAAACGGCTATCTCTCATTAGAGTCTGATAATCGGTGAATACGCATGCAATCCTTGCCGGTGCCATAGGGAAATCCCATCTCCTATTAGGGAAATGCCGATGTTTTATAGGAAAATGCCATATTGTAATACCTGATAAAGTGGTAAATTTGCAATAGACATAAACGGAAAGACTTTCCTGAATGACAAATAAACAAACCAATTATATAAAAATATGAAAAGAATGATTCTTATGGCAGTTATTCTGCTATCCACAGTGGGAGCATTTGCTCAGCATCGGAGTTATTACAGGCGGTATGCCCATTACCGGAAACCAGCAAGCACCTTTACCCTTAAACCGGTAATCGGTCTGAACGTAGCCTCCTTGACCAACGTAGGAGCCGATTCAAGAGTGGGAATGGCACTGGGATTGGAAGGAGAGGTAAGCACAAACCGGAATATCGGCATCAGCTTCGGTGCTATCTACTCGGCACAGGGTGCCAAATGGAACAATGATGGATTCTCCTCCGTCACCAAACTCGACTATATTAATGTGCCAGTATTGGCCAACTTCTATGTAGCTCCTGGTTTTGCCTTAAAGGTAGGGCTCCAGCCTGGATTCCTGGTAGATGATCATGGAACGAGTGCAAATAGTGTAGACTTGTCGATCCCTATCGGAATTTCCTATCAGTATGACGACTTTGTCATCGATGGCCGTTATAACTGGGGAATAACCAATGTCTACGATAGTCCTCAGAATGACAGTCCACGCAACAGCGTATTCCAATTCACGGTAGGTTATAAATTCCACCTCTAAAGGGGATGTACTGACAGCCTTTTCCTCCTTCTTGAGGAAAGGCCAAAGTTTAAAATAGGTAAAACCCTAAAAGTTTTAGGGGGAAACCTCTTGGCCGTTCAGAAAGAAAGACTTATCTTTGCCGCACAAATTAGAAAAACCCAAAAGGGGAAAAGAGTTTTGAACTTTAAAATTAAGGTAAAATGAAAAAGATGATTCTTATGGCAGCAGTTCTGCTGTCTTCAATGGGTGCCTTTGCACAAGCTCCTGCAGGAACTTTCACCCTTCAGCCAAAAGTAGGTGTTAATGTTTCCACACTGACCAATCTTGATGCTAATTCCAAAGCAGGTTTTGTAGGGGGTGTGGAAGGGCAATATCAATTCGATGACCTGTTCGGACTCAGCTTGGGTGTAAACTACTCCCAGCAAGGTGCTAAATGGGACATCAGCAACAACACTTCCTATTCTCAGAAACTGGACTACATCAATCTTCCTATCCTGGCCAACGTCTATGTCGTAAAAGGTCTCGCCGTGAAAGTTGGTGTTCAACCCGGATTCTTAGTTGACAAGCATAACAGTCCTTATGACCCCAAGACCGTTGACCTGTCCATCCCTGTAGGCCTCTCCTACGAGTATGACAACTTCGTCCTGGATGCACGGTACAACTGGGGAGTAACCAAAGTTTCTGACGGAATGCCTGAATGGAAAAACGACAAGGTGGAAAACAATAATTCCCGAAACAGTGTATTCCAGTTCACGCTCGGTTATAAGTTTAATCTGTAATCGGACAAGACACTTTTGAATATCTACAGCGATGCCTCTTCTGATGAGAGGCATCGTTTTTTTTATGCCCTCACCGATATGATCTATCATCTTATGATATAAAGACAAGTATTGCGATCTTCATGTTTTCCTTCAGACACAAAAAAAGGGACTCCGCTGAGTCCCAACCTTTTGTTAACCTTAAATCTAATACTATGAAAAACACGTTACAAAGATAAGAAAAAAGACACCGGCTTCCATCTGTTTACATCATAAATATCATAAATGATTTATTTTATTGAGTTAAATCAATTTTATCCTAAACATTTGGCAGTCTCGAAAAGATTTCCTAACTTTGCAAAAAGAAGACTATAGTAGAGACAGAAGGGATATTGAATTCCGACATCACCAACGCGATGTCGGAATTCAATGTTTTTTTACCCTACTTGAATAAACATTTATCAACCAAAAACGAAGAAATTATGGCTTACATGTCACAAGAAGGCTACGATAAGCTCGTAGCTCAGCTCCATGAGCTTCAAACAGTAGAGCGCCCCAAGGCATCTGCAGCCGTTGGTGAAGCCGCCGATAAGGGCGATCTAAGTGAAAATTCAGAGTATGATGCAGCTAAAGAGGCACAGGCACACCTTGAAGCTAAGATCAACCAGATGAAAATGGAAGTAGCCGAGGCAAAAATCGTTGATACCTCCAAGTTGAAAACCGATGTTGTCCAGATCCTCTCCACCGTAGAAATGACAAATCTGACGAACAACCGGAAAATGAAATACACACTTGTCAGTGAGAGCGAGGCAAATCTCAGAGAGGGCAAGATCTCAATTAAGACCCCTATTGCAAAAGGGCTCCTGAACAAGAAAGTAGGTGATGTAGCAGAAATCAAAATCCCCCGTGGCACGATTCACTTGAGAATCGATAAGATCTCTATCGGCTGAAAGACAGCAGCAAGCCTCTTGCTGCCGGTATCTGCCGCCACTTCTTCGATCATCATAAAAAGTTAATGATATGAGTACATTATTCAGTAAAATTGCAGCCGGAGAAATTCCGAGTTATAAATGTGCCGAGGATGAGAAATTCTACGCTTTCCTTGACATCAACCCTGTAGCGGTCGGGCATACGCTGGTGATCCCTCGCAAAGAAACAGACTATCTATTCGATATGGACGACTGGGAACTGGCTGAATTTGAAGTCTTTGCCAAGAAAGTAGCCCATGCCTTGAGGGCTGCCTATCCATGTAAGAAAGTTGCGGAAATTGTCCTGGGACTGGAAGTACCACACGCACACATTCAATTGATCCCTCTCAACAAGGAAGCCGACATTAATATGAGCAAGAAAATCAAACTCACGGAGGATCAGTTCAAGGAAATTTCCAATAATATCTATACTGAGTTCAAGAAACAGAACCCACATTCTTTTGACCGTTAGGCGAAAACCTTTTGAAAAAGGTGAAGACAATCCTCGTTTTTCTGCAAAAAAACGGGGATTGCTTTTATATCCCGGCCGCTCTTTCGCTCCTTTATTTATCCTGGATAACTGTGCGCATGAAGATTTCAAATATACTCTTTTATGACCATAATGGTGCATTCTGACAGTTACCAGCGATGACTATGACCATAATCCGAACACGACGTATCCATCATCGAAAGAAACGGCCGCCTGTCTGACACGGGATACAGATGCTGAAAGCGAGCAAGCCAAAATACCTCAAAAAAGGGCTCTTTTTCAGATTTTAACCGTACCTTTGTACTTCTGAAAGGATCATTTTACTCTCCAGTAATATTCAAAAAATATTTTATCCATGAGAAGAATTCTATTATTGAGCGTACTGTTATTAGGCAGCACCATCATCATGAATGGAAAGGCCATTGTGAAAGGCAACAGTACGAATGACCTGACTATGGTCATCGGTACCTATACAGGTGGAGGCAGTAAAGGCATATACACCTATCGGCTGGATCAGAACACCGGGAAAGCAATCCCTCTCTCGTCAGTTTCCGTTTCCAATCCTTCTTATCTGATCCCTTCCAGCAATGGAAAATTCATTTATGCCGTAAGTGAGATGCCAGACTCCACGGCTGCCTTGACGGCTTATGCGCTGAATAAAAGTAATGGGCACCTAAAGCGGATTAACCGGCAACTGACCCACGGAGAAGACCCATGTTATGTGTCAACCAACGGGCATGAGGTGCTCACAGCAAATTATACAGGAGGCAGCATGTCTGTATTCCCCATACGAGAAGACGGTGGCCTGGGGCCTGTGGCCATCCAGTTTTATGGACATCTCGGTGGTCCGGATACCACACGTCAGAACAAGCCACATATCCATTGCGTCCGGTTCAGCCCCGATGGGAAATATCTATTTGCTACCGATTTCAGTGCAGACCAGATCCTGAGATTCCATCTGCCCGGCGGAAAGATTATCCCCCAGCTCCTGGATCATCCTGTAGCCGTTGACGCAAATTCAGGGCCGAGACATCTGATCTTCAGCCGGGACGGGAAATTTGCCTATCTGATCAGTGAACTCTCCGGAAACGTCACGGTATTCCGCTATACTGACGACAACTTGACACGTCTTCAGGTAGTGACCGCTGACACCCATCATGCCCGCGGAAGCGCTGACATACATATCAGTCCGGACGGCAAATTCCTTTATGCCAGCAACCGTTTGAAAAACGATGGCATTGCAATATTCTCAAGGAACCCAGAGAACGGACTACTCACTCGTATAGGATACCAGAGAACGGGAATCCACCCTCGCAATTTCAATATTACGCCAAATGGCAGATTCCTTCTCGTTGCCTGCCGGGACAGTAATGAGATACAAATATATACGAGGAACCCGCACACCGGACTGCTTACGGATACCCGCCAGAAGATCCTGCTCAGCAAACCCGTATGTGTTCAGTTTGTCAAATAAGACAAATGGGCACCCTTTATTGCAAACAGGGTCGTCAGCAATCAACTGACGGCCCCGTTTGCAATCCACATGATGGCAGACTATACCTGTAGAAGAACTTCCCGCCGGCAGGCACAGCCTATGACAGTTGATTCAGGAAACAGGTTTCAAATATACTGATCCCCCCTTTTCATCTGCACTTCATTAACGTACTTTCTGATCAAAGCAGAGGAATCTTCCTTCTTACAGATGAACAACACATTGTTTTTCTCAGCTATGATAAAGCCATCAAGACCATTCAATACAGCCATTCTCCCTTTAGGCAACTTGATGATATTCTCATGGCAGTCCTCCATCATCACGTCAGAATCAACGACCACATTATCCTCCTTGCTTTTCTGCATAAACTCATAGATGCTATGCCATGTGCCTAAATCAGCCCAGCCGAAATCACACTTCTTCACATAAACATTATCCGGCTTCTCCAGGAATCCTGTATCAATAGCAACATTAGGATAAAAGGAAAAGTGCTCCTTAATATAAGCATTTTCTTCTGAAATACTCACATTCTGATTATTCCGCTCAAGATCCTGGAACACACTAGGCAACAGCTTTGACAGACTGTTCCGTAAAGCATGCAGATTCGCCAGGAACATCCCGGTGTTCCAATACCATTCACCACTATTCATGAACAATTTTGCAAAAGAACGTTCCGGCTTCTCGATAAAGGTATGAACCTTATAAAAGCCATGATCATCAGAGCTGTCCCCAATCTGAATATATCCATATCCCGGCTCGGGCCGAGTAGGCTTGATCCCCATCGTCAACAGACAATCCTTATCAGCGACAAATTGCAAGCCCTCCATCACATTCTTATGGAAGGCCTCTTCATTGATAATGGTCTGGTCAGAAGGCATAATGATCAGATTAGCATGAGGATCAATACGGCCTATACGGCAACAGGCCCACGCCACGCTGGGTGCCGTATTCCGGTTGATCGGCTCAGCCAGCAGGTTCTCATCTAAAAGATCCGGCAACTGCTCCTTGACCATTTTAACATATTGTTCATTCGTATTTACATAAATATGATCCGGGCTGATAAATTTCGCCATCCGGTCATAAGTCTGTTGAAGTTGTGTTCTCCCTGTACCAAAGAAATCGAGAAACTGTTTAGGTTGCTGTTCACGGCTACAAGGCCACAAACGCTTGCCCCTGCCACCTGCCAGTATCACGCAATAATTCTCATCGGTTTTAGCCATGATTTAAAACATCTTTATAATTATCCTTAATTAGCAGGGTAAAGATAAGAAGAAAAAAGGGAACGTACAAAAAAATTAAGAAATTTAATTTAAATGTTTGCAAATTCCGAAAAAAGCACTACCTTTGCAGCCAATAAGAATCATGCATTATGCCCAGATGGCGGAATTGGTAGACGCGCTGGTCTCAAACACCAGTGAAGCAATTCGTGCCGGTTCGACCCCGGCTCTGGGTACAAATAAGCTCTGCAAGTACTTGATATTCAATACTTGCAGAGTTTTTGTTTTATTTTTGAGAAACATTTGAGAAACAAATTCGATATTCTGATTGGCAATAGCAATATATCGGTACCATGTGTATGAATTGTAAATAGTAATTTTTTTGAACCTTATAAGTAGTTGGTAAAGACTGCTTTTCTCTCCTTATATTCCACCAGAAACAAAAAAAGGAATGAAACTCAAATCTCATTCCTCCTTTCTACAATTAAACCGATCGATCCTACACGATGATTCTTTCATTATTGTCAGTGCACGCATTGACTTTTTAGAAAGTCCTTTCAATACCGGCTGTCTCCTTTAAATATTTGAAAGGTCATATCCTTTGATTTCATTATGATTGACCATATCCTCACGGGGCTTCACATAAGTGCATTTCAGGCTCTCTCCCAAGACAGAAACCCGGTCAGGGTCTTCACTTGGATATAGAAGGTAATCGTAAAGGTGAAAGAACTTCATGAAAGACACACTATAACTTTAAGAGATATTCATGAAAGCTTAAAAAGCCAGTGATGTTAAGGCAAAACCATCCTGTCCTTCAGTAGGCTTCGTCACACATAGCACGCAGGACGTTCATCGGCAATCTCTATGACAAGGTGCAAGACCCCAATCTGATTGGATCAATGACCGGTCACGTCGAAGGGTCGAAGGCTTTCGCGCGTTATCGTAATATTGACGACGATCTTAAAAAGGAAGTTATTCACAGGATAGACTGAAGCTGGCTGATAGTAACTTCCTATTTCTTAAATGACGTCCCCGTAACCAGTCTTCTTTTTATGTGTTAGAAACTGTCTATTCTTGATTCAACCAAAAATTTTATCCACAAGTTCTGTCAACTTTCCTTCTTTTGCTGCCGGAAGGGCATCAGCCTGACGGAGATGATGGTCGGCCTCAGTGATCTTGATGTTGTCGTCAAAGCCGAGAATGTACCGTGTGGCGATGCGGTAGATGCATTCGGTAGGGGCCAGTCCATAGACCTGATCCTTGAAGATATGACGTAAACGAGTCTCGGAATCAGGGTAGACACGCCGCAGACCATCACTGTTGTAGAGCCGCTTCACAATCTCGGTGATATACAGGCCTGACTTCATGTAAAGGTCGGCAAAGGTCTTATTAGGGTCGTCGAAGCAACCAGGATTCTCTTGTTCCAGTAAGTCCACCATCTTCTTCACCACTCTCTTCGGCGTAAAGATCTGATTAGTCTTCTGTGGCGGGATGTAGTCGAAGATGTCCTCTGTCATCTTTGGATCGAGATAATTGGCCAACTTATGGCGCTTTGCCATGAACTCACGCACGGAATCGTTGAACACCGCCTCATCGAAGAAGTGGCCTGGACTGTGCTCCCTGGCATTTGTCTTCTCGTTATAGAAATCGCCGCCATCTCGCAGCAAATGAAATTGTTCCTTTGTCACGCTCGTCACCTCCAAAAAGACATTGTCGGGGATGTCATTGTCGAAATTCTCCAGCGTCGTCGTATTGTCGTTACCATAGCCCATAAGGAATGATGGAATCGTTCGCGAAAAACCGCGCAGATGGTCACGCACCTGCTCGTTGGTGTCACTCTTCTTGTTATCTATTCGCTGTTGTTCCTGCGTGTCGGCAATGATATTTGCCCCATGTTCAACCAAATCCTTTGTCTTTTCTTGCAGGGATTCCTTCAACTTCTTGTCTATCGCATTCTTCTGGTCCAGTGCCTTCCGGCGTATGTCGTCCTGCTGTTGTGAGGTCTTTCCCAGACAGTCCTTCTTACATTGATGTTCAATGTTCTTCTTTTCAATTTCTGCGTTGTAGCAGGTCGAACCGAGTTGTTCCCTCACGACTTTCTTGATTCTGATAATCGCTTTGCCTTGGTTACGCTTTGAAAGGCTGATATCCTGTTTTTCCGTCGCCTTGTTGACAGGGTTAAGCAGCATATCCGTGAGATGGCTGCTCACGTCGTCAATCATCTTTTCCTCTGCACTTTTTCCGCTACGCTGTTTCTCCTCGTTGTGCTTCTGGATAGTCTCTTCCACAAAGTCGTTCAGATCTTCTCCGGTTTCGTCATAGATCTTATCGCCGAAGAGGTCTTCCTGCAAGGCCTTTACCTTGTCAGCATCTGTCTGAGTGTTGCCGTCCTTGTCCATGCTGTGGGACAGTTCCTCAACATCGTTCATGTTCACATCATTGTTTTTCGGTGCCTTCACAGGAGAAAACTTGTTAATGATGTCGATTACAGCCGAGGAACAGCCGTATACATTGGCAATATTGGCAAAGAGGAAGTTACTCATGAATCCACTGCGAACCACCTCCTTTGACCGTATCTTTCGGGGAATGAGCATCACCTGTTCGGCATCCAACGGCATCATCTCACCGTTCTCGTCCTCGCCGATGACGGGAAAGAAGTTCAGCAGCTCCTTGATGTGACGCTTGCGGGTGTCAGTATCACCATTGCCTGCCACCGTGTCGGCAGAGAGACCATTGGCCATCTCCTCATAATTGGTCAGCGTGCGTGCGGGGTCGAAGTCGAACACGTATGCATTCTCCTTGCGGTGATATTTTCTGTCATCGCCTTTATACAAATAAGGTGTCTGTGCGCGAAAGGCTGCCTGCATATACTGTGCAGGGCTCTTTATATTACTTAGTATCAGTACAGCCGTCCACTCGGGGATGGTAACACCCGTAGTGAGTTGTCCCACGGAAAGCGTGATGGTGCCCTGTGGATGAAGCCTGATCGCCGACCGCACACGGCGCAGTGAGTTGTCGTCTTCTATCACCTCGTCATCATCAGTCTTGCCATCGCCGGCAGCCACTATAATTTCGAAATTGGAAAATTCAGGATGACGCTGGGTGTCGCGCAGTTTCTCAGCGAGTTTCTTAGCTGAGTCCACTCGGTTGAGTAGCCAGAAGGTATGGCGCAGCTCGGCGCGCAACTCCGGCGTGGAGAACGGATAGCGCTCCTGTTGCGTCAAGGCATCAAGCCATTTGTCCACTGCTTCATCATGGACAAAGTGGTCGCGGTCCACACGGAAAAACTCGTTCAAATCAAAGGCATAGGCTTCCTGGTTACCGTCTATCTCTACGCCTTGTTGTACCTTGTCGATCACGATGTCGCTCATGCGATAGGTATACATGTTCAATCGGGGCATGACAGAGTACGGATTGGTACCGCGGCTCTCGTCCCAGTTTTCCTTTGCCTTGCACTCATCGGCATAGGTCCAGTTGAAGATGGCATCAGGAGGAAACTTCTCATTAGCCAGTGCCTTGAAGGGCGTACCGCTGAGGTGGAGCGTGTGCTTCCGCTTGATCTGGTCAAAAGCTACGTCAGTCTTATAGGTGTCCACACCCTCGTGGGCCTCGTCGATCACAAGCAGGTCCCAGGTGAGCTGTGCCACCTCGGCGAGCTTGTCATAATTGCCGCCGAAATGAATAGAACCTTTCAAGTCCTGCAGACTCACAAACTCTATGCAGTTCTTTACGCCATCCGGTTGATTGATGCTTGCCAGATATTGCTCACGGGTCAGACAAGGATCCTTACGCTCAAGGAGAGCCGGCATACGGCTTACGAAGAGATAGTGGCTTTGCCCCACGAACTTCGTATAATCATCATACCAAGAGTCGGCAATGGCGGGACGATTGGTCACCACGAGTATATTCTTAAACTTCATGCGCAAACAGAGGTCATATACGGCGAGTGTCTTGCCGAAACGTGGCTTGGCGTTCCAGAGGTATTCCGTTTGTGGCTGATTTATGAAACTCTTTTCTGTCTGTTCCACAGCCTGCTCCTGACAGTCATACAACTGATAGTTCATAGTCGGCTTGCCCTTTACCACGCCGTGGTTCTGCCTGAAATCATAGAATAACGACTTTGCTTCGTTACTGTTGATGTGGAACCATTCTGTGTGGTCATCCCGCTCAATACCCTTTTTCTCAAGGAAAGCATGGAAGTCAGTGTCATGGAAAGTCTTGGTGGAACTCTCGTACACGGCGTTCCCACTCCATTCGAGGTGCCATGCTACGCCAACGGTATGGCATTGCTCTTTTATCCGGTCTTCCACGCTCAGTTTCTCCGTGTAGCCAATCTTCACCCATCCTTTATGGTCTGCTATCTGTGGCGTGATGTAAGCATAAATCTGTGGAAGAGCTATATGGGTGGTTTGTATGTTCGGCGTTCTCATCATTCCATCTCCTTTACGTGAGTCTCAATAAAATTGCGCTCGTCCTCTGTCAGTCCGTATTTATCGTAGAGTTGCAAGTCTATCTCATGAATACTCTTCGACCAGTCAATGTCAGAGGATGAAGTAAAGTCTTGAAGGGGAACATACTTCCAAGTTGGTTTTGCATTATTTTGAGTAACTTTTAGAACACCAAGCATAGTTCTTGCAAACTTGGTTTTCAAATATTTTACTTCTACTTCAGCTTCATTTTTCGAATTAGTTTCGCCTATTGAAATATATGTTTCAGTGAATCCTATACCAGGATCAATCATAACTGGCTTTCCCATTATTCTTGCAGGTACAGGGTTCCCAACTGTACCTGCTGCACCATCTGCCTTAGAAACCAGTACTTTGTATTTATCTAGATTTTCCACATAATCTACATAATCTTTTCTAAACCATCTAAATGTTCTTTGATTTCTGACATTACCATAAATTCTGATATACTCGTGTCTATCATCTGGTTTTTCAGGAGTAAACAATTTGTACATTCTTTCAAACGAACTTGGTGCAATTCGTTTATCAGCGGTCTTTCGCATTTCATCAGGCTGTTCTTTATATGCCAAATCTGAGTATTTATAGAGCCCTCTGTTTGTTACAGCATCAACAATGGTATTTGTTGATACGTGTGTAACCTTTCTTAAAATAGAATTCAATTCAGGAAAGGCGGTAAATACTCTAATTGCTCCATAATTCTTACAACGGTTATGGTATGTAACAACTATTCCACCGTTAATAGATGTACTTGGAAATATCTTTGATGCATTAGGCTCATAAGTTAAAACCTTGAAATGTGGATCTTGTAGCATTTGTGTATTCCATTCTTTAGGAGTACCTCCCGCGTTAAAAAGGAATCTTGCAGGAGAAATTAATTCTGCTTTATCTGAAACTTTAAATGCTGCATCGTAAAAATAGTGATAAATGGGTGCATCATTTGCATTCGCTCCATTTGATTCTTGTTGGTACGGTGGATTTCCTATTACAAAGTCGAATTTCATAGGCCATTTAGTTTTATGATGAGTTTTATATTTCTTAGTGATAAAGTCAAGGTAAAGACAATCGAAATAGTCGGGTTGTTCATTGTCTGAGGGCAGCCAACGGCGCAGGTGGCAGCGGAGTCCATTGTGCAACTGTATGTCGTCTTTCTCACAACCAAGACAAGGCGTTACTGTGGTTGTGCCATTGCCAAAAAGGTCGGTCTCGATATGTTTATCTTCATGACACGAGCCAGGCACGACACCCTTTAGTCCGTCCATCTGCCAAAGATTCCATGATATGATGTCAACGGCTTTGAACATCGTTTGGTCGTTCGGTTTCTGTCCGAAATGTTGTCCATAATAGTCGCAGAACGTGGCAAGCAATGCCATACGCGCCAACAGCAGGTTGTCACCCTGCCACTCGTAGCCATAGACACTGCCCAGGGCCAGCAAAGCCCAACGCGTCCAGCTGTCGTCGGTGCAGTTCTCATTGACGACACGCAGCTTGCGGTCAAGAATGCCGATACGGTTGGTAATAGGAATGGCTTCGCCCGATACCGTGTCATAGCGCGAGGCAAGGAACGGGGCTTCACCACAGGTAATCTCCAGTCGCGTGGCAAGCACATAGTCTTGCCACGACTTCCCTTTCGGCATGGCAATCATATCGGTAACTGACTGCCAGAAATGGTTGGCGCACAGATTATTGAACACGTCTGACCGGCCAAACCATTCTTCGTCAATGGCATTGTTCATCTTGTTCACCAACCATGAGGGCGTGAACACCTCAGCCATCAGCCTTGCCCGCTTTTGCTGCTCATCGCGGGCCTTCATTGATCGTGGCCTAATTATATCCTCATGATGACCCGTGATAGTCTGTGATGTGATGGCATCGTGCCAATGATAGCCCTCACCCAGATCAGCATAACTGTCCGTCGCCCAAAAGATATTCTTTTGGGTAGTGTGGTCAACAAGGAGGCCTTCAAGCAGCCCTGGATTGTTTTTCATGAGCTTATCCTCAAGAATATCTATCGGTTCTGGCATACATTTGCAAACTTACAAAAAAATATCGAATAAGGATACAAGGGCATAGTGAAAAGTCTTCCTTTCCGTATCAATGATTTCGTTTCACATAGCTTTGTCTATGCTAATCGATTAAGTTTCATTTTATCATGGCATCTTCTGG
This sequence comes from Segatella asaccharophila, assembly GCF_054687055.1. Lineage (NCBI taxonomy): Bacteria > Pseudomonadati > Bacteroidota > Bacteroidia > Bacteroidales > Prevotellaceae > Segatella > Segatella asaccharophila. The sequence goes on along the minus strand of NZ_BAACAN010000030.1, from coordinate 5,369 downwards.
TCTTGCTTAGTCCCGAATGCGAGGTAAGAGAGAACGAAATTCTCTTTCCCCTCAAGTTACTTGCCGGAATTCTACTGAAGAATATAAACCTTGAAGTAATGACATCATTCGATGTTAATTGTCACAACTCACTGTAAAATACCAGTGTCCTTTTACATGATTTCACCTCAAATATTAACCTGGATTAGTGAAACATCGTCATCGAGATTGACGATTGCCTCCTTCATCTCGGTTATGGATTTATTGCTTAGCATGGATTCTGCAATATTGTAGAAACCATCGGTGCAGAAGAATACTTTGTTATTACGAAATAGTTTAGCAACTCTTACTGGTATATCTTCACGTAAACCTGTGCCTTTTATGCATCTGGTAACTCGCGTGTGACCATAACCCACATCTAATATATGGTCAGAAGTTAATATCGAAAGTCCATTATCATTCTTAAGGTAGATGCGCACATTCCCCTGCCATGTATAGAACATCTGGTAATCAGAAACAATTGCTAATGCTATTGTTGTACCCATTGGGCATTTGTACTCTGCAAGTCCTTTTGTTGCAATCACATTGTCAGCTGTTTTTAGAGCATCCTTCAACATTCTTGTTTCAGAATGAATGCCTTTGTAGTTGTTGACAACATATTCTACAGCGGCTTCACATGCTAAGCGTGCGGCTATATCACCATAAGGTAATCCTCCCATTCCATCGGCTAGGGCAATGACATAACCATTAATACCTATATTCCTATACAGAAGATAATCTTCATTGGTATCTGAACTTCCGATGGAAAAATCACTTATCTTCATTTCTTTCCTCAATTTCTTTGTTTAGAATATCGTATATATTTGTCCAAATACTCAAACTGACATCATAGGCATCATCCTTTTCATCACCATATAATTTGATGAAGTCTTTTATAAGGTCGCTTTCAGTTTTTTTATCAAGTTCTGTTTTTATCATATCAGAGTAATCTGCAAGGTGTTCATCGCTCAGCATGTGCTTGATTTCGCTTGCTAGCCATTGAGAGCTCCAAATGATTTCCTTATCTCCTTCCAGGGTTACGTCATCAGGAATTTCATCGCTATCAAGTACTTTGGAGACATAATATTTTTCAAGAATGAAAAACATATCATCGGCATCTTTATGATTTTTGGTGTGTCTGTCCATGTAGGAATCCAACTTAATAAAGAACTGCCCTGCCAATGTCGCGATGTTTACGTCAAACGAGTTGTTGATAGATACCGCAATAGAATGGTCCATTACATCAGTAAAGCATTTGACTGACATCTCCAACTCATATTCGGGAGGCCAAACTAAGGTTTCATTCTCTCCGGCAATATCACCAAAGGGAACAATATCTACCTCGTAATCATTATTATGATCTTCTCCTTCGTAATAGAATTTTTGGTTAGCAGGAGCCTTTCTGAAGTGGTTCTTTTGAAGAATTTCGCTGAGATTATCAAATTGCGACCAATCAGACAAGGCAATAGCCACATCAAGATCTCTTGTTTTGCGTCTTGAAGGATACTCATCAAGCAACTTCATCATGATATCTCTGGCCGTAGCACCCACCACATAGAGTTTCAGCCCTATGCTTGAGACGCAACCGCTAAGAGCCTTGAGAGTCTCATATAAGGCATCATTCTCCAGTTCTTCTTTACTTAGACTTTTTTTCATCATTGATGATTCTTTTTGCAGCTTCAAGACAGCGGCTGTCTGTCGTTCCCATTAAATCTGCATAGATTAATATTTTCGGGACCATATTACTTTCCGTTACTCCTATCCAGAATTTCTTGTAAACAAGAATGTCGCCATCAGAAGAGGGTAACATCTTTGCCGTTCTAATCAAATCAACGCTATCTCCATCCGTGTAGATCGTTAGTATCTCTGGAGTTAGGTATCCATCAATAAGATTGGCACCGCTTTCGCCGCCCCAATAAGAGTTTTTTGGTAATTTTATATCCTGCCAATTTCGTCTAAGTTCAGGACTTCCAAGTTTCATCTTCTTCAAGAACAATTTTGGTTTTAAAGACTGGTTATATGTCACTTGCCATTCATTAAGTAATTTTCTCCAATCCATCAGAACCCTTCCTTTAGGAGTTTTTATAATATGATGGTGTCGAATCATATCCTCAATAACATTTTTAATGGTTCCAAGAGAGTAGCCAGTTTCTTCTGCAATTTTTCTATATGTTTTTCCTATATTTGCCTTGTCTAGAAGGAAATAGAAAATAAGTTTTATCGCAGATTCACTGAACACTTTCGTTTCAGCCTCCTTGGGCTTGTCCTGTTTCTGTCCTGTAATGTATATATATAATGGCGGAATATTGATATAGCAGTTGCCGGCAGTGTCCATTACATTAAATCCTTCCCCAACAAATTTCATCATTAGTTGAGGGGAAATATAACCAGCAATCAATAGTACAGGTGCAGAACCATCGTTTTTTATCTTTTGTAACTGGAGAATCACCTGGTTAAAGTTAGCCTTAGTTACAAAGCTTTTAATTTCGCCGGACATTTTTATGTCACCAATGTTGATGTCCACATCGTGATTCCCATTATTAGCAGGTTTCACGGTAATGTCATTACGTCGCGTTAAACTCTTTAAATTCGCAGCGGCTTCTAAAGATAATTTCCTTTCATTTACCATGTCTGTTCATTTTTAAATGCCTGTTCATGAATTTATGAACACTGCAAATATAGTGAACATTTTCATAATCAACAAACTTTTTGTTCAAAAATTGATACTTGTTCATGAATTTATGAACATGACTAAAAGTGTGAACACGCTGGTTTTTGATCTTTTTTGTAAAAATATGTATAATGCCAAGGCTAGACATCCCATCCCGTCAGTAGGCCCCATCATTCTTTCCAGAGATCACATCCCAGATTGTCAGCCAGATAATCTTCATATCCAGGAGAAACGACCAGTTCTCGATATACCAGATATCCTTCTTCACCCTTTCCTCCATCTGCCACAGTTCATGCGTCTCCCCACGACATCCCGTCACCTGCGCCCAGCCGGTGATCCCCGGTTTCACGAAATGGCGCACCATATATTTGGAAATAAGTTGGGAGTACACTTCCGTATGCCTGAGCATGTGCGGCCGGGGCCCTACGATTGACATCGTACCTGTAAGAACATTCCAGAACTGCGGCAGTTCATCGATATTCGTATGCCGCATGAAATTACCGAACTTCGTCTTTCTCGGATCATCCTTTGTCGCCTGGACACTGTCCGCCTCATCATTCACCTTCATACTGCGAAATTTATAGCACCAGAATTCCCTGCCGTCCAGACCGGTCCGCTTCTGTTTGAAAAATACCGGGCCCGGCATTGTCAATTTGATAATCGCGCCTACGATCAGATAGATCCACGGAAAGAAGAACACCAGGAATATCACTGACACTACTATATCAAACACACGCTTGAAAAGTTTATTACCCGGACGGTTCAGCGGAATCTCACTGATATACAGCACCGGCACATCACCATAGAGTGCCATATTCATCTTCCGTTTCAGATAATTACGCACGTTTGGCACACTGTAGAACAGTGTCACATGGTGCGTACAACATTCCATCAGCTGCCGGATCTCATCCGCCCTTGCCGAGGACAGGCTGCAGTACACGGCAGAGATACTGCCGTGATAATTATCCATCCATGAATTCACCTCTGATACTCTTCCGAGGTAAGGAATCCCTTCCAGGAAGTCATCCTTAGGAGCATCGGCGAAATAGCCTTTCAAAAGATAGCCGTATGACACGTCATACCGCATCGCCGCATACAGGTCCTCGAGGCTGGGGCTCTGGCCCACGAACAGCACCTCATGCCACAGTCCTTTCCGCTTACGATAGCGCAACAACAGCCTGCGGCCCAGCAGGTGGCCCATACAGAGCAGCATGAAGAACAAGGCGTAATATACCAGCCAGTACCGCCACTTCAGGAGGAATACGCAGTGCAGGAAGAATAAAAAGCACAGAGACATGACCAGGAAGAAGGCCCAGATCCTGATCACCCTGCCGATCACGAACAGCCTTGTAGACTGGCGCAGATGGAAAACCGGCGGAAAGAAATGAATGCTGATCAGATAAGCAAAACAGATCGCCAGCCAGAAACTCTTGATCCTTGCAAACGGAAAGCTGACGGCCTCCATAAAAACCCATGTATAAACATTCAGGAGCAACATATCCGACACCATTACTAAGCCTCTTAGCAGACTGCCGTTCCGGTTGCTCATTTCATTTACCTGAGATGACATCAATTATAAAAGTCAAAAAGTGTTTGTATCTTGTGCATGATATTGATATATTACTCAAGTTTCGGAAGTAAAAACATCAATATTCTACCAGACTGCAATTTTTTCATAGAAGTTTACCAGTTCATTTTGTCAGCCCTGTAGATGATTTTGTACATGGTTCCGTCATCAAATCCAAACTCTTTAATAGATAGCCCATTGGTAAAGTCAAGTATTCTTTAAATCGATCTTGTCAATGGGTTTTCTATGATAATTAATCTACGGATTATATTCTATAATAAGCTTTCAAGGATTAACTTTCGTACTATCACTTGAGCCGCCATTGATTGTTACACTGCCTCCTTCACCCATGCTTGTACTTTCAGTGTTTATGCTTATACCATTTTTTATAGTTGCGTCATTTACCTTGACTGTAATAGTTGTCAGCATATTGCGCTTGAAAGTAACATCTTGTGTCGCTAACGGTACGACTGCACCATCTGCTTTAGTCCATGATATTGAAACAGTTATGGTTTCACTATAATTGTCCTGCGCCCATGCACCATACACATTATCAAAAGTAAATATATCTTGCGTTGTAGTATCAGGATAGGTAATATATATATCCGGAGCTTCCGACATTGATATTTTTAATTTGCCTCCCATCAACCCTTCAGCAATGAATTTTGCTCCAAAAACAGCTCTTTTCATTGAAATAATGGCTGTTTTATTTTCAGCTGGGGTAAAGTCAGTTAGTTCACCATAATATCTGTCTATATTAGGTCTTTCGTAACTTTTAGCACCATCACTTGTAGTTGCATCTCCCCAACCTAAGTTTTCAAAATAATCGTTTGTCGAATAAGTAAATTGATTGTTTAGCGGTGCCTCACCAATACCCTGTGTAAAAAAAGGAGAAGAATAACTTCCATAAAAATTATATAACTGAAGTTTCCCATTTTTATAGAAGTCCTCAGTTAAGGGACTATCACAAGAATGACTCATCCGGCAACTTCCTATATATAAGAACATTAAACACTTACTTAAAAGGATTTAATGCCTAAGCCGCTTTCTGCATTCGGTACTTTTCGATAGCATCCGCCATGACTTTATACTCTTGTGCCATCTCTTTATCCT
>NZ_BAACAN010000029.1:0-29702 GCF_054687055.1 Segatella asaccharophila | reverse complement strand
GCCTAAGCCAATAGCCGCAGACAGCATACCGCAGCCTGCTTATTCTTTTATTGTGTCAAAACAAATAAGTTAAACCTGAATAGCCGATTTATAGGCTGTTCGCAATAAAAACATTTTCGAATGAAAACAACAATTATTGTTTCTAAAAAATGTGACGGGGCTGGCGGTACGGCACAGGTTATTTTCCGGCTCGGAATTACAAGGTCAAACAGGCATCAGTTCAAATCAGGAATTTACATCAAGCCGGATTGGTTTAAAAACAATGAAATCTGTATACCAAAATCAGGAAAATTCAACAAGCTGGAAATCATGCAGGCTAAAAAAGCAAAAGCAGATCTTGAAACACTGATTGCAAGATACACTATTATATGTAATTTGCTGGGACATGATGCAGATGATCTTGACAGAGAAACCCTTGAAAGCGTAGAAAAGCTGACTGAAAATATACAGATTAATGATTTAACAAAGCAGACAATCGAGGATGTAATTTTCAAATTGAAAAACAAGGATAAAGCAGATACAGAAGTTGAAAAAGTAAAGACATTTGATGACTATGCAGACATATACCTCAACCGTGAGGGTGTTACTTATAACAATCAGAAGAAATCAAGATGTGTTTTCAAAGTCTTGAAAACATACGAGCAATTTATAAGACTGACAGATAAAAAGCATAAGGATTTTACACTTGATATTGAAACTATCAGCACGGATATCATAAGTGATTTCTTTGACTTTTACAAGGACGAAGCAGAGCTGCTGAAAGAATATCCGAGAGTTTTTGAAAAAATTGGTATTACTAAAATCAACAAGCGAGGTCGTAACTCACTAATTGAACGTAAAAAAGAGTTGAAAGCATTTTTTAATTATCTTATCAAAAATCGTTATACAAAAAATCAACCCTTTGACGGTATTGAAATCGGGACTGAAAGATACGGTACACCTTATTTTTTAACATTAGAAGAAAGAAATAAGATAGCAACTTTTGATATTAAAGGAAAATGGTTGCAGATGTCAAAAGAAGAAAGAAAGCCTATCAAGTCTGCAGTATCAACTATGTTGACGCAAAGAGACATCTTTATTTTTCAGTGCCTGATCGGATGCCGGGTTTCGGATCTCATGACATTAAAACCTGACAGTATTGACAAAAATAACATGTTAAATTATATACCTGTCAAAACAAAATCAGTCAGACAGACTGTAGTATCAGTACCACTGTGCCTGCGGGCACAAAAGTTGATTTCAAAATATCAAGGTATTGACAAAAAAGGCAGATTGTTTCCTTGCATCAGCCCACAAAAATATAATGATGCGATTAAGGACGTTTGTTACGTATGCGGTATAGATAGACTGATTGACAAACTTAATCCTTTAACTCAAATCGAAGAAAAAATACCTGTATGGAAAATCGCATCATCGCACATGGCCCGCCGTACTTTTTCAGGCAATGCATATAACAAAGTTCAGGATCCAAACATAATTTGCTCGATGACCGGTCATGTCGAAGGTTCAAAGGCTTTTAACCGTTATCGCACAATCGACAACGATCTGAAGAAAAAGGTAATAGACTTAATAAGCTGATAATTAGGGTCTGCTGATTTATTTTCGTCAGCCGATGGCAAGAACCGGAGTTTTCTCAGCCACCCGACTTTGATTCCTGAAAATCCCGGTATTTTCCGGGATTATTCTGATGATTTCCATCATTTCAATAAGGGCATAAAGAAGCTCCCTGACACACTTCAAATTACGTTCCAAGTTCAGTTGCCACACAGTCCTTTATTTTTTGATCGAGTTCTTCTATCGCTTCATCAGGCTTGATAAAATTGTTTTTGATATTATATGCACTGATAATCTTTTGTCTGAAATTATAAGCTTTATGGTTGCCTATCATTTTGCTTTTCCGGGCCTTTTCGATTTGGTCTAAGGCTTCTAATTCTCCACCTAGTTCCTGAGATAGAATGAGGATGTATGCCCGGCGAAAATCATTAATGGTTCTTATACTATTCAAGTCTAGACATATATCATTAATTTTATGAATTTTATAGTAGTGATCGGCCCATAATTTCACGAGAGAGCTATAAAATTCTTTATCATACAAAAGACCGGCCGTAACTTTTTTTTTGAATATGTGATTTAGATTATGTTCGATTCTTAGTTCAATTCTTAACAGGTTCTTTCCGGTATATTTTTCCGGTATTCTATTATTTCCATTTTGGAATTCTTCTAATTTGTCGTAAAGAACAAAATCCACATTAGTTTGATGATAATAAAGGCCGTGAGATTGAAGCAGCCGTTTTGTCCGGCTTGATGTTCCTAGATGTGATAAATAGAATTCTACAGGGTGTCGGACAATAATGTTCAGTCCTATATCTACACGTGACACTATTGCCTTGTCCATGGGAAGATTCAAAATTTTAGATAGTTTTTCTATCCCTTCTTTTATATCCTTCAGCGTTAGTCTCTGGAGATTATCGCCCTTCAGCCACTTGCAAAAGCTTCTGTTATTAATACATATCCTGTTTGGACTGAGAGTTACATTCAAGTATTCAATATGGCCATGGTAAATGGCCCGTATTTCCCTGTAATCCCCATAACAAAATTCTTTTTTACTTGGATTTATGAGCGGGATTAACCGTTTGAATTCATCTTCCTGCTTTAAATCATAGTATAAATTGATTGTATCATACATAATGTAAAATATTTTGATTTTTTTTTAAATTGCCCTGATCCATTCTGAATCAGACTTTGATTTGAGAATGTGATCTCTAGGTTATTCTGAATGACCTCAAGCTGCCCGGTATATAGCGCTTTCCGAATTCCGGCATTCCCACCTGTTACAATTATATTGTTTCTTGTTTTCCTTTTTCCTTTCATTTATATTTTTTATTTATCCTCCTATTTTTTTCTCTTTCTAAAATTATACTCTCTAAACCCTTTTTTACTTCAAAAAAAGAGAAAAAATTTCATGGAATTTGAATATTATCTGTCTTCTATGCTGTTTTTCCGATTATTTGGGAAGCAACATAGAAGTTAAGAAACTCCATTTCTTTTTGCCTAAACGGCTAAGGTGTTAAATTGACAATAACTTCAGGGTTCTATTCGGGATCAATGTAAGAAAAATGATAGCCTGCCAGCTATCTCTTACGCCAGTCCATAGGATTTTAAGGGAAAAAATCTACAGAGACGATACATTTAAATCAATCATTTTGAGGAAATTCTGTCACTCAATAAAATATTCATTTGAAAGTCAGGGCCCCTACTCTAATATATTATTATTAAGATATAAGTTATTCCTTAATTTGTAATATTCTACAGTATATAGGTTCTTCCTTAATTATAAATATGAACATGGGACTATATTAAGATATAAGTTATTCCTTAATTTGTAATATTCTACAGTATATAGGTTCTTCCTTAATTATAAATATGAACATGGGATTATAGATATGAAACCTATTTCTAATCTGGTAATGTATACTTTGATTATTAGTCATCTCTATCAGGTTACCTGTCCAGAGTTTATACTACATAAATTAGAATACTATTGTCCGGGATATTTATACATTGAATAATTGTTCTTCAAATAGCCATAATTGACTGTCATCCCCAGACTTTAATTTAGACTCGTCAATCTGGTTAAACAGGTCAGTAGGTGACATCAATAGTACCAGTCCAATGACCTTAGAGAAAATATAAAGTTCTTGATTAATATGGTAGACCTTACGGAGCAATAAGCAAAGACAGATAGTCACAGAATGCAGTCCGTATTTGTGTAAATACTGCATTCAGGTTGGTTCCGAAGAACGACTTGATATGCAAATGCTGCTTTATCCATTTGAAGAAGCTCTACGTTCCGGTGTTCCCGGTACAGTTCCGTTATGGTGATTGCTTCATGCGTGAAGTTATCAGTCAGGAACTGATAGATATTATTGGTGTCATAATCTTCGTATGTTACAAGTCGCATCAGGTCAGGATAAATCCTTAGGAAGGATGAAACCGGTCAGTCTGATATTCTCATCACTGATAGGCCCAGCTGTCTTATTAGCTTCCCTTCTGTCTTCGACTTTATATTTTATATTGTCCTTAGTACGGGTAACGAAGGAAGCACCCTGTTGATGGATTCTGTTGAACAGGCTCCAGAGTCAGCGTATCCTTTTCCATCAGATAGATCGATCCAGCCTCTACCGGCATGATATCAAGGACATTAACATCATTGACTGCTGCTTCTGTAAGCCAGACGAAGGTTGGAATAGGATCTCTGAGGTCAAGCATAGTTTGTTATTACCTATTTCTTCTACTTTTGGCATATTATCTAAATGTATTACAATGTTTTAAAATTGTATGCTGATTATACTTTGATTTATTCAATAGAATACTCTCTCGAAAGAATTCTTCCGAGAATAAACGAAGTCATAATCTGTACAAATTATTTACAGCACAATATCCGAGTAATAATTAAACATCATATCACGAAGAAATTGTTCAATATTTTATAGAATACTCCGAAATCAGGCAATGTTTTAACTTTTATTTATGTATGAAGGTTAGATAAATTGGAAGGATAGCAGGGCATTTTCTAAAAATAACAGCTATATTTGTATGTTAAATGCCAAGTAACACTATTGTTGGTGATGAAACAGTTTCAATTCATATGAGCTTAGTATTTGATAATGATCTGAAAGGATGGTAAATGGTTCCCCATGATATATGAGGGGAATGGCCTGTATATTTGAAAAACAGAAATAGAGTTTAACTTAAACAAATAATTATTATGGACAAAACTTTTATTACAACGATTCAAGCATTACTTAAAGAACGCAATGCAGAGTTTGATAATGCAGATAAGAGGTGTGTCAGGCTCCTTAGGCATAAGGACAATCGGAAGAAAAAGATCATTGATGGAAAAGAATATCCCAATTCACTTTATGATTTATATTTAAACGAACATGATGTATTCTTAAGCTATCAAAGTGAGCAATTAGAGAAACATTTTAAAAATGTTGATTATATAGTTGCCTTTATAGGTGAGGAAAGTTCTTCTGCGAGATTTGTGGGTGTCTTTAAGAACTGTGGAATAATCAAAGAAATCGAAGATTATAAAGAGGAAAAACAAGCTAAGTTTAATTTTCAGGAACTTAAGGGATTTGACATATTGAAAGAACGTATCATCATAGATTGGAAAAGTCCTGTAAGTTGGCTGCAGAATTACAACCATGAGATGCCTGTTATACGGATAGACCGTGGACTCCAGGAGAACAATATACCATTGTTCACACAATTTGAGGACGTATTACTTGATTATGGCCAATTGAGTCGGATTGTCAACACAGAAAACGCTGAATGGAAATCAAAATTGGAGAGTTGCAACTGTATCTATCTGATACTTGACAAGCATACAGGTAAGCAGTATATTGGTTCTACCTATAACACAAAAGGTATATGGGGCAGATGGAAAGAGTATGCAGAGTATGGACATGGTGGAGATAAGGATTTGAAACCATTGGTTGAAAAGGATGTATCATACGCAAAGAAGTATTTTCAATGGTGCATTCTTGAAACACTTCCTTTGAAAATACTTAAAGAGCATGCTATAGACAGGGAATCCTTATATAAACGGAAGTTTGGAACAAGAGAATTTGGTTATAATAATAACTAAATTGGTTGTTTTAAAGGGTAGGGCTTAATCCAGTGATGCCCAATATTTAGATCTTGAATCGGTATCCAAAGGTTACTTCAACGAACATATTACGAGATCCATTGGATTTGTCTGCCTGTTGAAACAGCCCATAGGCTTTTGTATACTTGAGGACTTTATTGATGTCAATATTGGAACAACGTATTTAATGCAACACGTTTATATTCGTAGGTAAACCTATAGGTATGGCGGCAGAAAGCCTCTTAAAATGCTTCACGCTCGTGCAGCAGGTTAATTCGTTGCACTAAAATTGACGATGTAATTTTGTTGCCGTTGACTTCTGGAAAATTTTAAATGGTATGTAACTATAAACTTTGATTATGATAACAGATAAGGAAACAAACCGTGTGTATTTCTCTAAGCGCATACAGTGGAGAAAAATTTGGAAAGATACTGTAGCTCCTCGTTTGATTAAAGCAAGAGTAACTCCTGTTTATCTTGAGGCTACTAAAGATATTTGGGTACGTGATTTCATGCCTATTCAGATTTCAGAGAATCAATTCGTGACATATCAATACAATCCGGATTACCTGCAAGAAGAAAAATATCAGCATCTAAAGTCTGATTGGGAATCCGTTTACAGAAGTTCGAAAGATTTATTGCCTGACATGCAAATAATAAAAACCGATTTGATTATCGATGGCGGCAACGTTATCAAGTGTGGAGATAAGATTATCATGACTGACAAGCTCATTCAAGAAAATAGGCGCATTAACAAGACTCGCAAGGAAATTATCCATGAATTAGATAGAGTCTTCAATGGAGCGGAACTCATCTTTATTCCATGGAACACAGCTGATGAATGGGATTACTGCGGTCACGTAGACAGCATGGTCCGGTGCGTAGACAACGATACGGTGCTTATTAATAATTTTTGTAATCATGCCGGCCAGACCTGGTTACGAGAAGAGATCCTTGACATATTGAAAGGCCATCAACTTCAAGTAGAGGAAATGGATTTGAGTGCGACTGGCAAAAAGTATCATGGAGTAAATGATTGGGCTTACTTGAATTTCCTTCGCATTGGAAATAAGATTTTTATGCCACAGGTTTCCGGGCCTAACCAAGATTTTCAAGAGGAAGACGAATTGGCTGAGAAGAAATTAGAAACTTATTATCCTGAATGTAAAATATTCCCAATTAATCTTCTCCCTATTATAAAAGCCAATGGCAAATATGGAGGCGGAGCTTTCAACTGTATTAGTTGGAATATTTATTGTAACTGAGCCTACTTTAAAAAGTCGGTACATTGGTCAAGAACTGGTTTATAAAAAGTTGCTCAAAGATGCTGGATTCCAGGATGTTTTCTGCAATTTTATAGCTGTTATAAACAGAGAATATCAGATGTTTAATAAGAATACAGATTTTGAAGTCTGATATTCATTGTTCGCTTTTAACTTCAACTCCGCTCGAAAAGTCAGCGGCTTCTTTTATTCCTCAGTTGGGCTAACTATAGAAAAATAGCAGCCTTTCCCATGGTGTTTTTATTACTGAACACAAGTTTTCTGGACCGTTCATCTCCGGGAGTTTTATCTGTCTTTCCAGACATGAAAGGATGAATCCGTTCTGCCGGAGAAGATGCACTTTCAAGTATCCCGTTTCCTCCGCCTGAAGTTGACTCTTGTTGTCTCCTTTATCGATTATTAGATAGAAAGCATTTGCCGTATTGTATAATTGTCTTCAATTTCTGTTTGAGAAATAAATTACATTCTCAGGAATTCTGGACTACCAGATAACATATGATTTTTTTATCTGATCATGATCCTTATATCCTTCAATTTCCTGATCCTTTCTGGATTTTTTCGGCAATTTTTGCTGAAAAAAAGATTATTATCAATTTTTATTGAAATTTCCCCCCGTTTTTTGCAGTAAAAAAACTTTTAGAGAGTATAATTTTAGAAAGAGAGAGAAAAAAGAAGAATTGGAGGATAAATAAGAAAATATAAATGAAAGGAAAAAGGAAAATAAGGAACAATGTGATTGTAACAGGCAGAGATGCCGGAATCCGGAAAGTCCTGTCTGCTGGATGTTTGGATCAATTCGGGATGAGGAGATTCAATTCTCAAACCACGGTCTGGTTCAGAGTGAATCAGAACTATGGAAAATCAAAATATATCTTTTTTTATATTAATATGTTGAAAATCAATTTATTCTTGCCTCAGACACTTTGTGAGGATAAGCACCTATGCGGGAAAGAACGTTATAAGGAAGTTATAAAAACGGAAGCTGGCAATGTGCAGAATGATGTCAGGTACAGTCATTTTCGTGACAAGGAAATGGTGGAAGGGAACGCCGGCATGACGATTCCAAATTTGGATTTTTCTGAATGTCAGCGTGGCAACAGTCTGCCGGGCCTGTTGAACTTAAAAAAGAATATTAAAGAGTCTGTAAGTACATTATCAGCAGAGCTGGGCCTTCCCATTTCTCGGGCAAGCATTACAGGCATTAATTTCGGATATGATTTTATAATGCAAAATCCGGTGCAAAACTATTTCAGCTTCCTGGAATCCCTCGATAATGCAAACAGAATTATTTCGCCGGATAAACTTCAGTATAAAATCGGCAAGGTCAAGGAGCTGTTTTTTTATGAACCTCCAAAATTAGAGAAACAAAAGGAAAGACCGGAAATCAGCCAGAAAACGCCGGTGTTAAGGTATGAAATACAATATAAAAGAGGTTTTTCCTATTCAAAGCAACCCATGAATATTTTAGTTGAAGACTTGTATAATGGTTCTGTGCTGGATTCTTTATTATGTGAATGGTATTCCTTCTATTGCAGGATTAAGAAAAATAATCATAAAGTTCTAAATTTTAAAAAGGTAAAGACCACACGGGATCTTTATCAGGCAGGAAAGTCATGTCTTCTGTTTGACAATGGCGGGACTGATAAAACAATGGAACTGTTCGATAAGTGTTTCAGGAATGGCAGTCAGACACCTAAACAAAGATTCGATTTAAAGAAGGAAATTAATAAAGCCTGCAGCGGCCCGGGAAATTATTTGATTGATAATGAATTAGTCAAAGAACTCGATAGTCTGGTAAAAGCTGTATATGAGAAAGAAAAACAGGTAAGTGCCGGTTCCTTTCCTGATAGTTTATCGGCATGATTATCCCAGAGTGGAAATATTTGTTCTTTTGTTAATATATTCTTCGTATGTTGACTTGCTCTTATCATGAGTAAGAAGCTTTAAAGCGTTAATGACATTCTCTTCAACACCCCTTTTACAAAGATCTTTTAATGTCAACTTAGAATCTTCTACAACATCGTGCAAGAAGCCGGTAATAACTTCTTCCCGGTTTGTTCCTGCGAGGCCTACAGCTAAAGGGTGGAGGATTTCGGGCTTGCCGTCTAAATCCTTCTGTCCTTCATGAGCTTCTATCATTATTCTTATAACATCTTCAATGCCTTATCATAAGCATGTCAGTTTAAGTAACACTGCAAATTTAGACAAAAATTCTTTTACTTCAAACAAGTAAAGCCATCCATTTTTGTCCATTCAATCTGAATATTACTCTATGTGCATCTCCGATATCTCACCATGTGTTCGGTAATTTCCAATATTCTTACCACGGATGACTTTATCGGCTTCAATAATATTCCCAGCTTGAAGACTGTTCACAAACAGAATGTCGTTTACCTTCAAACTACTATTTTCAGCCTTCTCCACTCGTAGAACCTTCTGATTGTCATATTCGGTAACTACAAATGTGATGATTCTATCAAGATACTTAACATGAATTTTTGCCCCAGTAGTCTGTTCTGCTATTAGAACTTTGTCTGTATCAAAGTTCCAATCGCTATCAAGGTTTTTTGAACCAGAATATTCCTTCCAGTCGCTGAAGCCAAGATATAATGCAAGGGTATTCAAGGTATATTGGCTCGTTTTGCGGTCGTCATCTATATAGTCGAAAAGCCTTTTTATAGTGTTTAGTCCAATAGTACGTCCAGTCTCTTTGCTGATTTTTTCCGTAAGAACGTTAAAATCAGCGGCATTGTCGAACAGTAAATTAGACTTTTTCTTGATGTCCTTGATTATGTCTTGACTCAATATCATATTTTAAATAGTGACTTTTATGAATGAATAGTTATCGGATGCTTTGTTGGATTTGGCATCCAGCGTCTCTTTTAAAGCGGAATTATACTTCAGAGCCCATTGAATATCCATTTCCTTATGGAAGCCATCTGTACAAAGTACTATCGTTTCACCCTTACAGATGGGTATCACTTTCACGGGAATTTCCCCCAAGTCATCATTTCCCATAATACATCTAGTTACAACTCCAGCATATCTTTCGATGGTGGATGCACTTAATGGCCTTTTTGTCTTGATCTCATTGAGCAAAGAGTGGTCTTCGGTCTTGAAAACCATATTGTCTCCATCGAATAGATAGACTCGACTGTCTCCAAGCCATGTAATGTAAACTTCGCCGCCTATTATCATTGCTACCGACACGACTGTTCCCATTTTACTGACATTTAGGAATAGACTCTTCTGCTGTAAGACTTCATTAGCCCCTTTGATGGCATTCTCCAATAAAGTTTGTGGTGTATACTTATCGATATTTGCTTCTACATAGGAAACGATCGCATCACCAACAACATGAGAGGCTACATCTCCGCAAGAATAGCCTCCCATGCCATCGGCAACTACGAATATGCTGTCACCAGAGGGGAGAACCTTATAGACTGTATAGTCCTGGTTCTCCTTTCTTTGGCCTTTGTTTGTATATTGGTAAATCTCCATTCAATTATTTGTTAACCGCAGAAATTGTATCACCACCGTGTTTGGTTGCACGTGGACGAATACTTATCTTTATCGGACGCATAGTTACGGTTTTATCCGTAGCTTTGCTTGCCCAGACAAGAGCCTCGCCTGAGCCCAGTTGAGCCATCTCTGTGGCAGTCAATGTTTGTAGTGGGGTAATGGCTTTCTGCACATGTTTGACCCAAGCTGGTGAGCTGAACCTATGCAAGACGACGATGGAACTCAATTCGATGATTTCCGTAGGCAGGCTCATCGGATCTTGGCTGGCAATCATGATTGACACGCCCTTATGTCGCATTTCTCTAATAGCAGTCGTAATGGAGTCCACAAGATCTTTATTGTTCATATACTTGTGTGCCTCGTCAAAGACAATGAACTTGTTGAACTTCTGTCCGTTTACAGCTTTTGCATTAGAGAATATGTTCAGCATAACAACGAATAAGCCCAATGCTTCGTCCTTCTCTATGAATTCATCACGTAAGTCCACGATAATCAACCGCCCAGGCTTCATGAGCTGCTGGAGTTTTACGCCATCAGTGATGTAGTCAGAAGCAAAATCGAGTTTTTGTGTTGCCAGTGTCCTTTGAGATGTTGACATGTATGGGCTGTTCTCAACGCCCTTTCGGATGTTTTCCAGTGACATGTTATTTCTACAGCCCTTCATAATCTGTTTCAACTCCTTGATATACGTGGAGTCATTGCCCATTGCACCTAGCAGGAACATCCATTCTTTCACACCGAGCTCTGAAGAATCGAAACCGATGCGATGAATCTCCAAGTCTGGGTATTCAGCCTTACGAGTTTCTACCTGACTTTCTGGAGCCAACAGCACCACATCCTTTATGCTTCCCGGTTCTGCTCCGTATTCTGCTTTGAGCTTTGCCAGCTGTCTGGCTTCGTCATTTGGATAAACCATTGAAGTAAATTCCGGCGCATAATCCATACTGTCACTATAGTGGAAGATAACACCAGCCAATGGTGATGGCAGCACATTGATGTTAGAGAACTGCTTGAGCGTCATTTCCACTACAGAACCGATGGTATAACTCTTGCCAGCACCTTGAACACCAAAAAGGCTAATGGTGTTACAACCATCTAAGTCCAAAGCGACCTTGCGTCCATTGCTCACCATTTTACCTAAGATGCCATATTGTGGGGTCTCTTGCCCTGCGCCTATCATCAGGTCGTATGATGGCTTGACATAGTTCGGGTCAGCAGCTACGGGTTGTTTGGGCTCTACTCGGAATGGAGGCTCTACGGTAGTCTGCTGCTCTGGTTGAGTCGTTGACTTTTCCTGATCTGAGGTAGGCACAGATGCGACTGGCTTGGAGGTCGTCTCTGACTCAACAGGATTCTCGTCATCCTCATGTTCATCGAACTTAACTGAAGGCTGACTCTCTATCGTCTGTATTGGTTGGGGAGATAAACCGTCTGCCACAGTGTCTACGTGTGTATGCACTTCATCCTGGGGCTTTTTCAGCTCAATACTATCCCCGCTTGTCACTATATCTGTTGGCTCGAAAAAGTCTACAAACTCCTTATCTTTATCTTCAAGATACTTAGTGTCAAGCGGACTCTTTTTGTCAAGGATTTCCGTTATTACGGGGTCTCCCATTGTATATACCACGGCTTCACCGTAAAAATCTTTTTTCTGTCTCTCAGTCTGTTGGAAGTCGAAGATAACGCCAAGTTGCTTAAACCGTAAGGTATAACCATCATCCAGCTTACTCAAGAATTCGAGATAGCTTTGTGCTACGTTAGGGTCCAGTTGACCATAGCGCAACGAACGGCGTATGTAGAACTCTAACAGCGTACGCAGTTCGAGAGTTTTCAGTTCTCTGTCAAGACGGTCATGGCCATCTGTGGCAATTTCAAAATGACTCTTTAACGCCAGTATCGTATTCTGAATCTGCTCTACTATCTTGGCATGTAATTCGTCTTTTTGATAGACCGCATTGCGGCATTTGATCTCTACTACAGTGAAGACGATCTCCTTTTTATCAGGATTCATCTTCACCACGAGATTGTCGGCGCGTTCCTTGGACTGTGAATCCAAATCCTCAAACAACTCCTTATGCAAGTCTATAGGAATAAGGAAAGACTCTTTAGTGATATGTTTCTTGTCAAGGAACCGTTTGCAAAGTGTTGTCCCTATCACCTCAAAAGCCTTGGATTTCGTGGCATTCACCTGCATGATGATAGAACTGCTCACAGAACGTATGTCCTCAAGAATTTCCTTGAAGTTGTCATATTGTGTCAGATCTATGCCATAGTCTTTGAACAATGGCACTACAAAGGCTGCAATCTCGCTGGTGGGTCTTGCGGTCAGATAAGATGAAATACCTGTTGTCTCCTCGCCGGGAACATAGTCTAAGAGATAAGGCACATCGTTTTTCTCTGTACAAGGCAGGTCATAGAACTCTGGTCCCATGTTCTTGTCGAACGTTATCACCCAGTCGCTACAGTCATGAACAAAGCCAATCATCATGGTGTCCTTTTCTTGAAGGCGCAGCGTAGTGGTTGGTATCGACTCCTTTTGTGTCGTGGAGAGCAACTTACTTGTTGCATCCTGCAACTTACCGAAAATATTAACCTCGGTATTGGAGAATTCGTTCACCGGATTTGGAATGACTTTGTTTGACACATAACGATTCCATATCCATGCCTTGCCTTCTCTGTGCGAGTCTATGACATCGCGGCAGATGGTTCCGTTCAAATAGAAAGAGCGACTAAGTTCATCAGGACGTACCAGTTCCGTATGTACTGCAAACGGATTGACTAAGAACGACAGATGTGCTTGATATTTGTCGTGATTATTGATGAACTCTTCTATCTTATTCAGAGAGAAACGGAGCTTGGGGAATAGTCTGTTTGCTGATGCCTGTGAGAACACCTCTGCTTCTTCTGCAATCTGAGATTCCGGATCAAGCAAATCACGGAAAGCTTCTCCAGACATAAGGACGTTCTCGTCAGAGAATAGTCTGATCTCGTAGGACAACTCACCCCCCAATCCTATTTTTTCAAGAGTCACCAGTGCTTTGGCAAACACAGATGCATCACCTGCATTGAACAGGTTGATGACGAGTTTGTTGGTATAAGGATGGGACAGGACATAATTCACAAGATGTCTTGTTACCAGTGCTGCGCTAACATCGCTATCTATTCGCTTGTCCTGTGTGATGTTCAGTAATGTTGACACATATGACTTTAGCTGACGGTAGCTGCCGGCAAATGTATTCTCTTCTGTAAAGAGAGGCTGTGAGTACGCACCCCAACCGTAGGTAAGTTCACCTATGTATTGATATGCCTGCTCCAGCGACTTGTCTGTAAGCACAAGCGGAGCGACGTCAAGAGGTAATTCTCCTTGGAATAACTTGTCAAGTTTTCTATACCATGCCGATTTGTATCGCTTGAAGTCCTCTTGGGTACGTTCTTCCCAATCCTGGTATAGCTCATAAAGATTGACAATCCAAGCAAGACGGAGCGGATGCAGTGGGGTGATTAGCTTAACATTCGTAAACTTGCCCGTAGCATCTGGCATTTCCACTTTAAGCAGAACGGTGTCCAAGTTCTGAACCTCTGCTAAGGATTCTTCATCAAGGTCTTGGTCTGCCAAAGCATTTAGCCAACTTGTATAAGACAGTAAGTAGTTCTTGACGATTGCAATATTCTTAGCAAAATCGAAGGTGCAGGTAAGGCCAGCATTTTCACCCTCGTCAGCTGCTGACTCTTTGATGAGCACGAACAAGTCTTGTCTAAGAGCGGCCAAATCATCTGGAATGTCCACTTTCGTGGCACTAATGAACTTGGGCGTTTGAATAGCGGTGTCTGTCGGGTCAAGAAGCTTGATATCAGTTGGATTGGCACTGAGCTGAGCTTCGACAAATCCGAACTGGTCTTCATGGTCAAGGAAGCAACGTTCAAGTTGTATGAGCTTCTTCGGTAACTGAATCTGATAGGCATACGATGTACCGAAGTCAAACTGATACGTATTGTTCAGATTGCCTTTCTTCCATGCATTCCTGTCTATGTTGTCGTCGGGTATCTCCAGTGCTTCTTTCTTTATAAGATGGGAAATTCGATAGTTGATAAGCGCTTGGGTAATGCTGTCAACTTTGGCACGTTTGTCCACTGTGCTACTGGCATCTACCGGATCTTCTGAAGTGATAACAGAGAACACCTCAGACTCATTGCTATAGGCCACATGGTTATCCGTGCGGTATTGGTCGATGTTGAGATTAGGATTTTCCTCCAACGCATCTTCCCACGAAGCCTGGACTCTTTCCTCTCTGAATACTTTCTTTGTTGGAAGCACGATATCATTCTCGTCAACAGCCCTGACGCGAAGCATGTATTCGCCATCTTCAAGCATTCCGAACGGCAGACTTACAGACATACGTCTGCTGCCGTTCTTGTTTTTGCCGACCTTGGTCTTCTTCAAGACACCCCACTCAGAGAAGTCCTCCACGCGAATGATGGCTATCTCAAAGGCTACGATATCAGGATCATCCTTGGGAGAAGGGTCTGTTGTGACCTTAAAGGAAATTTTTCCTTTCTTGTCTTGCACAATGTTGATAACGTAGGAGCCATCATCAGACTTTACAAGTTCTTTCTTCTGGTCTTTGCCCGGTTGTATGTCAACTCTGATAAATATGTCTCCTTTGTCATCTATATTTAATGGTAATGCAGCATAGTTGAACTCCGGATGGTTTTCTTCTATGTCCTCAAAAAGCGAAAGACTGTCATCAAAGTCACCTTCACCAGTAAGATAAGCCATCAGCTCCCGTTGCTTGGTATTTTTCTTTAATGGTAGCTCCATAATTCTGTCTGAAGCCGTCACAGAAAAATCGCCCAAGGCTGAAGAGACTTTCTCCAAGTTGATCATGAACCGGCGCCTTATAGAGGAAGCATCCTTAATAAGTTCTCTGTCAGGCACAAGTCCAAACAGATAAAGACCGTTACCCCATGCTTCATCACTGTAGTCGTGAAGTTCAAGGTAAAGGATATAATTCGTTAATGCAGCATTTGTAACTGTTATTTCTTTCAGCAACTCCCATATTTGGGTCCACCAATGCAACTTATCCTGTGGAATGTCGCTGATCAAGGAGTCTAAGAAAGAGTCTTGCAGTTCAGCTACAGAAAGGTTCTGGAATGTTGCGTCTCCGTATGAATCTTCTGCAGATGTGCGGCTATTCGATGGAACGAGAATGAGCACTGACTTTTCCGGGTCATTGCGCAGCTCTATTAGCTTAGATGCATGGATGTACTCATCGCCATTCTCAGTCTCTGAAAGAATATATACAGAGACATTTGGGTTGATGGGACGAAGCATCGGAAGGAGTCTTGTCAACTCTTTCATAGCTAGCCCCGTTATCTTCATGCAGTGACCGTCCTTTGCAGATTTTAGCAAGGGGGTATAGCTTTCTACAATGTGCTGTAAGAAGCGATCGTAATATATTGTGTTTATTTGCGCATTCATTAGCTTTCCAATTTATAACGTGGACGAATCTTCTGTAGGATATAGGCATCGCTCATATCCGTATAGAAACCTATCTGGCGGAGCTTGTCCTTGAAAGCCTCCATGTTTATTCGGAAGGCTTCATTGGCTTCAACTCCAGTCTCAGCAAATCGCTCTTCTGCAAGACCGTTGATGATGAGACCATATCGGTTGCGAATCTCTTCCACAAGTTCGTCGATAGACAATGATCTCGTCTCAAAGCCACCATTTGGCTTGTCTTGAATGACAAGTAATTGTACCAAGGTTTCCAACAACTTAGAACCTAACGCTCCACGACGTGGATGACGGCGTGAACGGCTGTCGGCAAGTAGCTTGGAAGGGGTGTTCTTCATAGAGACAGAATCTACAAAGTCTCTTGTAAAGCGTAGTTGGCTTGCACCCCAAGTTTGATTTTTCAAGTATGTGTATCAGCTTGTCGAAGTAATCATCTTCTGGGAACAACTCCAGCATTTCTTTCAAATCTTCTTGGTCGAACTCCGTCTCACTTGATTTGGGAAGTCCGTCACGTATATTATTCAAGTCTGACTCATAATAGCCATCCGAATGATAATTGTCATTCGCTAATATACGCAATGCGTCGTCAACACTACATCCCTTGCGTTTTTGGATATAGTCAATCATATAGGTGGCCCGTATATATCTACCATATCCATTTTCCGTTTTTTCCATATCGCTGCACGCGTATGGAGCTACGGGACTGTCAAGGTTGTCTGTAACATCAACAACCATCGACCAGTCGTCGGTAATGTCTCTTGTCCCAGCAGCGACCATCTTGGGAAGGAGGTAAACAAGCTTCAATGTGTAAAGACACAGATGGAAACCACACAGAATGCGGAGATAATCTATGAAGACAGTCCGAGGAAGAACATCTTTATAAAGAAGTAACCGACGAATGTCATCACAGAACAATGCTGCTTGTTCTTTAAGGAATGGTTGTGGAGTTGGTTCTACAACTTTCACAACCCCATTCTTCTCCTTCATCGGCTGGGTAAGATAGAGAATGCCAGTAGTATCTACATCAAGGTTCTCCGAGCTTACGATGTTGCCTGAATGCTTGTCCCATCCTTTGCTAAGATAGCTGACGAGGCCAGCCATAACAGATGGGTTGCTATGCAGCATTAGATAGAGTTGGTCAGAGGCACGGTAGTCACGGCAATACTTGGTATTCTGCAGCCGCCAACTCAGCAGATGAAGAGGCTTTAGCGTTGCGACATGTTCTTTCACGACATTGCCACGATTGACCATTTCGAGCAAGGAACTTCTTAACCAGTCTTCTACGGCACCCAAATTGGCCGCAACACCCTTGAACTTTCCTTTCTCTTCGAGCTTGCATAAAATCTCTTCGATATTCTCAATGTCGTAACCACCTCTCCTTACAACGGGACTTAACGGTGCTCCGTTGGCATACATCTTCAGAAACAGGTTGGTCAGGACACGGTCAAGGCGTACACTCTTCACATCGACAAAGAGTATATCCTTGTTCATGAATCCGCCAGCGACCGATCCTCTTTTTAATTTCAGTATTTGGCTCATGCTTCTACCTCCTTTCCTATCGTTAATGGTTCTACGACAATACGTTTCTGGTCGTCAAGCTTGACAACAGCGAATCGCCGGTTGTCCTTGGTGACGAGAATCTCCGAGTATGTCTTTGCTTCCAACAGATTCTTGAATATCTGCAGTTCTATGAACTTTCCACGAAGGTCATTGACCGACGGACTGAATCCTTCATCGATGTATTGCAACATCTCAAAAAGGTCAAGACCGACCGTCAGTTGAATGAACTGGTCTTTCTTGTGACGGAAAGTCAGACTGTCGCTTTCATACTCGATATATCGAGTTAAATGCTCAGTCTTGTTCACAAACAACTCAAACTCATCCAAGGGGAAACGTCTGTAGCTCTTGGATATTGGGTCTTTGGCATTGCTGCTGGCAAGCAGCAGATAATCGCTGGTCATGTTCGCATTTTCACAACCCTCGCTGGCTGATATGGCTTTTGCAATGGTTTGTTTTGTCTCAGCTAAATCCTTGGCACTCTCGTTATTCAGCTGCTTATAGAAGTCTGTTGTATGACGATAAGGTAGGCGGCGATGGAAATCAAAGCCGTCAACGTATGCGCCCTCGAAATATTGATGGCGTATGAACGTCTTCTCCCTCAAGGCCTGAACCTGTCTTACAACAGGGTCTTTCTCCTCATACGAAGGGAGAATGGCTTTGGCATTGTTAAACTCTGCCAACAGCGAACGTTTGCGGTCACTAAATGTAAGATACTTCTCTGTCTCCTTGTCCTTATAATACAAGTCTCGGTCAAAAGCTGGCAGTGCGACTTCTGCTATATCCGTTTCGCGAAGCAACTTTACAAGTCTGTCTGAAGAAGACAATGGCGGCAGCGAGAAGGCTTTGTGTTCAATGCCAATCGCTGGAGCTGTTACATTGAAGTAATAATACTGCCAATAATATTCCGGCAGGTCTTCTGTCTTGACATACTCTATCAGTTGTTTAACCTCGTCGCACGAGTAGTCGCGAGTAAGCATCCACGCTATCATCGAGCGCAAGTCACGCATCGTAATGTGCAACTCACGTTTATAGACGATAAGCCTTACTATCCATTCAAGTCTCAAGATGACCTCATCTCCAACACTGCTGTCTTGGAATGTATCTACATTATATTTAATGTAGCAACGGTCGGCAACGGGGCAGCCTACACACTTCGTCCACAAGTCGGGACGCGTCAACTTTTTTACTTGCTGGGCAAGCAGACTTGGAGTCTTATTGACATCATCACGAGCAGTGACAGAACGGAGGTTAAGGTTGATGACCATCAGACCCGGAATCAAATCGGTGTGTCCCTCCTTGTAGAAGTAATCCTCTATGTTGTCTTGCAGGGCACGCAGTTTCTCATGGGTGGAAAGAAAGTCAACCAAACGTCCCTCATTGATGGCAATAACTCGTCCTACAGGAACATCCCTGAAGTCCTCCTTGTCGTTAAATGGACGGAAGAAGTCTGATAGTACCATATCGTTGGCCTTTTCTTCCTCGTCTTGGGAACCATCGTAGTTGGAGGTAAATTTCAATCCGTCAATTTCAAACGTTGAGCCATTATTGGTGCCAATAGCCTCCTTGTTTACGCCGATGTCCTCTATGCGGTGAATGAAGGCTGTCTTACCATCCCCTGCATTACCCGTTATGATGATGAGCCGGTATTTCAAAGCCTTGATGTCTGTAATGAGCTCCTTGTCAAGTTTGGTTTCGCTATAGGTAAGGTCGTCATAAGTATTCTGGCGGCTGCCTGCGCGTGTACCGCTGTTGCCATGATGACTTTGACTGTAGAGGGAGTTTAGATAATCTACATAGTCGGTTTCAACTTCCTTATTATTGAAGGTCATTACCTTGTTGGTGTTCTTAAGGATACCGTCCTTACCGATTTCCTCCAAAGCAGCAAGCATCTCCTTTGCCGATGTAAAACGCCTGGTCTTATCGGTAATGATGCTCTTCATAACGAAGTCGGCCATTCTGTCCGACAATTTATCGTTATACTTGCGTATGTTTGTCGGCTCTTGCATCAATTTAGGGCGCGAGTCGCCACCACTCCAAGGACGAGCATGAGTGAATAGTTGGTAAATGGTAATGCCAAGGGCAAAGGTGTCTGCGCTGCAATCCCAATCTATCTCATGGCTCGACTTGATAAGGTCAGGAGCCATATATAGCTGAGTTCCTGCAAATGATTTGTCGTCGGTAGTCGTAGAGATATTGAAGTCTATCAGCTTGAATGTGTTTTTCCTGTCCCACATGATGTTGCTCGGTTTTATATCCCGATGGAACACTGGCGGTACTTTACCCTGCATATACACCAATGCGGAGAGTATCTGAACTGCCATATTATAGATTTCGTCCACCGGCAAGCGCAGGTCTCCTTCTACATAGTTCTGCAGGTTCTCACCCTCAAGCAGTTCCATACAGGTATAGAACAGTCCCTGGTTGGTGCGGTCATTCCATACGAATTTGACGATGTTTGGATGGTCAAGCTTCTTCAACGCCTCGAACTCATTGATGGCATTGTCAACGGACGAGTCACGCTCGAATATCTTTACCGCAAAGTCTAAGTTCTGCAAGTCATGGTGAGCTTTGAACACTCTTCCGAAACCGCCCTTACCAAGCATCTCATGCAAGGTGAGTGAGGGTGAAATCTTCAAGCCGGGCTTCATGTCCTTTAGAAAGTACACCTTGTCTTTTGTGGAAGTTATGGTTGGCGAAGGTGTTTTCTGCCCACTTTCGATGGACTTCGTTATGAAATCGATGAACTTCTCGTCAGTCCATCTTTCATCAGGCTCTTCCACAATGGTATGCTTGGCCACTTCATCCATCCACTGGGGAAGGTCTTTGCAGACATGGCTGGGCAACTGGTCTTCTGTCAGCACACCTCCTTGGGCGATAAAAGCTATGACATCCTTAAACGGCAATTTTCCCGTCATCAGCTCATAGAAGACGACTCCAAGACTGTATAAGTCGGTAGAGGCAAAGGCATCGCTATCTTTTCCAATCAACTCTGGAGCCGTATAGGGCGAGTCACCACTGAAATTGGCTACAGTAAAGCTCTTGTCGATATGCTCTACAAACCATGCCATACCGAAGTTGGCGATAGCAGCGTGACCACCATCGTAGACATAGATATTCTCCGGGCATACATTCCGATGGAAGACATTATCCTTATGTGCTGTGGCAAGACCACGTGCTACATCAAGGATGATGTTTACCTTATCCAACTGCTTGAAGGTTTTGATACGGAGTTTTGCCTTTAGCGAACTTTCGTCTTGGTAACGGCTTATCTCATAATAATAGGTATTCTCTTCATTGGTGCGATATTCAGTCTTGACAATGAAAGGCGACGAGCCAATCTTTTCCTGCGCTATGTAGGCATTATTTAGTTGCAGGCTGAATTTCTCCAGTTCTTTTTTGCTCTTGCCTTCTACATCAAGAGGGTATTCGCGTATCTTGTACTGGGCAGTATTGATGAGTTTGGGCACGCAGAGATACTCGGTGAACTCGTCAGTCTGCTGAAGCGTCTCGACAATCTTGTAGTTGAAGATTTCAGTCTTGGCATAGTTGCGTGATGTTGACTGTCCTGTAAGAAACTCCACAAGTGGCTGTTGAACTTTGGAAATATAGTCTTCCTTACGTCCTATCTCATCGAAATCGGTGATAAACTCTATAAGTTTCTCATTCAACAAGAATGTCTGCTTGTAGGTCTCGCCATTGGGGTCTAGCCCAAACTTCGTCTGCATCGGGTTGCTCAGCGTAACGAGCGTGATAATCTGCCCAAAGTTCCAGTCGGGATGCGCACTCTTTATCTTCGATGCGAGTACACGACTCTTCAGGTTTGCGGTCTTGTGAGGATTGGCCACTTCCTGCCCACTGCGGAACCAGGCATAATCATCTCCTTCAAGATTTCCGGCCCAGTCCTTGTTCTCTATGTGGTACACTGCATGTGGAGCCACCACAATCACGTCATATTCCCAATATTTGGTAACATGGCGGCTGGTGCTTGCCAAATTGAGGTTTGGCACCACATAGTAGTTGTCAGGCAGGTTATTGACGAGGTAGTTTTGCAACCTCTTCTCACCGCTATTTACTGGTCCCTCGTCATGCAAGGGCCTTGATAGTTGTGCCATATTTATAGTCTTTAGTTGTCTAACAAACGCTTTAACTTCATTATTATTTTGTCTGCACGCTTGGGGATGAAAGCGTTGCAGAAATCTATATATTCATCTATAGCCTTGAAGTATGTCTGCTGGTTCAGCCCCTTCATGTAGCTCCAGACTCCAGCGAAGATGTGCTTCGGCTGGTATTCTTCATCGACGAAATATGTCAGCAACAGATTGTCAACAAATCTCTTGAACCCATCATACCCTTTGTATGCTGTCATTACCTTTCTGTTCTTGTACAGCAGACCCTTCATATGGGAATCCTGCCTTGATTGGCCAGTCATGACGCAATATATCGCATACAAGAACTGATCCATATAACCTCGGCATCTTGTACCTTCTAAATAGCTGTCGAAAGTCTCTTTGTCATCATTCGCTTTGTTCGGCCAGACAATAAGGTCACCAACGCTGTAGAATAGCTTTCCACAGTCCAATGCACGTTGCTGCAGTTCTTTCGGGGCATCCCAGCTCTCAAGACCCTTGTAATACATGTCGAGGATCCTTGCCCCAAGGAGTCGGGTATTATCGCTTATGGCATCTACCCAATACTTGTACTCCTCAATGGACTGGACACTGAGACCTGGCCAGGCATCTGCAAAGGCGAGGGCTACAATGGCCTTGACAATATTTGCACGTGCAAAGTCTGAATTACCATATTTCTCTTCGTTCCGTAGCGAGGACAAATCGTAGGTTCTCAACTTGTCAATATTACCGTCGAGCTTCTCTTTTACAAACTCTTTCAATAGTCGTATGGCAAACACGTTGCTTTGCTTCTCGGCCTTTTCACGGGCTTCGATGGTTTCTCGCTTCCGGCGTTCTTCGAACTCGGACGGAATAAACAAGTCGGTCTTGCGAAACTCGCAATAACCCTTGACAACGCGCTCGCGGAATGATTTCTTGAACAGTCTGCCGCAGCCGCTCGCGTCTTCGGGAATGCCTCTCGTATAGATGCAGCCTTCACACACAGTACCCTCCGGCCCCGTCCAATCGAAATTATCCTTAACCTCTACCTTATAGTTGATGTCCTCATCTTGGGCGATCTCATGAATCATGTTGCTGAAAGCGGCCTCGTTCTGATCCAACGGTTCAGGTTCAGCACTTAGGGGAAAAGGTGTAAGTCTATTGTCCAGTCCCACCGGGGCTTTCATCCTTTGGCAGAGATCTTCATCAAAAGAACGTGGATGATAGTCCATCGTCAATTTTTCGTCAAGGCTCTGCCTTGCCAGTTGTGTCAAAGTCTTTTCAGTTCCGGATGCTTTATCGATGAAGTTAAAATCAGTATCATCCAACAGCAGTGCTGCAGACATCGGCAAATGGAGCAGAAATACTTGGGTACAAGTGGGTGTCTCATAGACATCCATGACCTTGAAGTAGCTGTTGAAGTGGAATATGACCAAATTCCATTTCCCCACATTAGAATTTGCCTCTATATACATGTCAATCTCAAAGAGTCGGGCAGCATGGGCTGAGGCGATGATGAAGCGAGTCCTGTGCAGGGGCTTCAGTAGTTTTGTAGTGGCATCCACATAGAAACCGGCACGCAGAGTCTGTCCCTTATGGTAGATCTGCTTTGCGTTGCTGATGGCATCAGTATCACGATAGAAGAACTGTAAGCCTGGCAACACCCAGTTAAGCGTGTTCTCGAGGAAAGATTTGTCGTTGATTTCTAACTTCTGTGGCAGATTACTGCCGGCCGGATCATAAATGCTCCCATCAAGAGAGAGTATATAAGGTGTCGTTCCATATTCGGCGAATATATATTTATAGTCGTCCGACCACCTGGCCTTTTCAAAAATCATGGGAAAGACGATGTCACCTTTGACCGAAGCAACACCGCGCACATATCTCGTCGGGGTAGTTTTCGTCTTACGGATGGTGTTGCCAAAGATGAAGAAACCATGATGTATCTCGTAAATGTCATTGAACCATTCGTTCAAGACAAGCTCTCCTTTTCGATTGACAAGGTTCTTCTTTGAGCCACGCTCCACGAGGTAATATCCGTCACTCCAGTACTGTATGTACTGATAGTTGAGGTTGGCCATGCATCTGCCACGCTCATCAATCAGTCCCCATCTCAAGCCTTCTGCAGTAGAATGGGAGGCGATGGCAATGCCCTTATGGAACTCGCCGATACTCCTGTATTGCATATCTGAAGGGATAAGCACATTGCCGTTCTTGTCGATGACGGTGGCATATTTGTTGGCAGGGTCGTCAGCTGACAGCAGATAGTGACCCTCACCAAGCGGCTGTATGTACTTGTACTTACAGGCTATGATGAGATTTCCGTTGAAGTCTATGATTCCGCAGTGACCATTCTTGGCCACCGTACACTCTCCCTCATGGAAATCACTGATATAGTTGTAGCCTTTGTCCAAACCGACATGCGTTTTCCCTGTCTTGTCAATGATGGCATAAACCATTCGGGTGTCGAGATATTCTACTATCAGACTGCCGTCATTGGGCTTGACATAGATGCCAGCCTTGAAATAGTCTTCTCCAAGAGGAGCTATCTTGTCGTACAAGAAGTCTGTCAAAGACTTGCCTTCTGCATCAGCCAAGGCCCATTTCCCATTACGAAAGACCATGCTGTTGGCTGTTCCTTCCATTCGAATGATGTTCTCATTCCGCAACAAGCTCATAAGGCACCTCCTTTCATCTGATGGCTGATCCATCCTTCATCCACCATGACGCAACCTTGGGGATGCATTCTGGGGTCGAGTTTGACAGCGAGTTTGAAATCATAGTAAAGGCGCATGTTCAGTTTGATACCATAAGCCTCGTCATTGCTATCACGGTAGAAGAGACTAAGTGTGCCGAATTCGG
This sequence comes from Segatella asaccharophila, assembly GCF_054687055.1. NCBI lineage: Bacteria > Pseudomonadati > Bacteroidota > Bacteroidia > Bacteroidales > Prevotellaceae > Segatella > Segatella asaccharophila. Next base: position 5,204 of record NZ_BAACAN010000029.1, on the reverse strand, counting down.
AATCATCCTTGTCATTCGGGTCATAGTTGGCAAAACGGATCTTGTAACCTTTTCGGGCTATGTCCGAATGCGAATAATGCGCTAGCATGTATTTCATCCTTTCGATGGCAACATCGCTCAACCCATTTTCAAGGATGAGGATTTTCTCATGCAGTTCTGTGAGGCCGGTGACATAGCGGAAGGTATAGTCAGGATAATCCTCTATGATGCTCTTGGAGAGTTTTAAAGCCTGATAATGATAATCCGCCGGACGCTCCATGTCGAAGAAGATGATGAACCGATGCTGTGCATCATGGTAAAGCAGACTGTTGCCGACAAGGATGCGAGAACCACACTCCGGACAGGTATAGATGAAGGCCTGTGCGTTGAGCACACGCTCCCGAAGCTCGGGATTGATGTCTGCATCAACCTCGTCTATCATCTCCATCGTGCCAATGCTATGGCAGTGTGGGCATTCTATCTGTTCCTTATGCACCTTCGACATTTTCTTCTTCTTTGTTTTTCTGCCTAATTCATTGTCGTTTGTTAAGTAGCGTATGATGCTTCGCTACGTAGTGCCTAATCTTTTGCTATAGGCTTACAACATTCATCACGCCCATCTTGACCCGTCAAAGCAGCCTTTTGGCCTCTTGAAAGCTATGGTTCCGTCCCATCAAATCTTACGTTTCACAAAGCGATAACGCCGTTGCTTGATTTTCAATTGGTTTTGTTCCACTTCTCAATTTCGTTCTCGACCATCTTGGTTGCCTTTTCTTCAGCGTTAAAGGCATGATACATACACTGTTTGTAATCTTTTATCAATTCTGTAATTTCTCCAGAAAGCTCTATAGTTGGCTTAACTACTGGAATTGTTTCAACGTTAGCAATATCAAACCTTTCTATAACAGAACCATACTTTAGAGACTGCATATAGTCATATACTGCTGGCAATTGCAGATACGTGAAAAGATATTCTGTAGTAAACAATGCATCTTTAGATGAAAGTCTAATAATATCTGGAGAACCAATGGCACCCTTATCTTCATACTCTTTGGTTATCATTTTTACAAGACCTACGGCACCGGCACATGTTATCAATAATAAGCCGTCTGTCAACCATAATTCATCGAGCATCGGTGTTCGAGCACTTGACAGATGATCGCATGATCTAAACGGATTTATGTTGAAGACAGAAGAACCTTTAATATAAGGTAGGCCTTTCTTTACATAAATGCGTTTGAATATACCTGGATACCACGTTTTGACATCGATGTCACCTAACAACACAGTCTCTTTCTTTATATGAGCCATCCAATCTACGCCGTCATTAATGTATATAGGAGGATCGAAACGTGTATTTAATGATTTCCGAATATTCGAAATTTTAATGCTGTTGCATTTAATTCCATTGCTCTTGGAAAATGGCTGATTACAGAAATCAATTAATCTACTTTTGGCTTCTTTCAGTTTGTCATTAGCTTCTTCTCTCAGTCTTGACGATTCTTGAATCAAGTTGTCAACCTCAGCTTGAAATGAGTCGGGGAACTTGGGAATAAGAGTCTTTCTAATTCCAGGAGCTTCAATATATCTTACAACTGAACCAGAAGCATTCTTGTTTAATTGCGCCCATCCAAATTTAGATGATAAAAAAGCATAAACATAGCCGCTATGTACGTTATCATATGTCTTAACTCTGCAAACATTGTTTGCGTAGCAGACACCATCCTGCCATTTGGATACTAAACGAGTATATCCAATAGTACCAAAACCTGTTATAAGAATATCGCCTTTAGCAACTAATAAATTTAAATTTTCTGCTTGACCTTTATAAATATTTACAGGACTGGATTCTGTTGACATTGGGACATCAGAGCTCTGGAAGTATTCTACAGAACGATTTGTTTTTTTACAAAATTGTCTTTTAAATACTGGAGGATTAAAGACTTCTGCCAATTCAGACAAGACAGCACATTGATTTGAGTGCCTCTCTATTATCATACTTAAATACGCATCATCTGTAAGATAATGCTTACTGTCAAATCTAATTTTGTGAGAGACTACCTCTGAGCTTTTTACAAATGTACTTTTCATGCTCTCTCCTCCTTAAATTTCTCGTAAGCCTCAGCTACTTTAGGCAGATCGTCATCCAAATGGCGTACCCGCTCAAAACGAGAGTGTGTCATTTCGCGGCCATTAGGGGCTATTGAAATCCAACGTTTGGCCTCCTTGTAGAACACTTCAGCACCATCGTCGTCCTTCACGTAGATAGGAGTGCCGCGACGGTCCTTGCCAACTTTCTCCACAATAGCCATAAACACGTCATAATCCTCATCCTCAATATCAACGAGCTGCTCATCAGCTGTTTTCTTCTGAAGGAAAAGCAAAGAGGCTTGAACACCTACCTGTGGAAGGAATGTCTCTACAGGCAGATCAACAGAAGCCAAAAGCTTGAAATGCCGCAATATCCATAAACGCACGCTCTCTGTATTCGGATTACCGAGAATGCCATCGGGGAGTACGATGGCAAGTTTGCCACCGGGCTTCAGAAAGTTATAAGCACACTCAATGAACAGCACTTCCGGGGCGTTGCTTTGAAGTTCGTATTTGGCGGCAATGGCAGGGTCAACCTCCACTTTGGAGCCAAAGGGCGGGTTGGTGAATATCATGTCGAACTTGCCCTGCGCGTTGTCTGTGGAGGTGCCGAACGGGAAGTCCCTGTCCTTGCTCTTGACGATGCTTTCATTGACGGCTTCTGCCACCTTTGATACGTCGGGAAGTGCGCCCTTCGGATATTCCAAAGAGTTGATATTGAATATGTTGGTATGACCATCGCCAGCCATCACCATATTCATACGAGCTGCCTTCTTCAAGTCTGGGTCGAAGTCGAAACCAAAGAGCTTAGTCTCGGCATATTCTCTTGTTGCGTCAATCACACTGATGTCGTTCAGTTTTACTTTCAGATGCAGTTCATCAGCATCGGGGAAAAGACGACGGGCTATCTTATGACGTACATGGTCGAGAACACTGACGATGAATCCACCTGTACCGCAGGCGATGTCTGCCACACGGTCGTCCTCTCCGGGGTCGAGCATATCCACCATACAGCGGATGACGTTTCTCGGTGTAAAGAATTGTCCGGCCTCACGCTTTAGTGTGGTACCGACAATAGTCTCATAGGCCGTACCCTTCACGTCTACCGTTGCATCGGTGAAAGAATACTTAGCCAGCTCGGAGGCCACGGCTGCAATGCCACGGTCAGACAGATTGATCATCTCATTGCCATCAAAGACGTCTTTGAAGATCTGGCTTGTCTTCAACTCCTCAAATACGCCCTTGATGCGCTCGGCCACAGCGTGCTGACCCTCTGGGTGTTGCGCTCTTTCACGCCCACCCAGAAACGCCGATGATAGCTTTCGCCTTTACGGGCATCTTCCTGTATGCGCTTCTCGTCGTAGAGCTTGCAGAAGATAAGGTTCAGAAGTTCCCAAAAGGCATCTTTCTTGTGGCCCTCATTGCCATAGATATAATCATGACAGCGCTTGAAGGTCTTGACCAATGATTCGTTGGCCGGAGTACGGGGGATGGCACGGTCGCCTTCCTTCACCATGTCTTCTAGTGTCTGGTCGGCAGCAGGAAAATCGGTCAACTCTTCCGTATCAGGCTGTCCGAATTCATTTTCAAAAACATGGAGATAGCGCAAGTCCTCGCCATTGGTCCATAACCCGAAGTCGCAGTTGCTGTAGCTGAGCAGATTCTCCAACAGAGCTTTGACACCGTTTTTGGCATCGGTGTCCTTGACCTTAGCATCTCGTGCCACAACTATAACGCGGATGACATTGTCAGAAATATGAGGCTTCCCCGACTCGAAAATGGCTAAATCCACTTTTTGTTTCTTCATCTTGCCAGTGTCCGGGTCTTCATATTCCATTCTGAAGTCGCGTTCCATGTCTTCTGGTGCGAACTCATACTCATCTGCCATCATGGCTATCATCGACTGAAGAGTCAGCTCCTTGTCAGTGGCTTTGACCACTCGGTTAGTGAGCTGACACACCAATTGGTTTTCTTCGAGTACGACTAACTGTGAACCATTATTTTGCTCATGCGCTGTTTCCATATTTTTTGAGTTTTGGCTTCACCCAATAGTTTGAGTTGCCTTTTAAGTTGTACGTTTCAAGATGTGTTTTACAGCCTTTCTTTATCTACAGAGCTGATACTCGCTTATTATTAGATAGTTGCACTACTAAGTAGGTTTAAGCTCTGTTTATAAGATAGGCATTCGTTGCAAATTTAATAAAAATATTTGTAACAGTCTTGCTTTTATCAATACTTCGTTAATATTTTGCCCATCCTCTAAGCGGCGGCCGCCGAAAGAATCCACAGGTCTTTTAGGATGAGATTATTTTGGTTCATCCGACATTTCGAGTGATACGGCAATCATGCAGTGCATAGAGTCGTAGTGTAAAGTATCTCTCATCCCTGAAGCCATACGCATTTCGTTTCATCACTTTTATCTTGTTATTGATTCCTTTGACTTTTCCTGTAGACAAATGGCAGTCATAATTACATCGGAGAGGTGTTACCGTTTAGATACTGTGAGATAGAATGCAAGAATATAAACTTGAAAAAACAGGATATAACGCGTGAGTTGGTTCACTATCCTTTTAATGATGAAGCATCTTTTTTCAAATGTGACAATGATACATTGAACAGGGTGTATGATTTATGTAAGTATTCGATTAAGGCTACTTCTTTTGCCGGAATATATGTGGATGGAGACAGAGAACGTACGTCTTATGCTGCGGATGCTTATATCAACCAATTGAGACATTATGGCGTTGACCGGGAATATTCGATGGCACGTCGTATATACAGTTATATCTTGAATCATCCGACATGGCCCACTGAATGGATTCTATAGACTGCATTGATAGCCTGGAACGACTATCTCTATACCGGTGATAACCGTATGCTTTTGTCAACTTATGAGCAGTTGAAACCTTACCTCTTAACCGCTTTACAGGAAAAGAATGGATTGATCAGTACTACAACGGGATTGCAAACACCGGAGTTTCTGGCTTCTGTTAAGTCTAAGGGGAAAATCGGGGCACCAGCATAGTTCCGTGTTAGTTTACCCAAAGATTAAGGAAACTCTATACATGAAGAAGGGAAGATCAGAGACTCCATGTAGTTGCGCTCTGAATCTCTTGAGTTTGGAGTTGAGTGAT